>JBBQYS010000004.1:0-63446 GCA_038208485.1 Chitinophagales bacterium
AGATATTTGAAAGGGGAAAAAGTGTCTCGTATTGCTGTTTCTTTAAACAAAAGTCGTAAGTGGGTTCATCATTGGATTAACCGATACAAGAACGCTTCAGAAAACTTTCACTGGTTTGCCAGTGAGAGCAGAGCTCCTAAAAAATTCCGCACTATAATTGAAGAGGAAACTGAGCAGCATATCCTTCTAATCCGACGTGATTTATCCTCTGAAAAGATGGCTCAAACTGGAGCAATATCTATTCAGTACGAATTTGAAAGACGTGGTTTAAAACCCGTTCCTGCTGTTTGGACAATTAACCGGGTTATTCGTAAACATGGTTTGAATAAAAAAAAGAGACTTGAAAAAACACCTCAGGAATATCCTGAACTTTTTGTTCATACCCATCAGATGGATTTAGTGGGGCCACGCTATATTAAAGGTGATGGCCGGTTTTACAGTGTCAATTTTATAGACACTACTACACGAAGCTGTTTTGTAAAAGCAGTTCGTACAAAATCATCTGATCAAATTGTACAAGCTATTGCATCATTTTGGAAAATTCACGGAATACCTGATGCTTTACAAATGGATAATGAACTAGCCTTTAGGGGTAGTAATCGCTATCCACGCAGCTTTGGTAGCGTAATACGTTTTGCTTTAAGCCAGGGGGTAGCACCAGTATTTATTCCACCAGGAGAACCTTGGCGAAATGGTATTATCGAAAAATTCAACGGCACTTACCAACAAAAATTTTTGCGTGCTTATACTTTTGAGAATTTTGAAAAGCTTTGTTTGCAAGAAAAATATTTTATTGAATTTCACAATGAAAATCACCGATACAGTTCTCAAAAACATAAAACCCCCAACGAAATGAAAGCCCAGATGCTGCCAGCTTTATATTACAACGGATCTCAACATTTACCTTCTTTAAAACAAAGAATGAAAATAGAAATAAGGTTAACGGAGGGCTGTATATATTTTATTCGTTACATAAGAAGTGATTTAAAACTACACCTGCCGAATGAAAGTTTTATCGTAAATGACGACTTGAAATACAGCTATGTGGTTGCAGAAATTAATATAGTAAATCAATGTCTGAATATCCGCCAAAACGAAGAATTAGTACAGACATTTCCATTTACAATATCTGCAGTTGATTGGTGAAAATCTTGCCTTATGTCAAAGAACTTTAAAAAAAGTGTTACCTATCTGTGCTACGATTTGAGGCATTAAGCGCCCTTAAGGGCTACCACCAGAATGAAAGACTTTAATGAACTATAAAAAGGGTAACCGATGTAGTGCTATACGACACTTAGTACTTAGACTTGAGACCTGGAGATTTGAGACCGGAAGACAAGATGTCTGAAGTTACCAAATCGACAATTGATAATTGATAATTGATATTTGATATTTGAGAATTAGCAATTTTTTCAATTAATTACTGAAATCTGGCAACTGCTTTGCAAATAAAACAGCATGTTCAAAAATTTACTCTTTCTTCTTTGCGCTATAACTTTTTTTACGGTCGGCTGCAACAATATCAGCCGGGATATCTTCAATAACAAAACAGCCAAAGAAAAATACGAAGCTAAGTTACAGAAATTGGCTCCGGCGAAATTCGTCGCATGGATTGCAGCGGGGAAGTTTGCTTTGGAAAATCCATTACCTGTGCCTGCTCCTTACATAGAAAATGGCGTCATCAGTAACCTCAAACCAGATGCTGTTGGTTATTCATTTAACGCAAAACAAGGACAAAAAATACAAGTAGAACTGGCAGAAACAAACAACAACGATTTTACGGCGTATATAGAACTTTGGCGCCTGGAAGCTAATGGGGAGAAAAAACGCATTTCTTCGGCTGATACCGTGAGCAATACCCTCACCGAGAATGTGCTAAACCCTTACACCTACATCGTTTTGGTACATCCCGAAATGAATGCTTCAGGCACTTACCAACTTAAAATACAACTCTCTCCATTGCTGTCTTTTCCGATAGATGCAGCCGTAAAATCCAACATCGGAAGTTTGTGGGGCGAACCCCGCGACGGAGGTGTACGCCGCCACGAAGGCATAGATATTTTTGCGTTAAAAGGTTCCAATATTGTAGCTGCTGCCGATGGTGTTATTGGGTATATAGATGAAACAAATATCGGTGGAAAAGTTGTTTCTCTCCGGCCAGATGGCATCCCCATTTCCCTTTATCATGCACACCTCGACCAGCAACTTGTTCGTGATGGACAAAGGGTAAAAAAAGGTGATGTAATCGGCACTGTTGGCAATACCGGCAATGCAAAAACTACTCCTCCGCATTTACATTTTGGCATTTATGCTAGCGGCGGCGCAGTAGATCCCCTGCCTTTTGTGAAAGCAGCGCCGACACCGGTTTATCCCGCACAGAAACCGCTTTCCAAAACATATAACCTTACAACAAAAACAAAACTTTAGCCTTCGCCGGAGAAAAAATCAGCATTTAAAATGACAGAAGATTACAGCATAAGCACCAGGGCATATACCAATAATTTTTACCGGGTAGAACTCGGTAATGGAGCCAAAGGATTTGTGTGGGCCGGTGATCTGAAGAATTAATTGGGGGCATCGGCTTCAAATCTTTACCCGGCATTTGTCCCGGCTGCTGCCATGTACTCCTCCCCCGCCTGTGGCGGTGTTGCGGGGTACATGCGCTGCATCCGGCAGCCATTCATCAGTAGAAGCTAAGTTCAGCCAGGCATTTCGTTTTATCACAAAATAGTCTGTGAAATTTTCTTTTCCCAATACTTGCTATCTTTAAGCATATCAATAATTAACGGAAAATGAAAAATTTTATTCTTTATACGCTTCTCTTCTCTACTGGCTCACTAATTTTATTTTCATGTAGCAACAGCACAGATACTGATTCATCCTCAGAAGAAAGAGACACTACATATATTACTTCCAACCCCAATGGAGATATGGAAGTCACTAAAATTATGACAACCGCTATTTGGAGTACCGAATATGATACCATAAAAAATGATTTCAGGCTGGTAAAAAATCGTGAAGTAAATGCTGATACCTTATCACCAAAAACAATCATAGCAGGAATAAACAATGCCTGGGACAGTGTAAAACTTCAGTTCAACAAATTATCACAGGACACTGTTTATGTATCTATTCCGCAAAGCAATTACCTAACCCAAAGAATGGGCTCTTCAGGCCCACAAGAATACCTTGCCTCAGCTACATTCAACCTTACTGAGTTGAAAGGAATCAAATATGTGAACTACAGTTTTGATGAAGGCTCACACCTGACTCCCGGCACTTATTCACGAAACCTTTTTAGTAGTTATGGACAGGTGAAGAAATAAACAGTCCTCATAAAAACTTTTTTGGTTCATGTTATTTTCTGAATAACACGAACCAATAATTTGTGCTACCCGCACTACCAATCTACTTAAACAATGATCACAGGAAATGAAATACTGGCTTTAGGCTATCAGCCTGCCAAATGGTTCAGGGAAGTCATTGCGCATGCCAATGAGCATTCGCTCGAAGGAGAATCATTAAAAAAATATATAGAATCCACCAGGCCAAAATATGTGGAACCGCATGCAGAAGCAATAGATTTTTACCGAAACATAAAAGGAGAAACTGCTGAAGAAAATGAAAATGTAGATGCCGTAATTTCTGCTATGAACGGTCTGATGAAAACCCCAACGCTTGTGGGTGGTGCCATCATGCCCGATGCCTGCCCTACCGGCGAAGGTCAGATCCCTGTTGGAGGAATTGTAATTGCCAAAAACGCTATTCATCCTTCCATGCATAGTGCAGATGTCTGCTGCTCAGTCATGATGACCAATTTTGGCAAAACAGATCCAAAAGCTGTACTGGATGCGGCACACAGCATCACCCATTTTGGCGGTGGCGGCAGAGAAGAATATTCAGACCTGCCAAAAGAATTAATAGAAAAACTGATGGGCAATAGGTTATTGAACACTGAAAAAAGCATGAGCTTTGCCAGCGGACACATGGGCACCCAGGGAGATGGAAATCATTTTCTTTATGTAGGCACTTCTGCAAAAACGGGCGATACCATGCTGGTTACACATCATGGCAGCCGTGGCCTGGGCGCTAACCTCTATACCAATGGTATGCGTATAGCAGAATATTTCCGGAAAGAAATTTCTCCTAAAACCAAAGTGCAAAATGCCTGGATCCCATACGATACTGAAGAAGGAAAAATGTATTGGGAGGCTTTGCAATTGGTGAGAGAATGGACAAAACTAAATCACACTACACTACATGAAGCCACGGGAAGAAAACTGAATACAGATCCAGTAGACAGGTTTTGGAACGAACATAATTTTGTATTTAAAGAAGGCGATCTTTTTTACCACGCAAAAGGCGCTACCCCGCTTGATGATAAATTTGTGCCCGATAGCAAAGAAGGACTGAGGCTTATTCCGCTCAATATGAGTGAACCGGTATTGATCGTAAAAGGAGAAACTACTGACAGCAACCTGGGCTTTGCCCCACATGGTGCAGGAAGAAATATCAGCCGGGGCAAACACAAAAGAAACAATGCACACCGCACCATCAGCCAGATCTTTCATGATGAAACAAAAGGCCTGGACATCAGGTTTTTTTCTAACCATATAGATATTTCAGAACTGCCAAGTGCCTATAAAAATGCGCAGCATGTAAAAAATCAAATGCAGGAATTTGGCCTGGGAGAAGTGGTAGATGAAATTATGCCCTATGGCTCCCTCATGGCCGGCGACTGGCAGAAAGATGCACCCTGGAGGAAAAAAAAGAAGCGGAAGTGAAATAATTTTTCATCCTGATCGTTATCGATATTAATTAGTCTCAATTAAATTGGTAACCCTTTGAACACCCTTGAATATTTCCTGCTAATAATAATTGTAGTCCTCCTTGCCTTTATAATTTCCCAGAAGTGTAAACTTTCCAAAAATAAACTTTTAAGAAAAAAAATAAGAGCGGACAGGCATAATCTCTACCAGGAGAAAATAGAAATCAATAAACAGAACCTGGCACTCGAGGGTCAAAATAGATTACATGAAGCGGACAGGCTAAAGTTCCAATTACAGCCGCATACAGTTAATAATATATTGGCAAACTTGAGATCACTTTCCCGTAGAATGAGTAAGGGAATGGATTCATTATCGGAAACACTTGATTATATCTTGTATAAAGGTTCAGATCAAATGGTAAGTATTGAGGACGAAATTCTATTTCTGAAAAAATACCTTGATCTACAAGATCTTTTTATTGTAAATATTGATGCCATAAAACTGGAAAAAAGTCGGGTGGATGAAGCATCTCCTTATTATACAAAGAATTGCATTCCTCACCTGGTGAGTGCTTATTTTATAGAAAATGCATTTAAACATGGAGATACAAATCACCCGGAATTTTTAAGGATAAAGATCTCATTGACCGGGCATCAATTTGAACTCAGGGTGGTAAATAGAATAGCTACTAATAAAGTAATCAAGCCAGGAGGCATTGGACTGGCAAACATGGAAAAAAGATTATCCATTCTGCTAAACCAGAAATTTGAAATAAAAAACAGCCGCAGTGATTTTGAATACCATACTTCTCTCACCGTTTATTTGAATTAATGAAAAAGCTCCGTGCAGCCATTTTAGAAGACAATCCAATTTTACTTAAAGACCTTGTTCGGGACATTCAGGAATTAGACAAGTTAGAGGTAGTAATAAATTCAACTTCAACTTCCGTCTTTTGTAAAGAAGTAGATGAAAAAAAACCTGATTGTCTGATCATGGATATAGACATTAGTGGAGATAGCATAAATGGTATAGACATTTGTAATAAATTTAAATTACCCACCTTATTTGTAAGTGGTAAAAATAGCGAGTACTATAGAGATATTGAGGAATTAAACCTTAACTCGGATAGTTCAATAATGCATATTTCCAAACCGGTTACCATGGAAAAACTAGGAAAGATTTTACCTAAGTTTATAAAAAGTATTTCCTTGCAAAGACCTAGCAGAGTTAAACTTCGCATACAAGGTCAGGATGAATTTATAGAATTGCAGGAAATTGTCTGTCTTACAATACATCAAGAGGAAAGTAGTAGAAAATCTAACAATAAGCGAATCTATTTTACAAACAGGCAACCAGAAATACTCAAAGATTTTTCATTTACAAATTTGAAACCTTACGGTTTTCCAGAGGAAGATTTTATCCAGATACACCGTAGTTCAGTAGTAAACAAGGCTTATGCAAATTTGAAAAACGTTGAAGGTTCAAACCTGAACGTTGAGGGAATTAAAACTTCAGGTAAGCAAGGACAAATTACCTTAACTATTTCAGAAGATCATAAAAACAAATTAAGAAAGGCCCTCTCCTAGGCCTTTCATTACTCCAATAAAGCTTTTCATTACTCTTTCCGCCGATTCATTACCCGATTTTTTTAATGAGATTTCGGGCGCTCCATATTTGTGTTATAAAATTAAAACACATGAACGGAGCAGCATTAAATCATCCCTCTTACGATTGCGGAAATTGCAAACTAACATTTACTGTATCAAACCAATATGGTAATGAGGACTTAGACATTCTGAATCCTAAAAGGATTTCATTACTGAAATTTCCTGTAGTACCTCACGTCACTATCCCACGGAATTTTTGCACAAAATGCATTTCTAAGGATAAGCAAGATTTTTAAGATGTTGCTTTCAAAAATATTACTCATTTTAAAAATCTAACTAATGCCAATTAAAAATAAAGGACCTGACAAATTACGATTACAATAAAAGTTATTTCCAAATCAATTTTAAATTATAAAAACTTACAATAATGGACCCATATGAATATTCTCAGGATGAGTTAGACAATCATTCTAATCAGTTGAACGACAATAATGACGCTTACTGGAGCTCCAGGGAGTAAGGTATAAATGATAGGGCAAATTGCTTTTTCAAATACCTAAATACCTTATTAATAATATATTTCAATAATCGGAAGCCGAAAAAAAAAATTGAGTAGGCTTTTTTAAAAAAAACATATAACATGATCTATCAAACAAATCACATGGTTTTTGCTACAAATCCAAACTATCCTTCTACCACGGGAAATCCCTCCGGAAAGGGAAGAGGAAATTCTCCAAGAGGTAAGTAATTCGATTTTAACCCAATTTATAAAAACTTAAAAAGACTTATTATGAGCAATCACGAAGCGGATATACAAAATCCAAACAAAGGAACCCCAGGAACAAATGAAACCTATGACAAAAATCAAGGTAACCGGGGAAAACAATTAAATCCGAATACCCCTCCAACTCCACCGAAACCTGCTAAAAAAGAGTAGTAGAATCGTTTATAGGGGTTAAATTAAAAGAGTGAGGGAAACCTCGCTCTTTCTTTGTGTCAGTAAATCTTCCCAAACCCTTTTTACCAATCCCGCAACAAGCCACAAAAACCTTATTTGTATCTTTGCTCCCTAATGAATACAGAGAAAAAAGGTAAAGTGTTGATGGCCATGAGCGGCGGTATAGATAGTACTGTGGCTGCCCTTATGCTGCATAAGCAAGGGTACGATGTGGTGGGCATCACCATGAAAACCTGGGACTATGCCGATAGCGGTACCACTACCGGTAAAAAAGAAACAGGTTGCTGCAACCTGGAAAGCTTCAATGATGCCCGTACAGCAGCTGTGCAGCATGGGTTTCCCCATTTTATTTTGGATATCAGGGAAGAATTCGGGGATTTTGTGATAGACAATTTTGTAGAAGAATACATTGCCGGCCGTACGCCAAACCCTTGCGTAATGTGCAATACGCACATCAAATGGAGGGCATTGCTGAAAAGAGCTGACGCTTTGGGTTGCAAATTTATTGCTACCGGTCATTATGCACAGGTACATCAGCATACTAATGGAAGGTATTTCATCAGCAAAGGTTTAGATGATAGTAAAGACCAAAGCTATGCGCTTTGGGGATTGCAGCAGGACCTGCTGAGCCGGACTCTTTTACCATTAGGGAAATTTCATAAAACTGAGATCAGGAAACTGGCCGAAGAATATGGATACCCCGAACTGGCAAAAAAATCTGAAAGCTACGAGATCTGTTTTGTGCCCGACAATGACTACCGTGGTTTCCTGAAAAGAAGGGTTCCGGGGCTGGAAGAAAAAGTAGATGGAGGAATGTTTGTAAATAAAGATGGGAAAATACTGGGGAAACATCGGGGCTACCCATTTTATACCGTAGGCCAGAGAAAAGGACTTGATATCGCCTTAGGTACACCTGCTTATGTTACAGCTATTCACCCTGATACCAATACAGTTGTCCTGGGAGAAATAGACGATTTAAATAAAACAGAATTAGTTGTCACCGGGCTGAACTGGCTGAAATATGATGGGATAACGGATGAAATGGAAGCTGTAACTAAGATCCGCTACAAAGATCCTGGTGCAGAAAGCAGGCTTTACAATAAGAATGGGGTCGTTACCGTTATTTTTAATAATGATGTAAAAGGTGTGGCGCCGGGACAAAGTGCTGTATTCTATGAAGGTGATGATGTGATTGGTGGTGGGGTGATCTCACGTCAAGTGCCCGATGATCTTTAAAAGTGATTTTTCATTTCATACACCTGGGCTTTCCTAAAAAGAAATTCTTATTTTTACCGTATGTATGATTAGCGTTAATAGATGCTAATATATTGATAGGTTTTATTAGGGGAAATTCTACACCTGCATTCCTTTGGTGACCAAAAACTATAAAATAACACATGAAACTGCTACCCATAATTTTGCTAACCGGTATTATTTCTCTTTTTTTAATTTCCTGCGATAAAGAAAATGAAGATTTTCAAACCGCAGCTATAGAAACATATGCTCCCTTCAAAACAGGGAAATTCATCACTTACCGGCTGGATTCATTGGTATTTGTTTCCTTTGGTTCCACACAGCAAATACATAGTTACCAGGTAAAATTTACAGTAGATAGTATGGTTACGGATAATCTTGGCCGCCCGGCCTGGAGAATTTTCAGGTCTATCCGTCCATTAAACAGTACAGCTGCATTCAGCCCTGATGCGACTTTTACCGCAATTAATACCGGAACAAGTTTGGAATTTATTGAAAATAACCTACGCTACCTGAAACTGCTACAGCCAATCCGTGATGGGTACAGCTGGAAAGGAAATAAATTTATTGACACCTATTCAATCAACTCTCAGCTAAAATACCTGGATGATTGGGAATACACTTACCAGGATGCCCATCAGCCTAAAACAGTTGGTGCATTTACCTACGACAGCACAGTGACTGTAATGCAGAGAAACGATTCTCTGGGATTACCGCTTACCCCACAAACCCAATACGCTGAAAAGAATCTTGGTCTCGAGATCTATGCAGCGAACATTGGTATGGTTTACCGGAATTTTGTTCACTACGAGTTTCAACGGATCAGCAATTCCTACACAGGTTACGGTACTACTTACACCCTGATAGACCGCAATTAATTTTTATTTGCTCCGGGTAAATTCTATAAATTGATTGTGCGGAATTTTTTTCACTCTCGCCTCTTTAAGCATGGTTACCAATTGTCCCCGATGATAAGTTTGGTGATTGAATAAATGGACCAGTACTTCAAATACCGGCTGCTTAAATTGATCTTTTTTAGTATTTCTGTAAATGAACTCATGCTGTAAAGCATTCTCTGTGGCGTTATTTATCCATTCTGTCCATTGTTTGGACTGGCCAAGAAAATCTTTTATCAGTTCAGTAAGGGTTCCCTCAAAATTTTCTGAAGGAAAGCTGATTGCTTCTTCCAGTTTCATTCTTTTCCACCAAATGGCTTCTACATCCCATAAATGAAGCAAGGTATTATAGATACTACCGAAACTTGCCATCGTTTTATGTTTCAATACATCATCCGGGAGATTGACGATTATGTCCGTAAACTGTTTGTTTGCCCAATGGTTATAATTGGCAAACTCAAGCAGCATTTTTTTCATATTTCAAGGTTTAGAATTTGTTTGAAGGTTATTACCATTTTAATGCCTAATTTTTCAGCAATCAATTATACAATAATTCAAAAATATATTTTTAAAAATAATGGACGTAAAAATCAGGCCTGCGATTGTTGATGACTGCAAAATAATGATGGACTTAATTCATGAACTTGCTGTTTATGAAAAAGCACCAGAAGAAGTTACGGTGAGTTTCGATCATTTTGTAGAAAGTGGCTTTGGTTCTAAACCTGTGTGGGAAGCCTGGGTAGCCGAATATGATGGAAAAATAGTTGGCTTTTCTCTTTGCTACATTAGATACAGCACCTGGAAAGGACAAAGACTTTATCTTGAGGATCTATTGGTGACAGAAAAAATGCGGGGAAAAGGTATTGGCCGACTACTAATGGACAACCTGATTGAAGTATGCAAAGACAGAAACTATAACGGAATGATGTGGCAAGTGTTGGACTGGAACGAACCCGCTATCAATTTTTACAAAAAATATGATGCAGTGCTGGATGGAGAATGGTTTAATTGTACCCTGAATTTTAATTAAAATAAAATCAATTGATCGCCTGGCGAAAATATGCGAAAATAATGTTCATTAAATTTGCCGGAATAACATCAATTAAAAAATAAATAATACCGAGATATGGCAGAAAAAATAACCATGCAGTCCAACGGAAAACTCCAGGTACCTGATCATCCAATCATACCATTTATTGAAGGAGATGGAATTGGCCCTGAGATATGGGCAGTTGCAGAAAAGGTTTTTGATCACGCTGTAGAGAAGGCGTATGGCGGATCCAAAAAAATAACCTGGAAAGAAATATTGGCAGGTGAAAAAGCCTTTAAACAAACCGGGGAATGGTTGCCAGCTGAGACTTTGGAGGCAGCAAAAGAACATATTGTTTCTATTAAAGGACCTCTGACTACACCTATTGGTGGGGGTATGCGATCGATGAATGTAGCTATGCGCCAGGAACTTGACCTCTATGCTTGTGTGCGTCCGGTAAAATGGTTTAAAGGTGTACCATCACCGGTGGTTCACCCTGAAGATGTGGATATGGTCATCTTTAGAGAGAATACCGAAGACATTTACGCAGGTATAGAATGGAAAGCCGGAACACCCGAAGCAGCAAAATTTGAAAAATTCTTACTCGAAGAAATGGGCGTGACCAATGTCCGTTTCCCTGGCGATTCCAGTTATGGTGTGAAACCCGTTTCTAAACAAGGAACACAAAGATTGGTTCGTGCTGCTATAGAACATGCGTTGGCCCATAACCTGCCATCTGTTTCCCTGGTACACAAAGGCAACATCATGAAATTTACCGAAGGTGGATTTAAAACCTGGGGATATGAAGTGGCCAGGCAGGAATTTGGCGACAAAACATTTACCTGGGATGAGTGGGATGCTTTGAAGAAAGAACATGGTGAAGCACATGCAAATGAGGTGCAACGAAAAGCATTGAACGAAGGAAAACTTTTAGTAAAAGACATTATTGCAGATAATTTTTTACAACAAATATTAATTGCGCCAAAAGACTATTCTGTAGTGGCTACGCTCAATTTAAACGGTGATTATATCTCCGATGCACTTGCAGCAGAAGTCGGAGGAATAGGCATTGCTCCCGGAGCAAATATCAATTACAAAACAGGCTATGCAGTTTTTGAGGCGACGCATGGTACGGCTCCGAAATTTGCAGGAACCAATAGCATGAACCCTTCTTCGGTAATTTTGAGTGGCTGCATGCTGCTGGAATATATCGGCTGGAATGAAGCAGCTGAGATGATTGTTACAGCACTACAGGCTACGATCATGCGTAAAACTGTTACAATAGATTTCTATAACCTGATGACGGGCGCAACTTTATTAAAAACGGATGAGTTTGGCAATGAGATTATTTCTAATATGGGCGTAGTGACAGGAGAAGCACAACTTAGAAAAAGTAGTAGTTTGTAGTTCCCATCCCGGCAAAACTCGTGTGTATATAATTAGTTATATTTGTGTATAGCAAAATTATTATAATGAGAACTAATATAGACATTGATGAAAAAGTGCTCAAAGAAGCACAAAAGAATTCGGATTTAAAAAGTAAAAAGGAGTTAGTAAATACTGCATTAAGGGAATTTTCCAGACTACAAAAGAGGAGAAAAATGAAATCACTTTTTGGTAAAGTAGAATGGGAAGGTGATTTAAAAATGATGCGGTCTATATGAGTGCTATAATGGTAGATACCAGCGTTTGGGTAGACTTTTTTCACGGGTATCAGAAAAAAGGTTCCCTAAAATTGTATGAAATAATTGAAAGTGAAGATATAGTGGTGCCGCCTGTTATTTTTCAAGAAATACTACAGGGCATTAAAGATGAGTCACTTGTTAAAGAAGTGGAAGACTATTTAACTGCATACACTTTAATGTCTTATGACCCATATTTCGCAGCTAAAGAATCTGCTGGAATGTACCGGGAATTACGAAAAAAAGGAGTAACCATCAGCAAAACGAACGACACATTAATTGCATGGTTATGTCTGTATTTCAACTGTTCTTTATTACACAACGACAAAGATTTTACACAAATTGCTAAACACACAAATCTTAAAATTTACAATTCAAATACATGACAAAAATAAAAGTAGACAACCCGGTTGTAGAACTGGATGGAGACGAGATGACAAGGATCATCTGGAAGTTTATAAAAGACAAATTGATACTTCCTTATGTGGAAGTTCCGATCCAATATTTTGATCTTGGAATGGAGCACAGGGATGAAACAGATGACCAGGTTACCATCGATGCAGCAAATGCGATCAAAGCCTGTGGTGTAGGTATAAAGTGTGCAACTATTACCCCCGACGAACAAAGGGTTGAAGAGTTTGGACTTAAACAAATGTGGAAGAGTCCTAACGGAACAATTAGGAATATTCTTGATGGCACTGTATTCAGAGAGCCAATAGTAATGCAAAATGTTCCTCGTTTAGTTACCAACTGGACAGCGCCGATCATTGTGGGCCGTCATGCATTTGGTGACCAATACCGTGCTACAGACACAGTGATTAAAGGAAAAGGAAAACTAACGATGACCTTCACTCCTGAAGGTGGTGGAGAAGCACAAACTTTTGAAGTATATAATTTCAAAGGTGATGGTGTTGCTATGAGCATGTACAACACAGACGAAAGTATTTATGGTTTTGCCCGTAGCTGTATGAATATGGCATTGAGCAAAAAATGGCCTTTATATCTTTCTACAAAGAATACTATTCTAAAAAAATATGATGGCCGCTTTAAAGATATTTTTGAAGAAGTGTATCAGAACGAATTCAAGGCAAAATATGAAGAAGCAGGAATTACCTATGAGCATCGTTTGATCGATGACATGGTAGCGAGTGCGCTAAAATGGAATGGAAATTTTGTGTGGGCTTGTAAGAACTATGATGGTGACGTACAAAGTGATACAGTAGCCCAGGGCTTTGGCAGCCTGGGTTTGATGACTTCTGTGCTGATTACTCCTGATGGTA
The DNA here is from genome assembly GCA_038208485.1 of Chitinophagales bacterium. Classification (GTDB taxonomy): domain Bacteria; phylum Bacteroidota; class Bacteroidia; order Chitinophagales; family Chitinophagaceae; genus Ferruginibacter. The sequence continues at coordinate 13,477 of JBBQYS010000004.1, forward strand.
AAACTATGGAAGCAGAAGCAGCTCATGGTACAGTTACCCGTCATTACAGGGAGCACCAAAAAGGGAAACCAACCAGCACCAACCCTATTGCTTCCATTTTTGCTTGGACACGTGGACTTGCTTTCCGCGGTCAATTGGACAACAACCAACCGCTGATAGATTTCTGTGAGAACCTTGAAAAAGTTTGTATAGAAACTGTAGAGAGCGGTAAGATGACAAAAGACTTAGCAGTTTGTATTCACGGAAATAAAGTTTCGCAGGATCAATACCTGAATACTGAAGCTTTCCTTGATGCAATTGATGAAGGAATGAAAGATAAAATGGGAATGTAATAACTACAGAAATATAATCTACAGCCGGCAATTATGCCGGCTGTTTTATTTTGAGTAAATATGATCAACCTGAGAAAAGAATTTCCTGCTGCATTGACCATGGACCATTCAGGTAATGCCAGGTCTGAAACCCAAGCGCCATTATGGAGAATGGTTGAAAGCCTTCCGATAATTTCTTATACAACTGCTCCGATTTATAATTAGTTACTTTGTTTTGTACGGTAATATGCGGCCAGAGTTTCTGCGCATCTTTGCCTGTCAGCCAGGGCTTAAAAGAAACCTGTAATTTTTTGTGTAATTCATGTAACTCATCAGATTCAATTGTATACACTACCCCGTTTCCAATATGCTTTACAGAAGAAACTGTCATTAAAAAATCAGATCGCCTGGATAATAAGGAAAGTGGTTCTAAAATAAAAACTTCATCAGAAGGAAGCTTATGAAACAGCGTAATATGCGCATTGAGGTAATTAATATACGCCGGGAAATATGCTGCTCTCTGCACATCAAAAAAAGCCTGGGAAACTTCATCCATTTTCAAGGTCACTATTAATGGTGGTTCTGTTATTGTGGCTTCCATATTCAGCTGCTTTTATCTATCAAAGCTTAGTAAACACATATTTTGTTTTTTGGTAAATCTTTACCTGTTAAATTTAAAAATGGCTGTTGCAAAATATACAACAGCCATTTTCCATAAGAAGTAAGCTAAATTATTTCTTGATCAGTTTTTCATTGAAAACCATATCATTTATCAATACCCTTAAAATGTAGGTTCCCTTTGCAAGGTTTTGTTCTACAGGTATTGTAATATTTGGTCCATAAACCTGTCCTTGTGTAGTGAGCACCATTTTGCCACTGGCATCATACAATTCAAAGACAGCTTTTGCCTGTGTTGGTTCAGAGAAAGTTATTCTGATGTCATTTGAGAATGGATTTGAAACACTGATTATACTGAAATCAACTATAGTATTTTTCCTGATAGCTACTATTCCTGAGTAAGTAAATTTGCCATCGATATCTAACTGCTTTAACCTGTAATACTGTACTGTCCCAAGTTTTGCCGGGTCAGAATAGAGGTAATTACTGGGTGTATTGGAATTGATTGCTCCTTCAACATATGCAATTTTAGAAAAACTAATTCCATCAAAACTTTTTTGCAATTCAAATCCCTGGTTATTGTATTCTGTTATTGTTTGCCAATTCAGCACGGCTGATTTATTAATTTCAGCACCAGAGAAAGTTAATGAAGTAACAGGTAAAGGAGCGGAAGGTACACCTATGCCGAAACCTGAAAAACTTGTATTATTAAAAGTACCACTCACGATCACATCATTTGTATTGTGGGAGGTAACAGTTATTGGCACCAGGGTTATATCAGCTACATAAGGTGTAGCTGGAGTTACATCAGGAATATAACGTCCATTTGACACTTTTACCATGCTAGCAGAGGAGAGTGTTTGTCCTGTTGCAGTCTGCCAACCACTGACTTCTGCAGCATTGTAGTAAAGTGAAATGCTATAACTACCGTTGGAAGGATTATTTGTAGGGATTACTTTAAGTGATTTTGAAAACAGATAATTTGCTGTGTTATTATTCCAAAATGGAACTGAAGAAGTCCCTTGCCTGTCTATGATGAATTGGGTACAACCATAATCTACTGTAGAGAGGTTTTCAACTTTAGCCAAAACTTTACCATTGCTGTTGTACACATAAATTGTCTGTGACGGGCCGAAAGATACAGTCTTGCTTGAGTTTAAAACAGTTTCGGCAACATTTCCAGGTGCATCTATTTGTACACGTATATCAGGGCGGAAAGTAGAACTTGACACTGCAGCCGTCAGTGTGCAACCACTACCGGTAGATACACGGGTAAAGATAGAAGGGTTATTACCACCAGGCGCAGTACCCAAAACTGTCAAATCAGTTGTAGTCCCGGGATTATCAAAACATATTTCTACAACTATATTTGAAGTACCATCCCATACAAAAGAACCTGACAGAGGTATATCCATCCAGCCCGAGGTTGCAGGTGACGTAATACTGCCGCTGAATATAGTTGTGAAACTACCGGTTACGAAATTTGCTGTATTTATATTAGTAATACCTGAATTCAACAATTTCACACTAACATTATTATAAGTAACATTTGCAGTACCATTAAAGAATAGTGCATATTTACTGAGTGTTCCGGCCTGAAGTCCCAAAGGTTGAAGCGCACTGGCAAGATACAAGCTCTGGAATTTGCTCTGGGTTCCCTGGCTGGCTCTGAAAGGTGTAGAACTTGACAATGTTGTTGTCAGTCCACCAGCAACTGCTGTATTTTGGAAAACAGCCTGTGGTACCACATCATTATCAATAATTGTAATGGAAGTTACTTGCGAAGTAGAAGCTGCTACTACCCCAGATCCGGAAATGTTATATGTAAGGTTTAATGTTTTATTGCCTTCTACTACAGCATTATCAAAGATTCTGATGGTAACATTTTTCACCGTGTTATCGCCGTTCAGATAATTTACTGTCGGCGTAATAATACTATAGTTCTGACCCTGAACGGCAGTACCTGAGGCACTGAATGTAAGAGTAGCATTGTTGGTAGCAGTACCACTAATATCTATTGGCACTATTATATCTTTATATAAAGGACAAGTTCCTGTATTTCCTGTTTCAGAAATTACTATGCCGCTATTTCTAAAAAACACTTCGTTTGGTGCATTAACAGGTGCAACTTCTGCCCAGTATGAGGCCCAGCGAGAATCATTATCCGCAGTTCCGGCACCTGCCCTGGCTTCGGAATATTCCTGTAGAGTCCAAAATGTAGATGATACAGGGTCGAGGGACGTAAAACTGTAATCTCCCCACCTGTTTCTTCCGTTCCCTGAACTATAATCTTTATAATAACTCGCTATTCCATCTTTGTACACCACTTCATCCTGCATCGTATTGGCAGGCGTAGAAGATTTTCTGAATGAATAAGCTGCAGATGGAAACCTGGTCGTCATAGATTTAGTGTATCCTATTAAAACTTCTTCAGCACTGTTTACTGCAATACTTGGATAGGTACGATGTACTTCTGGCACACCATCATCAATTAGTGCATTTTGAAGGACCGTTCCATTAGTTGCAATCTGCCACCATTGTATAGCAGCACGAACTGTACTTACATTCCCTGTTCCAAAAAATACATGATGAGCCGTCCAAAGTTTACCATTAACCAGTACACTATTACAAAGACGGTGATCGCCTGAATTTATTCTTCGGGTTTCTGTAAGTTGTGGTGAGGAATTATTGTTAGTAATTCCGGAATTTCCTCCCCAGGCAATATTACCAATTGGAAAAGTTGGGGGTGTTGCATTGAAATTTACTGATGGGATCACCCCACTAAGCGTACTAAGCCTTAATGCTCTTGACGTAGAATTCCAGGTCTGAAGGATGTACATTGTATTAGATGCTGCTCCGGTTTCATAAGTAGTAACAGGAGAATAGGTAGCTCCTTGTGCAGAACCAACATTTATAAGCTGTGCATTGGTTCCCAGGGTAATGGCTGAACCATTATTTAATGTGGTCATGTCAAATATAAAAATCTGGACATTATTGAAAGCACCTGAGGAATTAGAAAAATTATTTCCTCCGATAACCAGCCAGTTTTGGTTATAACCAACAAGCGGATAATCAAATCCGTTTAATCCGGTCGGATCTATTCTAAATGCATAACGGTTCCAGTTTCCCGTAGGATCGCTGGTCTGAGATACTGCAACCAATAAACTGGAGGTTGCATTAAGATCACTTTGCGCTGTCATAATCCACCTGTTGGTGTAATGATCAAAATTTATATGAGGATCGCCTGCGCCTCCAGGAGTTACTCCTGCCCAGAAAGCAGTTATCGCTATTTTACTGAGTTCAAAACCAGTTTTATCAGTTATTCTAAGTTCTGTATTATGGGTAACTACTATATGGTTAAGCCCTACACAGCCATGAACGTCCGGGGGAATAAATGAGGCATTGTCTACCAACCCCTGAAAAGTTTTTCTGGGAGAAGGTGAAGCCACAGTTGTATTTCCTGTAAAGTTCTGAACAGTCTTTAAACTATCTGGCTGAGGCCTGAGAATAGCCCCGGGAGGTAAGGGTACATTGGGAGTTATAAAATCTTCTTCCATGGATTCCTTGTTTCCAATTTTTTTCAGGGAAACCGGAGGGATTGCTTTATCAATCTTTTCTGCTTCTTTGAGGTTTATGACTGAGGGAAGAACTGATTGTGCATCTGCATTGTATATTACAAATGACAATAAAAACAGGAGGAGCAGTTTAATCATTTAGGATATGGTTATGTTATTTATATCAATTTTGAGATGCCGAATATAGTGCAAAAAATTAAATTTCTAACAGTGCTCATAAAATTGAACTTTATTCTTTTAAGATCGATGGAATAAATCAAATGATTCACCTGGCATTTCTATGAGTTTAAATAAAGTACGATTTGTATTTTCTAAATAACAAAATGGGTTCCTGCAACAGAATTACTGAAAATAAAAATTATAGCTTTACTTTAAATAAAATTCTAATAGATAATGCAGGTTCTAAAATTTGGAGGTAGTTCTGTAGCAAACGCTGAAAATATTTTAAAAGTCATTGAGATAATCCGCGGAAAAGTTCCTGGAAATAAACTCATAGTGGTAGTCTCAGCTCTTGGCGGGGTTACGGATGAGTTATTACAGATAGCAACAATGGCAGAAGCAAATGACGAATCTTATCTGCAGTTAATTGATTCTCTAAAAGAGAAACATTTACATGCAGCAAAATCACTTATCCCGGAAAATGGTTCCGAAACCATCAACTTTATTGATCAGTCCATCAAAGAAATTACCGAAATAAGTAACGGTGTTTTTTTACTGCAAGAACTTAGTATGCGCACCAAAGACAGGATGATGAGTTACGGTGAAATCTTGTCTTCAACTATCATCAATGCTTCCCTGAACAAAGCAGGAATAAAATCAGTGTGGAAAGATGCACGGGAGCTAATTAAAACAGATAATAATTATGGGAATGCAAATGTTGACTTTGCAGCTACCAACGAAAACATACAATCATTTTTACAAAATTCAGACAGCAACCTGTATCTAATTCCGGGTTTCATTGCAACTGATACTTACGGCATTACTACTACCCTTGGCAGAGGCGGCTCTGATTATACTGCTGCAATTCTTGCTGCCGGTGCAGATGCAGAAGTACTGGAGATCTGGACTGACGTTTCAGGCATGATGACTGCCGATCCGAGGCTGGTAAACAATTTCAAAAATATACCACAGATCTCTTACCAGGAAGCGATGGAACTTTCCCATTTTGGAGCGAAAGTTATTTACCCACCTACCATACAACCGGTGATGCAAAAAGGTATCCCGGTAAAAATAAAAAACACATTTAAACCTCATGATGCCGGCACTTTAATCATGCATGAAGCTACGGCTACCGGACTAAGCATTCAAGGCATTTCCAGTATAAGCAAAATAGCTTTATTAAGCCTCGAAGGTAGTGGCATGGTTGGCATACCGGGTTTCTCGAAAAGGTTATTTGAAGCACTGGCAAATGCGTGCATCAATGTCATTCTTATTACGCAAGGCTCTTCCGAGCATTCCATTTGTGTAGGCGTAGATGAACACAATTCAACTATGTCAAAACGTGTCCTGGATAAAACTTTTGTGCATGAAATACAGACTAAAAAAGTAGAACCCCTTATAGTAGAAACAGCATTAAGCATTGTCGCCATCGTTGGAGACAATATGAAAAACCATTCCGGTATCAGCGGAAAAATGTTTTCAGCGCTTGGGAAAAATGGCATCAGCATCAGGGCTATTGCACAGGGTTCTTCTGAAAGAAATATTTCTGCAGTTATAAAAACGCATGACGTAAAAAAAGCCATTAACGTATTACACGAAGAATTTTTTGAAACAACTTACAAACAGGTAAATCTTTTTATAGCCGGTGCCGGTAATGTGGGAAAAAAACTTCTGGCCCAATTACAGAAACAGCAAAGCATGCTCACCGAGCATTTAAAAATACAGGTAAAGCTCATCGGTATTGCCAATAGTAAAAAAATGTTTTTTAAGGAAGATGGCATTGACCTGGTAAATTGGGAAGCTGACCTAAGCAAAGGGGAAACAATGAACCTGGATGATTTTTCTGAAAAGATCATTGAACATAACCTCCGCAACTCAGTGTTTGCAGACATTACAGCCAATGATGACATTGCAGCAACTTATGGCAAATTTTTGGAGAAAAGTATTTCAGTAGTTGCTTGCAATAAAGTAGCAGCATCCTCTGATTTTGCATACTACGAAAAATTGAAGAACCTGGCCCGGGAATTCAACAGCAGCTTTTTATTTGAAACAAATGTGGGAGCCGGGCTTCCTGTTATCGGCACACTAAATGACCTGTTGCACAGCGGAGATAAGATCAATAAAATAGAGGCCGTTCTCAGCGGCACATTAAATTTTGTTTTCAATCATTATGATGGCAGCCGCCCTTTTGCAGAAGTAGTGAGGCAGGCACAAGAAGAAGGATATACAGAACCCGATCCAAGACTCGATCTGAGTGGAAAAGACGTCATGAGAAAGATATTGATCCTCGCTCGTGAAAGCGGAGTAGCATTAGAGATGAATGACATCAGCAACGAATCATTTTTACCAGACAGCTGTTATCATGGATCAGTAGATGATTTCTATGTGGCTATGCAGAATGAAGAGGAACATTTTGTCTCAATTCTGGAGGCAGCAAAAACCGCAGGAAAAAAATTAAAATTTGTTGCATCTTATGAAAATGGTAAAGCTGCCGTAGGATTACAACAAGTAGATGATAAAAGTGATTTTTATCATTTGTACGGAAAAGACAATGCGGTACTTTTTTATACAGAAAGATATCCCGATCAGCCCCTGGTCATCAAAGGTGCAGGTGCCGGAGCAGAAGTAACGGCCTCCGGCGTCTTTGCAGATATAATAAGAACAGCAGCCAATTAAAACAAAGACATTTAGATTTTGAAGAAAATAAAAATAAGCATCCCTGCTACAGTTTCTAACCTGGTTTGCGGATACGATATTCTTGGATTGGCACTGCAGTATCCCTGTGATATTATGGAACTGGAAATGCTGGATGAACCGGGCATATTCATCACTCACATTGATGAATTTGGATTACCCGAAGATCCAACACTGAACCTGAGTGGAATTGCCCTGCAGGCTTTGCTTAATGATTATACGAGCCCTGTTGGTTTCCGGCTGACTATCGAGAAAAAAATTAAACCGGGGAGCGGTCTTGGATCCAGTGCAGCTGCTGCAGCAGGGGCAGTAATTGGTGCAAACTTCTTGTTGAATAATTTTTACAGCAAAGAAGAGCTGGTTGAATTTGCCATGGAAGGAGAAAAAATTGCATCGGGTGTAAAACATGCTGACAACCTAGCCCCATGTATTTATGGTGGTGTTACATTAATTCGTTCACTTGAGCCTATTGATATTATACCCATGCCATCACCGGAACTTTTTGTTACCGTTGTTCATCCGCAGATAGAAGTAAAAACAAGTGAGGCCCGTAATATTCTACCCAAAAATATATCACTGAAAGATGCTACCACCCAGTGGGCAAATGTTGCAGGATTAATCGCAGGATTTTATAGTAACAATATTCCACTTATTGGGAGATCACTTGTTGATGTGATTATAGAACCTGCAAGAGCCGCACTCATACCAGGTCTGGAAGAAGTAAAAAGAAAATGCATGGAACACGGAGCAGTTGGCGGAGGAATCTCAGGTTCCGGACCTTCCATTTTTATGTTTAGTCAAATGGAAAACGTAGCCTGGAAAATAGAAAAGCAAATGATGGAGATTTACACTAACCTTGGTATTCCTTTCAAAACATATGTCACCACCATTAACCCTGAGGGTGTGAAGATCATCAGCAGTGAATAAAAGCATTTGAATGAGATTTTTTAGTTTAAATAACAGGCAGGAAACTGCAGATTTTAAAACAGCAACCTTGCGTGGACAGGCGCCTGACAAAGGATTATATTTTCCTGAATATATACCCACCATCAGCAATGAGTTTATTTCAGGCATTGTACATTATTCTGATACTGCCATTGCACTTGAAGTGATCAAACCTTTTGTGGGTGATGCCATACCATCAAAAATGCTTGAATCAATTGTAGAGGAAACACTCAGTTTTCCAATACCCCTGGTTTCTATCACTGATCAGATTTCTACTCTGGAATTATTCCACGGTCCTACGCTTGCTTTTAAAGATGTAGGCGCAAGATTTATGAGCCGCTGCCTGGGTTACTTTGCAAAAGACAACAAAGAAAAAACCATTGTGTTGGTAGCTACTTCAGGAGATACAGGTGGTGCGGTTGCAAATGGTTTTTTTGATGTCCCAGGTGTAGAAGTAGTCATACTTTATCCTTCCGGTAAAGTAAGTAGCGTGCAGGAAAAGCAATTGACCACACTTGGCAGAAATATTCATGCGCTGGAAGTAGAAGGTAGTTTTGATGATTGCCAACGGATGGTAAAAGCCATGTTTGCAGATAAAGCAATAACAGAAAAACTGCAACTGAGTTCTGCAAATTCAATTAATGTAGCCCGCTGGTTGCCACAACAGTTTTATTATTTTTCTCTCTGGAAGCAGTGGCCCGATAAAGAAAATCCTCCGGTTATCTCAGTTCCAAGCGGAAACTTTGGAAATATTTGTGCCGGTTTGCTGGCGCAGAAATCAGGTTTAAATTTCAAACATTTCATTGCTGCATGCAATGCAAATGATACTGTTCCGAAATTTCTAAATACCGGGAACTATACTCCGACTACAACAATACCAACAATCTCAAATGCCATGGACGTTTCGGACCCAAGTAATTTCGTGAGGATACTGCAAATCTTCGCTCAGCAGATTCCGGGATTAAAACAAAAACTTTCCGGGTATAGTATTTCAGATAAAGAAACAGCAGAGACCTTACAACAGGTATACAAAGGAACAAGTTACCTGTTGGACACTCACGGTGCTGTTGCTTATAATGCATTAGCAAAATACCTGGAAGGTCATCCTCAATTAAAAGGTGTTATACTTGAAACTGCACATCCTGTAAAATTCTATGATGTGATAGAACCACTGATCAATGAAAAAATAGCGATACCTGAAGCTGTGCAGGAACAAATGAAACTACCCAAAAACGCCCTGCTCATTCCCGCAGAGGAAGAAGCCCTAAGCAATTACCTTAGAAAGTTTTTCTAAAAAAAATCAAAAAAAAGACCAACCTGAAATCAGGCCGGTCTCACATTCCAAGACCTATATAATATTATTTTACCACCCGTAAGACCTCTCCATTTCGCAAAGTATCATTGTCGGATTCTGTCAAAATAACTTGTATTTAAAGTTTTAAAAAATACTCCATTTGGATAGTATTACTAATTTTTTCATCCATATCCAAAAACTTTAGTCTACCGAAAGACATAGTAAATTATGACCTCACTGTTCAATTAAACTGTCTTATCCAAATGGATTAGCAATTTACCCATGTAAAAGTTTTACTTTTTGTCAACAAGATTTTCCAATGATATAGTTGAATAACTAGTAAAAAGCAAATAGTATTTCGAATTTGAAAAACTTTACGGAAAGTTAGTGACCATAAATATATATACATTGAGGGTTTTCCAAATGATTGCTAGTCATTTTTGATTATTTTAATTCATGATAGTACCTGTAATATGAAAATTGTAAATTGGGTTTGTTCAGAGAAATAAATTATGCATCCCTTAAAACTCAGATTTGTTTTACTGCTTTTTGTTTTACTGCGTACGCTCAACGTACAGGCGCAGCTTTATGACTCTCAAGAGCGCTATCATTCTTTTCAATTTAATGTAAACGAAGGCTTGCTTCAAAGCCATGTTTCAGATATAGCTATTGACAAATACAATTTTGCCTGGCTTAGTTTTGCTAATGGTATTCAACGATTTGATGGAATTGGCTTTACAGACATTCCAATACAGAAAGGATTACCTGATGACAAGAATTGTACTTTCTTTGAACTGGAAGACAGCACTTTGCTAATCAATCATTTTCTTGGTTTGACGAAATATGATCCAAAAGAAGCAAGTTTTAAACTGGTGTTTTCCTATCCTGAAAACAATACTGAAATTCCTGCAATACTAGGAATGGATAAAAAATTCCTTTACCTGTTTTTTAAACATGGACAGTTAGTTACTTTAAACAAGAAGGATTTTTCAATTGTTTCAAAAATATTTTTACAAAATTATTATTATCCCAGCGACTTCAATGGATACCTTATATCAGACCTGATGAAAGATCGTTTTGCAATTGTTGATGAAAAAAGAATTGTTGTGTTTAATGTACATACAGGAAAACCAGTGGCTGTTTCACAAAACATAGGAGTTGTTAGCGGCACCAAATTAGGTTTTTATTCAACCTCGGTCATACAATTTTTTGTGGAAGAAAATGGAGTAACAGTAGAGAAATACTGGGACATTAAATCTGACATCATTATTTCTTCACAAAAGCTAGACGAACTCAACAGTAAACCATTCAGGTCTGCTTACCTACAGAAAGAAAAAGTTATTTTCCAGTTATACTTCAACAGGCTTTTCAAAACTTATTCCGACAAAATACCTGCAAGGCGAAACGAAATAGTAACCATACAAAACACCCCCATTACAAATGATGCTGTCATTTATAAATTAAAGCAAGATCATTTCGGAAAATTATACCTGCTAACAATAAATAGTGGGTTTTATATAGCAATGCCGAATGTGTACAACCTTAAATATTTCGGTATACCCGGATACAGGCAAAACTTTGCAACTGCCATACATGTTGATAAGCAAAAGAATCGACTATATGTAGGCACTTATGGAAACGGTTTATTGATATTTGATACGCTGCAGCACTTACAAAAACACATAAAGAATTTTCCCGGAGAAAAAATTTCATTTACACCTGCTGGCATTGTCCCAATGGGGGAAAATAAATACATGCTCATGTGCTGGGGAAATAAAGAAGGATGGATTCTTGAGGATGACGAATTAAAACCCAAAGCAGTTAAGGTATCCTCCTACGGTAAAACCCCTTTGAATGCAATAAATTATTATGGAAATACACTACAAGACGAAAAGGGAAAATGGTGGGTACAAACTAGTTCCACCTTATATGAAATCAATGAAGATAAAATCATACAAATTGATTTGCCATTTTACCTGGCTACCGGGGGCGCTTTTATTCACCATGAATTTGTAAGCTTTGCTAATGATCGATTGATTTTTACAAATTTAAAAACAAAAAAAACCAGGAGTTATCATTTGCCAAACACCGGGGGGGTTCGGTGTATGACAACAAGAGAAAACACCCTCTGCATCGGAGGGAACAAAGGGGTATTTATTGTAAGAGAAGATGGGAGGCTTTTGCAGGTTTTCAATAAGAAAAATGGGCTGCCGGATGAATGCATTTACTCTATCGTGGTTGATAAAAACAATGATCTATGGTGCAGCTCCAACAGGGGACTTTTTAAAATAAACCAAAATGGTAAAATAACGAGGCTCACCAAAGAAGATGGTTTACAGGAAAATGAATTTAATACCAACGTCGTTGCAAAAGCAAATGACGGAGAATTATATTTTGGCGGTGTAAATGGAGTTTCAGCTTTTTACCCTTCCAATATAACATCAACATCATCTCCAACTTCTATATTTTTTACTGATATAAAAGTGAACAATAAAAGTTACACGACGGATTCTATGGCCATTTGGAATACAAAGTCTTTAAATTTAGGGTACAATCAAAATTCCCTGGCATTTAATTTTGTTGCCCAGTCTAATACCATACCGTCACAATTTGTTTACCAGTATAAAATGGAGGGTGTGGATAATGAATGGCTACAAAATGACGGCCTGCAAACAGTGAGGTATTTTTTACCTCCCGGAGAATATGACTTCAAGGTATATGCATCTAAGTTTTTTAACCCTGATGCTACAGCTATGCAATCAATTCACCTGAAAATTGCAGAACCTTTCTGGAATACCTGGTGGTTTATGTTACTACTTGGAACTGTTGCCGTAGTGAGCATCTATTTTGTAATTAGCCAATCCCAGAAAGCTAAGTATAGAAAAAAGCTGGACATACTGGCACACGAAAATGAATTGAAAGAAGAAAGAGAAAAAATATCGAAAGACCTGCACGACAGTATTGGCGCATATGCCAATGTCGTATTATACAAGACAGAATTATTGCAACAGGAAAATAGATCCGATGAATTTGGACAGTTGGTCACTGACCTGAAATTTGCTTCTAAAGATATTATTACTTCTCTTCGGGAAAATATATGGGCTTTAAAACAGGAAGAGTTTACTGCGGATGAATGTTTTCTCAGGATCAAAAGTTTTCTACATGCTATCACCAGGTATTATCCAAGCCTAAATTTAAAAGTAAAAGGAGAAGCACCCAAGGATACCAAACTCTATTACCGCAATGCCTTACATGTTGTGAGAATTATTCAGGAGGCTGTTACCAATATCATTAAACATGCAGAGGCAAAAAATATATTGGTTCTAAGCAGTGAAAATGAATCTCATTGGATCCTGGAAGTAATGGATGATGGAAAAGGATTTGAACCAATACTCATACAAAAAAATGAAGAGGGAAACGGACTTATTAATATAAAACATAGGGTGGAAGAAGCAGGATTTGGTTACGAATTAAAAAGCAGTAAAGGAAATGGAACAGAGATAAGGATAAGCATAAATAAAAAATAAGAACATGGCTATCAAAGTAGGAATCATTGACGACAAGGCTGTAAACAGAAATATTCTAAAAAATAAATTACTTAGCCACGGGCATTTTAAAATCTCTGTTATAGCCGAAGATGGAGAAGACTTCCTGCTAAAAATGAAAAACCTTTCTGCTGATGAAAAGCCAAATGTGGTGTTGGTAGACCTGGAAATGCCAAACCTGGATGGTGTAGATACTATTGCTGTAAGCACTACCCTCTATCCTGAAATAAAGTTTGTGGTGCTAACCATTTTCGATGATGAAGACAAAATATTTAAAGCCATCAAAGCAGGCGCATTTGGCTATTTATTAAAAGATGAAAGTGCTGAAAATATTTCTGACATGTTGTGGCAAATGCATGAAAGTGGAGCCGGTCCTATCTCTCCGGGCATAGCACACAAGATCTTGCAGCTTATCCAAAACAATGACCTGACCATGGTGATGAAAAAGAATGAAGGGCCAAAAATTTTCTTCGATCTTACTGACAGGGAAACAGAAATTTTAAAACTACTCGTTCAGGGATTTAGTTATAAAGAAATAGGTACAGAGCTTAGCATCAGCCCAAATACTGCAAAGAAACATGTGATCAATATTTATCAAAAATTACATGTGAACAGCAGGGCACAGGCACTACACCTGGCTTACGAAAAAGGCTTGCTCTAAAAATGTATCATAAAAAAAACGCCCCGTTTACGGAGCATTTTTTTTTAAAATTATCGACGTTAAGCTTCAGATTTTTTTTCTTTTTTCTTCGGCTCTTCTTTTAATTTGAAAACTATCTTCTCATTTTCCTTATCCAGTTCTGCGAGCATAGTATCTCCCGGCTTAATGGTAGTATTGAGTATCTCTTCTGCTAAAGGATCTTCCAGGTACTTCTGAATGGCCCGGTGCAATGGTCTTGCGCCAAACTGACTATCATATCCTTTTTCTGCAATGAAGTCCTTAGCCTCAGTCGTAAGCTCCATAGTAAATCCGAGGCTACTCAACCTTGCCATTACTCCTTTCATCAGAATGTCTATGATGAGGAATATATCTTCTTTAGAAAGCGTATTAAAAATCACCACGTCATCTATCCTATTCAGGAACTCCGGACTAAAGGTTCTCTTCAGTGCTTTTTCAATGATCGCTTTGTTATTTTCCTCACTGTTCTCTACCCTGTTTGCGGTAGCAAATCCTACACCGTCACCAAAATCTTTTAGCTGGCGTGCACCAATGTTGGACGTCATGATGATCATGGTATTTTTGAAATCTACTTTCCTACCCATACCATCTGTAAGCATACCATCATCCAACACCTGCAACAGAATATTGTAAATATCCGGATGCGCTTTTTCGATCTCATCCAACAGAATAACGCTGTAAGGCTTCCTGCGCACACGTTCTGTAAGTTGTCCACCTTCTTCGTATCCAACATAACCCGGAGGCGCACCTATCAAACGACTCACAGTAAATTTCTCCATGTACTCACTCATATCAATCCTAATAAGTGCGTCATCACTGTCGAACATATGGCGAGCCAGGGAACGGGCAAGTTCTGTTTTACCAACACCAGTAGGTCCAAGGAAAATAAATGTTCCAATTGGTTTTTTAGGATCCTTCAATCCTACCCTGTTTCTCTGTATTGCTTTCACTACTTTACTAATCGCATTTTCCTGGCCAATAACAGCACCTTTCAGGTCATCTGCCATATGGCGAAGTTTGTCAGTTTCTGCCTGCACCATTCTCTTCACCGGTATACCTGTCATCATATGCACAACCTCAGCAATATCTTCTTCCTCTATCGGGTAGCGCTTGGTTTTACTTTCTTCTTCCCAATCTACTTTAGCCTGTTTCAGCCTTTCTTCCAATTGTCTTTCAGTATCTCTCAGGGAAGCTGCTTCTTCAAACTTCTGGCTTTTTACCACCCTGTTCTTTTCCAGCTTTATTTCGTCAATTTCTTTCTCCAGGTCAATAATGGCCTGTGGTACATTGATATTTTTGATGTGTTTTCTTGCACCAACCTCATCCAATACGTCAATAGCTTTATCAGGAAGCAACCTGTCTGTCATATACCTGTCGCTCAGCCTTACACATGCTTCAATTGCCTCTGTACTGTAAATAACGTTGTGGTAATCTTCATATTTACTTTTAATGTTTTCCAGGATTTGAATTGCTTCATCTACTGATGGCTGTTCGATCAATACTTTTTGGAAACGACGATCGAGTGCGCCATCTTTTTCTATGTGCATACGGTATTCATCTAAAGTAGATGCACCAATGCACTGTAACTCTCCACGGGCAAGCGCTGGTTTAAAAATATTACTTGCATCAAGAGAACCGCTGGCACCACCGGCTCCAACTATGGTATGGATCTCATCAATGAATAAGATTACGTCACGATTCTTTTCCAGTTCATTCATGATGGCCTTCATTCTTTCTTCAAACTGGCCACGGTATTTTGTACCTGCCACAAGAGCTGCCAGGTCAAGGCTTACCACTCTCTTTTCAAACAAGATACGGCTCACTTTTTTCTGTACAATGCGCAGTGCAAGTCCTTCTACAATAGCCGTTTTACCAACACCCGGTTCTCCTATGAGAATAGGATTGTTTTTCTTACGGCGGGAAAGGATCTGAGAAACTCTTTCAATTTCATTTTCTCTACCTACTATAGGATCTAGTTGACCGGATTCTGCAAGCTTGGTTATGTCACGACCAAAATTATCAAGCACCGGGGTTTTAGTTTTAGATTGACCCCCAGCCCCGGCTTTTTGCTGGCGTTGCTGACCATATGCTTTTTTCTCCTCATCAAAATCGTCCTCTTCACCAAACTCTGCCTGCGGCGGAGGAGGTGTGCTTGTTACAAAGCCCAATTCGCTTTTAAATGTGTCGTAGTCTATATCAAATCCATTCAGGATCTGCGTTGCTATATTTTCTTTGTTCTTTAGAATAGAAAGCATCAGGTGCTCACTCTCTACAGAAATACTTTTCAGAGACTTTGCTTCCAATACAGTTATTCGTATCACTTTTTCTGCTTGCTTGGTTAAAGGAAGCGAGTTAATATTTGCAATATTTTTTCCTGTTTTATCTTTTACAGCAATCTCTATTTCTTTTCTCAGGTCATAGAGGTCTATACCAAGGGCTTTCAGGATTTTTATGGCAGTATTTTCCCCATCTCTTATCAAGCCCAAAACCAGGTGTTCTGTGCCGATAAAATCATTTCCCAATCTTAGCGCTTCTTCCCTACTGTAGGAAATTATCTCTTTTACTTGTGTGGAAAAATTATTATCCATGATTCATTAATTTTAAGTGTTACAATAATAACGATTATTTTGTGTGAGAAATTGGTAAAAAAAACCAAATGTTGATAGGTGGATAACTAATATGAACGAAAGTTTAACGGGAATTGTTTTTTTAACCAACTTATATATTTTTTACGCTTTGTTTTATCAATACAATTCTAACAGGAAAATAACCAGCATATGAATGTCAAAATAGATACCAAAGAAAAATTCACTGTTATAACGCCGATTGAGGCTTCTCTAACTGCTAATATGACAGAAAAGTTTAGGGAAAAGTTGCTCGAACAAAAAAAGAAAGAATGTCCACACTTAGTTTTGAAGTTAACTGAGGTAGCTGAAATAGAGGCTGGACCTGCAAATATGATTGCTGAAGTACAAAATAATTTTTATGAAGAAAATTTGTCTTTTGTAATTTGTGGAATGCAGAAACCTGTTGAAAAGGTTTTTGAAGAAGAAGAGTTATTGGACACCATGAACTATACGCC
The DNA here is from genome assembly GCA_038208485.1 of Chitinophagales bacterium. GTDB lineage: Bacteria > Bacteroidota > Bacteroidia > Chitinophagales > Chitinophagaceae > Ferruginibacter. The sequence continues at coordinate 30,379 of JBBQYS010000004.1, forward strand.
CACAGAAAGTGAGGCATGGGATATAGTGCAGATGGAGGAAATAGAAAGAGAATTAATGAACGATTTTGATAATTGATTGAAGACAAAGAGATTTTAATACTAAAAAAACGAAAGCTTGTTTGCACTTACTATTCTTGGAAATAATTCTGCACTTCCTGCCTACGGCAGACATCCTACTGCGCAAGTATTACAAAATGAAGATTGCAATTTTTTAATAGATTGTGGTGAAGGAACCCAATCCAGACTCTCGGAATGCAAAATTAAACGCAGTAAGATCGAATGTATTTTTATCAGCCATTTACATGGAGATCATTATTTTGGTTTGATCGGATTGCTCACCAGCATGTCTTTGCTTGATCGTGTATCGCCCTTGCATTTATATGCACCGGCAACGTTGAAACAAATTATTGACATTCAATTGCAGGCAGCAGATTCTATACTTTCTTATCCTGTTCATTTTCATGCTTTAGAAGAAATGACGGAGCCAGTATCTCATTGCAAAACAAGCATCAGTTTTTTTAAAGTAAACCACCGTATCCCTTGCTGGGGCTTTGTTTTCCGGGAAATTAAAAATCCAAGAAAGATAGACGTAGAAAGAACAAGGATCTACGAAATACCCTATACTTTTTTTGATAACCTGCAAAAAGGAGAAGATTTTAAAACAGCAAAAGGAACCATAGTTCCTAACAATGAAGTCACTACCGCTGCAGAAGAGCCACACAGTTATGCTTACTCAGCAGATACAAGATTTGATGAAAATATTGCTCCATTTATTTCCGGAGTCGACCTATTGTACCATGAAACAACTTACCTGAAAGAAAGACACGAAATGGCTTTTGCCCGCTACCACAGCACTACAGAGCAAGCTGCAGAAATGGCAAAGATGGCCGGAGTAAAAAAATTACTTATCGGACATTTTTCTTCCAAATATGAGAAGCTGGACCAGTTCCTGGAGGAAGCAAAAGCTATATTTCCTAATACAGAAATTGCTGAAGAAGGTTGTTGTTTTCAGATCGGGGTTTGATCAATAAGATTTTAATTTTTTACATTCAGTACCACATTAGCACCACTAGCCATGATCCATTTATAAAATTTTGGAAATGCTTTATGCCAGGACTCCTCATTGTGCCTGCCCGCCTCCTGGAAGTAAGCATAGGCAATCCCTTTGCTGTTAGCTGCAAAACGGTCCATCACATCTTGCATATCATTCACATAGTCTTCACCCTCTTCTCTTCCGATACTAAAAAACATCTTTGTACGCAATCCACCAGCCAGGGAATCTGTAAGGCTCTTTACCTCGGGCGCTATCCAAAAAGATGGTGAAAAAATACCTGCACTCCCAAAGACTTCAGGATGAGTAAGCGCTGCATAATAAGAGATCAACCCACCCATAGAGCTACCGGCTATAGCAGTATTTTCTTTAGTAGGTAGCGTTCTGTAGGCCGAGTCTATGTAAGGCTTTAAATCATTAATAATAAAATTGGTATAGGCTTCACCGAGACCTTCTCCAAATCTTTCATTGCTATAAGGATTGTATTCATTTAAGCGTTTAGGGCCATTATCTATACCCACTATTATAGACGGTTTCACCTTTGCTTTTATCAATGAATCCATTGCCTCATCTATACCCCACTCCCCTGAAAAAGCCGTAAAATCATCAAACAAATTCTGCCCATCATGCATATACAAAACCGGGTAACGAAGTGTGGTTGCTTTCGTATACCCCGGAGGAAGATAAACCCATATCCGTTTATTTGTATTGAGGTCAACAATATGAAAGACTTTGTCCAGTCTCTTTACCTGCGGAGATGCAGTATGTTGTTTTCCACCCGGAGAGAAAACATCTTTCCAACCGACTACCTGGTAAAATACTGCTGTATCAGACTTAAGATCGATGTTGTAATTTCCAAGGTCTTTTCCGCCATCAGTGGTTTGTACTTTATCCCAGGAACCACGTGTAAATTTAAATTGCTGATTTCCACTGATGCCTTTCAGGCTAACATGCCAGAGGCTGTCTTTTGCATCAAACTGCATGGGCGTAGCAGATGGGGACCAATTGTTGAAGTTTCCGGCAAGAAATACAGTATCATTTTCAAAACCATATACTGGCGCCTTTACTGCAACGGAAAATGTAAAACTTTTTTGTGTTTGGAGAACGGTGCCAAATATAGCGGTAACCCCAATTAATATAATACCAATAATATTCTTCAATACTTAGAGTTTCGTTATCAATTCATACCCTGCAGGTATGTTTTTATTTTATCGTGCCACCCGCTGCTCAATGGCGTAAGCGGAAGCCTTAATGTATTTTGAATTAATTTCTTTTCGAACAAAAATGCTTTTACTCCTGCCGGGTTATTCTCTGCAAACAATAATTCATAGGCCGGTTGCAGAGTTGCATTTATTGTAGCAGCTGTTTCATCATCCCCACTTAATCCTGCATTTACCATGCTGCTAAACTCTTTTGGAAAACAATTTGCTGCCACGCTTATCACACCATCCATTCCGAGTTTTAATTGTTCTGCTACCAGGTCATCATCTCCGCTCACAACCAGGAAATCATTTGCAGTATTCGCCATGATCTCTTTACATTGTTCAAGGTTGTTAGCGGCTTCTTTAATGCCGGCAATATTGTCCACTTCATTTGCCAGTCTGATGGTAGTGGCTGCATCCATATTACGACCGGTACGACCCGGTACATTATATAAGATCAATGGTAGCTTCGCTGCTTCTGCAATTGTTTTGTAATGAAGGTACAACCCTTCCTGTGAAGGCTTGCTGTAATATGGACTGGCGCTCAAAATAGCAACTGCATCATATAAATTCATAGAGGCCATATCCTCCACCACCTGTTTCGTATTATTTCCGCCGATGCCTACTACAAGAGGAATCCGGCCTCCAATTGTTTCAGAAGTAAATTTCACAATCTCCTGTTTTTCCTCACGGGTAAGTGTAGGAGTTTCCCCGGTAGTCCCAAGACTTACAATATAATTTACCCCACCTTCAATAATAAAATTGATCAATTTTTTAAGCGAATCAAAATCAATTTTTTCATCTGCTGCAAAAGGCGTAACAATCGCCGTTCCTGTTCCACGTAGTAATGAATTTAAACCCATAGTGTATCTACAAAATAATTTGTGCTGAATATTTAATAAAAAACCTCCTTTGCTATTTTTCAAAGGAGGTTTGCAAAGTTAAATATAATTTCAGCTTTGGAGGAATTTTGACCTTTTACTATAATTGCTATTCTCGCTATAAATAAACAAGCAACTTCCACCCTTGATCGTATTGATGATTGGCTTGGTCAATTCCTGTGGTACTGCCGGGCATCCCCAGCTTCTTCCCAGGTATCCATTAGTGCGAATAAAATTTTCACTTACATATGGCGCCCCATGCATAACTATTGCCCTTTCGTATGCCATATCATTGATACCTTTTTCCATACCCTGCAAATGCATGCTAAAGCCATTTTTACCCATATAGGTATCGGAGGTAATGTAAAAACCAGGACTTGACTGATAGGACTCAGGCTGGTTGCTAAAACTGGCAGCCATTTCTTTTCCAGAATTTTGACCGTGCGCTACATAAGTATTGAACAACAATTTTGCACGCTTAATATCTATAATAAACAAACGCTTCTTAGAAGATGATTTAGTAAAATCAGCTATTGAAATAACATTAGCGTTTTTAATTTTTCCTTGCTCCTGTAGTTTCTCAAAACCTGCAACTGCTGCTGCAAATGCATCCTCACTCAGGCCTTTCTTTTCAAGGTCAAGACTATCATATACAAAGGCGAGGTTCTCATTAGAAAAAACATCTCCAAGCTTTGTTTCTACAACCGGGGTATTTGTTGCGGCCATTTTATGCCCGGTAGAAAAAGCAAAAGGGAAATAAAGTGTACCCAATAAAATGAACAAAGAACTGATTACGATTTTCTTCAAACGGTATTTTAGCATAGGAATAATTAAGTTTTAAAAAAAGTCTTAAATAATATGAAAAACCTGCCCTTGAAATAGGCTGAGAACAAGAGAAATACTTTTTTGAATAGCGAGTTGCAAATGTACCCCTGCCATATTTTAATAAGCTACAATTGCTGTTAAAACTCCTTAACACTATATTAGACTTCAATGTCGCATACTGTTAAAAAAAAACATGCTCACTAAAATGACGGTTTTGAACATAAAACAGGGTAGAGTCGTTAATAAAATATCAGTACATTTCCCACTTTAGTAGACAAACTATCTTTATGACTAACGAAGAAATCCTCTTATTTATTATATATATCGCCGCAGGTATTGTTGTCGGAATTTTTGTAAACAGGCTTTTGATCCCTTTTTTAAGGAAGCTGGCCAAAAGGTCAAAAATAAAATCTGACGACCTCATCGTTGCTACTGTTGCTGTTTGGATCCTTCCTTGGTTTGTAGCTCTGGGATTATTTATTGGGCTCCAACAGGTGGAAATGCCGACAAAGTATTATGATTGGATTCAGAGAGGACTGGTTATTTTTTATCTTTTTTCTGCAACTGTCATCCTCGCTACTATTCTTTCGGGTATGGTTAAGATAAAATCAGGATCTGACGACTCTATCCTTCCTTCCTCTTCCATAATTAGCAAAATAGCCAAGGTTGCTATCTATATTTTTGGTTTTATTTTCATTTTACAATCCCAGGGAGTTTCTGTTACAGGAATGCTGACTGCCCTCGGTGTTGGTGGACTTGCAGTAGCACTTGCGTTACAGAATACCCTGGCCAATCTTTTTGCAGGCCTGCAGATCATATCCTCCGGTAAATTCAATCCGGGTGATTTTGTACAACTTAACTCTGGTGAGGATGGAAACATATTAGATATTTCCTGGAGGAGTACTACTATCCAGGCTGCAAACAACCACATAATTGTGGTACCAAATAGCAAGATGGCAGATATGATCATCCATAATTTCACGCTGCCAGATCCTGAATTCACCTTTATTGTACCATTTGGAGTAAGTTATGATAGTGACCTGGTACATGTAGAAAAAGTAACCCTGGAAGTGATCAAAGAAACCATTGATGAACTGGATGGCGGTGTAAAAGACTGGGAACCATTTATTCGATATTACCAGTTTGGCGACAGCAGTATAGATATTAAAGCTTTTTTTCGTTTAAAACAATACACAGATCAGTTCATCATACGGCATGAATTTATCAAGAAACTGCACCAAAGATTTAATGCAGAAGGCATCAATATTCCTTTCCCTATACGCACACTCATTATGCAGAAAGAGGAAGGGGATGGCAAAGAAGACCAACAACGGATTTCGGGAAACTAATAATGAGCTGAATAATAGAGGTTTTAAAATAAATTTTATTACTTTGATTATCAAAACTTACTGGTATGAGATTTCTGAAAATATTGGGCATTTTCATCCTGTCACTTGTTGTCATCTTGCTGGTTATAGCATTATTCATCAAAAAAGAATATACTGTAGAAAGATCCGTTGTGGTACATAAACCAAGAACGGAAGTATATGAGTACGTAAAATACCTAAAGAACCAGGAAAAATACAGCAAATGGGCCACCATGGATCCAGATATGACCTCTACTTATTCAGGTACAGATGCCACACCAGGCTTTACCAATAAATGGGATAGCGAAAAAGATGATGTTGGTGCCGGCGAACAGGAAATAAAAAGTTTGACTCCAAATGAAAGAGTGAATTTTGAGATAAGGTTTTTGCGCCCGTTCAAATCAACATCTAATGCAGCTTTAATCCTGGAAGATACCGCCACTACTCAAACCAGGGTGACCTGGAACTTTAATGGCAAAATGGATTATCCCATGAATTTAATGCTGGTATTCATGGACTTAAATAAAGCTATAGGAAACGATCTGGAAGTTGGATTAAGCAACTTGAAATCAAACCTTGAGAAATAGGATCAATCCAATTCTCTAAATTAGTGAACCATTCCCTCTTTTGGGTAGACCATTTCACGCTGGTGCTTATGTTTAAATAATACCCAAAAGAGTAGAGCAACAACCAGCGCATAACCGGCAAAACTCAGCCAGATGCCTTGCCAGTCTTTACTTGCATCAGGCAGAATGAAATATTTATCTATAACTAATCCACTTAGTTTACTGCCCATGTAGGCTCCTACTCCATTGGTCATGGTCATAAACAGGCCCTGGGCACTGCTGCGAATGCCGGGATCGGTAGTAGTTTCTATAAACAGCGATCCTGAAATATTAAAGAAGTCGAAAGCCATACCGTAAACGATACAGGAGAGGATAATCATCCATAAACCATCAGATGGATCGCCATAAGCAAAAAGGGCAAAGCGCAATACCCAGGCAAACATAGAGATGAGCATCACCTGTTTTATCCCGAATCTTTTCAGGAAAAAAGGAATAGCCAGAATAAATATTGTTTCTGATATCTGGGAAATAGAAAGTATGATCGTCGAATATTTTACCACAAAAGAATTGGCGTACTTAGGTAGATTGCCAAAATCTGACAAAAAAGAATCTCCATACATATTAGTGAGCTGCAGTGCTGCCCCCAGGAACATGGAGAAAATAAAGAATAACGCCATTTTATAATTAGCAAATAACTTAAATGCATCAAGGCCCAATTGTTCTGTAAATGAATGCTGTCCCGACATTGTTTTTTTAGGAGGGCATTTTGGTAAAGTAAAACTATAGATGCCAAGTATCAATGCAGCTACACCGGCAATAATAAATTGGTTGGCGTTTGCTTTACTACCTGTCAGGTTCGTGGTCCACATGGCTACGATAAAACCAATCGTACCCCAAACCCTTATAGGCGGAAAAGTTTTTATTACATCATATTTATTATCTTTTAAAATATGGTAGGCTATAGAATTGGATAAAGAGATAGTAGGCATGTAAAATATCATCGCAATAAAAATGACATAATACAATACACCAGGATCGTTTACCTGGGGCACATAAAACAAAACCAACCCATAACAAATATGAAGAACGGCATATAATTTCTCTGCGTTCACCCATTTATCAGCAATAATACCAGTAAGTGCCGGCATAAATAGTGAAGACAATGCGAGGGTAGAAAATATAGCCCCAAACTGGGCCCCCGTCCAGCCTTTAGCATTAAAACAATACGTACCAATTGTAATAAGCCACGCTCCCCAAACATAAAACTGTAGGAAACTCATGACGGTAAGCCTTAACCTGATATTCATAGCTGCTGCATTTTAGCAAAAGGAAAGATCAAAATTGTTTTGGTATTTTTTGATCGAATGGTAAACATATTGAAAAATAACAATACACCCCGTAATTGCGTTGTAAATTTGTAAAAATCAAATAAACGAATGATCGACATACTGATAGAAAATGAAAAAAATAAGGGCCTGGCTGATATTGCCCAAAAAGTAAAGAATGATGAGCGCATTACTGATGAAGAATGTCTGCTGTTGTTCAATGAAGCAGGATTACCATTTGCAGGGGCATTGGCCAATTATATCAGGGAGCGAAAGCATGGGGATAAAACTTATTTTAACCGAAACTTCCATATAGAGCCTACCAATGTTTGTGTTTTCAGTTGCAAATTTTGCAGTTACAGCCGCTTGTATGCACACAAAGAAGAAGGTTGGGAGCTGAGCATAGACCAGATGGTGGATATTGTGAAAAGCTATGATGGCAAGCCGATTACAGAAGTGCACATCGTAGGTGGCGTTCACCCAAAAATGAACCTGGCCTATTTTGTAGAATTACTTCAAAAAATTCAGGCACACAGGCCGGAACTTCATGTAAAAGGATTTACAGCTGTAGAGCTGGATTATATGTTCAGGAAAGCTAAGGTTACTGCAGAGGAGGGAATGAAGATCCTGAAAGATGCCGGACTTCAATCATTGCCTGGCGGAGGGGCAGAAATTTTTCACGAGGATATTAGAAGAATTATAGCCGGAGATAAAGTGACCGGTGAAGGATGGCTGCATATACATGAAGTGGCGCACAACCTTGGCATGCATAGTAACGCTACTATGCTTTATGGCCATATAGAAAAATATGAGCACAGAATTGACCACATGAGAAAGCTGCGAAACCTACAGGATAAAACTGCTGGCTTTAACACCTTTATACCACTCAAATTTCGCAATTCCAATAACGACATGAGCAATGTGTCTGAAAGTACGACCGTAGAAGACATGCGCTTATATGCCATCTCCAGGATATACCTGGACAATTTTCCTCACCTTAAGGCATACTGGCCGATGCTTGGCCGCCAAAATGCACAACTAAGTTTATCTTTTGGTGTAAATGATATTGATGGTACAATTGACGACAGCACCAAGATCTATTCTATGGCAGGGAGCGAAGAACAAAGTCCTACCATGACTACTGAAGAACTAGTTGTTCTTATTAACCAGGTAGGGAGAAAACCAATAGAGAGAGATACGTTATATAATGAGGTCAAGGATTATAGTATCGAGAATGCAGCAGAGTTAGTATAATTTAATTTTTACAATAAGATTCCATAAAAGCAAAAGCCCCGAAAAAATTTCGGGGCTTTTGATATCTTAAAAAATTGAAGTTAGAAGTTACGAACTGTCATTTCAGTTCTGCGGTTCTTAGCACGACCTGCAGCTGTATTGTTATCAGCTACTGGTTTTTCTTCACCATAACCTGTTACAGTCATACGGCTTTCGCTTACACCACGGCTAACAAGATAATCTTTTACTGCAGTTGCACGATTGTGAGAAAGTGTGTGATTCATTTCGTCGCTTCCCTGAGAATCAGTGTGACCATCTATATCAAGCATCAAAGACTGGTCAGCTTTCATCAGGTCAGCTACACCATCAAGAGATTTGTTAGACTTAGCAAGTAATTTGAAGCTACCAGTGCTAAAGAATACATTCTTAGCAGCAAAGTTTACTTTTTCAATTACTTCTTTAGCAATTTCAGGACAACCCTGGTTGCTTGCAGGACCAGGACGGCTTGGACATTTGTCTTCCTCGTCGTTAACACCATCACCATCAGTGTCAGGGATTGGGCATCCTTTGTATTTTGCAACCCCTGGTACAGTAGGACAAGCATCTAATTCGTCATTGATACCATCACCATCAGTATCTGGAACCGGACAACCATTGTATTTAGCAGTTCCGGCTACATCCGGACAAGCATCATCACCGTCAGCGATATAATCACCATCACGGTCAGGACAACCCATAAGAGAAGCTAAACCTGGAGTATCAGGACACTTATCATCTGCATCAAGAACACCATCACCATCACGGTCAGTGATAATTGGTATTGGAGGAGCTGGGGGAGGTGGTGGAGTGATACGGCCAATGTTTTGAGCAAAACCTAATGAATACAACAATGCATCATTCAATACTTTATCAGTAAGTGTAAAACGATACTGAGCTTGAACAAACATATAAGTAAGGCTATTAAAGTTAGCCTGAATACCAACACCAACCGGGGCATAAGCACCAAATTTATCAGTATAGTATCCACCGCCAATACCTGCAGTAAGGAAAGGAGCAATCAAACTATTATCTCCATAAGGACGAAAATTCAATGTTGGCTCTAATTCTGCTCCAAACTCACTCTTGTTGTTTGGTGTACCTCTGTCACTAGCAAGGTAGTCGTGAAATAAAATACCCGCCCTGGTAGAGAAATCAATGGTGTTAGTTAGTCCTTTCCAGTAAGATAACGAGAAACCAAAATCCATATCTCTCAAATTTGTGAAAGTACGGTTAGTAGAACTGCTTTTAAAAGTGAGTGGAGTTGTGATATCATAAGCATTAACGTGAACGCCAAAAAGATCTCCTTTTTTGCTGGAGAGGTAGCGACTGTTTTGGGCCGTTGCTGAGATTGCAATACCGACCATTAATAATGCCAATGTAATTTTTTGTTTCATACACAGTTGTTTTTTAGATTTATCTTGAAAGCCTTTAAAAAATGTTATAAAAATCTTATTTGGCAAATGTAACATCTAATAACGTACCAATCAAGGAATTTTTAACAAATTTATAATGAACTGTTGTTGTTTTAGAACTTAAATATAATTATTTAATCAAATTTAAAAATATTTGTGGCTGAAAAAGTTTAAATTTTTATATTTGCCGCCCTTAAGGTCCGGTAGCTCAGCTGGATAGAGCATCAGCCTTCTAAGCTGAGGGTCATTGGTTCGAATCCAATCCGGATCACAATTAGAAACAAACAGTTGCCTGCATTATTTTGCAGGCATTTTTGTTTCACCATTCTCATTGAAATTAAAATTTCTCTTCAACAAAAAAAACCTGATTATTATTTTTACCTGTAAATGCGCCTTTAACTATAAATGCCCAAATTGTTTAATCCAATCGGATACTTAAAGAATCAAATGACTGCATTAATTTGATACTTTATTACTTTATAGTTTTGCAAAAAATATTTGCTTCTTAAATAGATCCGGGTTTAAAAAATTAACTCAGTCTAGGTTCTCAGTTAACGAGTGGATACATAATCCTTAGAAAGTTGGTAAACAAGTACACTTTTTTTGTACTATGTTCAAAAAAAATCAGATTTAGGGCTAATTTTTTCAACCAAATATGGTTGTTTTGACCTTATTTGTTAATGCGAAATTAACGAAGCGTTATTTGCAAGAGTAGCCCAATAAGACACAATTTGGAAATCGCTAGCACTTTAATTTTTCAACATGGCATTATTATCATGGCAAAAAACTTCATCCCCCAATTTGATTTAGGTATTGGAAAATAAAAACTATATAGAAAAGAAAGACTTTTATTTAAACAGAATTTTCCCGGAATGCGCTTATTTTACAAGAAAGAAAATTTCTATGGTTGATGTAAAAATTTCTTCTTCATGGAAAAAAGCCCTCAAAGAAGAGTTCAATAAACCTTACTTTCTACAGATCGTAGGTTTTTTAAAAACCGAAAAAGCACTTCAGAAAATAATTTATCCCCCAGGTCAGCATATTTTTTCAGCATTTGATCATACTTCCTTTGAAGATCTAAAGGTTGTCATTCTCGGGCAGGACCCTTATCATGGCCCCGGACAAGCACATGGATTAAGTTTTTCAGTTCCGGCAAATATGCCCCTCCCACCCTCACTCCGGAATGTATTCAAAGAAATAAAATCTGATATAGGAATAGCAATGCCCGCAAATTATGGCAACCTTACATCCTGGGCAGACCAGGGAGTACTGATGCTTAATGCAATTTTAACCGTCAGGGCAGGCGAACCTTCCAGTCACGCAACTATTGGCTGGCAGTATTTTACAGATGCAGTGATACAAAAGATTAGCGATGAAAAGCAAGGCGTTGTTTTCCTGCTCTGGGGAAAATTTGCCCATAGTAAACAGCCGCTGATAGATGAAACAAAACATTTTGTTTTGAAGGCTGCCCATCCATCTCCTTTTGCTGCAGACAAAGGCTTTTTTGGTTGCAAACATTTTTCTCAAACGAATGAACTATTGGTAAAACAAGGCTTTACTCCTGTAAACTGGCAGACTCTTCCTTCCCCTGATTAAAGAGCTTAATTAAATAACGCTTAAAAAATAAAATTGCATTTTTTAAAGTCTTGCCTATTTTAGTCCAAATAATTTCTTTTAAAGAAAATGCAGAAACCGGTTTATTATTTCAAAGAAGTGTTTGCCCGGATTTGGGCAACCTGGGGTCTTGTAACCTTTGTTATTACTTTTCTTGTCATCTTCATTCCAAGCATGTGCTCCTGGTTATTTAAAGATTTCAAAAAAGGTCAGGCCTATTTTATTTGGGTGTCCAGGGTATGGATGCGGGTTTGGCTTACATTAATAGGGTGCCCGGTTTTTGTGCACGGCAAAGAAAATTTTCAGAAAGGTGAAAATTATATTATCTGCTTTAACCATAATACTTTTATGGACGTTCCACTTTCTGCACCCTTTGTAGAAGGAGCAAATAAAACAATAGCTAAAGCCTCATTTACCCGTGTACCATTATTTGGTTTATTTTATACCCGTGGTTCTGTTTTAGTAAACAGGAACAGTGACCGTAGCCGGATAAAGAGTTTTGAAAAGATGAAGAAAGTGCTGGCAGATGGCATGCATATGTGCATCTACCCAGAAGGCACCAGGAACCGCACAGGGGAACCACTGAAAGCCTTTCATGACGGGGCTTTCAAGCTATCTGTAGGTACGGGTAAAAAGGTCTTGCCATGTGTGATCAAAGGAACAAGAGAAGCATTACCAATTCATAAAACATTTTACCTTGTACCTACTTTTTTACATATGTACTATTTGCCTGCTATTGATCCCAACAACAAAAAAGTAGCGGAACTAAAACAAACTGTGTATACACAAATGGAAAATTGCTACATTGAAAAAACGCAGAAATAAATTTCTTTCTCATGGCTACACTTCATTATTACCTCAACTTTCCGGGAACGACGGAAGAAGCTTTAAACTTTTATAAGAATGCTTTGGGAGGAGAAATAGAAATGATTCAGTATTACAGAGATATGCCGGACAACGAAAAACTCCAGGAGGCACAAAAAGAAAAAGTTATGCACGCTTCTATGAAATTTGCAGATGGCTCAGTTTTGATGGCAACTGATGCACTCGAGGGAATGGGAAAAAAACTGGAAGCAGGAAACAATTTTTATATGTCTCTCAACTGTGAAAGCAAACTGGAATGTGATGCTATTTTTAATGCCCTCTCTGAAGGAGGTGAAATAGAAATGGCATTACAGGATACTTTCTGGGGAGCCTACTTTGGTATGTGGACAGATAAATTTGGCATTCACTGGATGGTGAACTATGATGAACCAAAATAAATAAAAATAAAGATTAGACAGCGAAACTTGTACCGCAACCACAGGTGCTGCTGGCATTTGGGTTTTTAAAAGTGAATCCGCGGGAATTCAAACCACCTTCCCAATCTACTTCCATATTGATCAGGTACATTCCATGCGATTTTTCCATGATCACTGGTATACCTTCCACTTCATATAATGCATCTTTTTCTGTTATACCATCAAAATTTAGCACATAGGTCATACCACTGCAACCGCCACCTTTCACCCCTACACGCAATTTTTTTTCTGTATCAAAATTTGCTTCATTCATTAACCGCTTAATTTCTATTACTGCATTTTTAGTAAAACTAACGGGTACTTTTTCTACTATTTCCATAAAACAAATTTACAAATTTCATTCTTTAGGTTTTGTCAAAATTGCCAATTTCGTAATTGACGGCATACTGTTAACCTTTCATTAATTACTTTTACAATCAAAAAAATAATTTATGACTATACTGGCTTTCGACCTGCAACTAAGTATCACCATAGCAGGTGTTTTTATGTCTTTTATCGTAATAGCATGGCTCCTGGCAGAATTTAAAGGGATGAAGGATGAAATAAGGGAAAGAATGGGCATCAACAATGAAACCATTAAACTCAGGCTGAATGCTTTTGAAAGACTCACTTTGTTTAGCGAAAGAGCCGGGCTAAAAAATATGATTGCAAGAACAGTGTACAGAGACCAGAGTGCTGCAGGACTGCATCGGGATCTCGTACAAAACTTAAATGAGGAATATGATTATAACCTCACTCAGCAGATTTATGTAAGCAAAGAAATTTGGAATGCAATTACCAAATTGAGGGATCAGAATATTTACATCATAAACCAGATTGCCGCTACCCTTCCGGGGAATGCTTCCGGAATGGACCTGAGCAAACACATCCTGGAATACAGCCTTACTGACAAAGCTGAACTGAATGTGATTGTACTGGATGCCATACAGTATGAAGCAAAAAAACTTTTGAAATAATAATTACTGACTTCCGGAATTTCTGAAAGCCCGTGAATGAATGAATTTAACTCCTGATCAAAAAAACAAAACCGGGGACTGCCATGAATGATGATAAAAAATATACAGCATCAGGGATTGAAATAAAGCCTCTATATAACAAGTATGATGCACCAAAGGAGGCTGAGCCTGACCCTGGTACTTTCCCATTCACCCGTGGTGTACAGGAAACTATGTATCGTGGCAGGCTATGGACCATGCGGCAATATGCCGGATTTTCTACCGCAGAAGAGAGTAATGAACGTTATCATTATCTCTTAGCACAGGGCGTAAGCGGATTGAGCGTAGCCTTTGATCTGCCAACACAGATTGGATACGACAGTGACCATGCACTCGCTGATGGAGAAGTAGGAAAAGTAGGCGTAGCCATAGACAGTATTGAGGATATGGAGCGACTGTTCAAAGGCATAAAACTGGAAGATGTTAGCACTTCTATGACAATCAATTCTACTGGTTATATTCTACTGGCTTTTTATGTAGCATTGGCCAAAAAACAAGGTGCTGACCTGAAGCAACTAACTGGAACAATTCAGAATGATATTTTAAAAGAATATGCTGCCAGGGGTACTTACATCTATCCACCAAAATCAAGCATGCGCATCATCACAGATATTTTTGAATGGTGTAGCAAAGAAGTGCCAAAATGGAATACAATTTCTATCTCAGGATATCACATAAGGGAAGCAGGAAGCACCGCCGTTCAGGAAATTGCATTTACACTCAGTAATGGGAAAGCCTATGTAAAAGCTGCGCTGGAGAAAGGTTTGGACATAAATGTATTTGGCAAGAGATTGAGTTTTTTCTTTAATGCACACAATAATCTTTTTGAAGAAGTAGCAAAATTCAGGGCTGCAAGAAAAATGTGGGCGATCATGATGAAAGAACTGGGAGCTACTGATGAAAAAGCCATGATGCTCAGGTTTCATACACAAACCGGCGGCAGTACCCTTACTGCACAACAGCCTCAAAACAACATAAGCCGGGTAACTATCCAGACGCTTGCAGCTGTACTTGGCGGAACACAAAGCCTGCACACTAATGGTTATGATGAAGCCCTGAGTTTACCTACGGAAGCAGCTGCAAGAATAGCACTGCGTACACAACAAATAGTTGCGTTTGAAAGTGGTATAACAGAAACAGCTGACCCGCTGGCAGGAAGTTTTTTTGTAGAAAACCTGACCGCAGAAGTGGAGAAAAAAGCCTGGGCACTGATAGAGAAAATAGATGAAATGGGTGGAAGCGTAGATGCTATTGAAGAAGGATTTATGCAAAATGAAATTGCGGCAAGTGCCTATCAATACCAGAAAGATATTGAAAGTGGAAAAAAGATAAGTGTGGGGGTCAACAAATTTGAAGGAGGAGAAACCACAGATACGCCGGTATTTAAAATAGATGAAAGCATTCAGCAAATACAAACCGATAAACTTGCTATTCTGAAAGCAAAAAGAGACCAGGCAAAAGCAGCAGCATGCCTGGCTGCAATAAAAATAGCCGCTGTAGAAAATAACAACCTCATGCCGTATGTTGTGGAAGCGGTGGAAAATTATTGCACACTTGGAGAAGTGGCTGATTCTTTGCGTGAGGTGTTTGGTGAATACGGATTTTAATTCCTGTTTACAAACACTTTTTTTCAAACAATAACCAAAGGATCAACCTGGATAGTACAGGGTGACTATTTTTTGCTATGAAAAGTATTGCAATTGTAGGTGGCGGACCCGCTGCACTATTCATGTACAAAAGAATAATAGAATCTGTAAGCGATGAAGAAACAGAAGTATTTATTTTTGAAAGACAAGAACAATTAGGGGCAGGGATGCCTTATGGTATTAATGGCGCAGCTCATGAACACATAACCAATGTTTCAGATAACGAGATACCAGAACTCGTAACTTCTATCGCTGAATGGATAGAAAAGTCTCCCCAAAATATTTTACAGGAATACAATATTACTTCTACAAATTTTAATGAGCATAAAGTGCTGCCCCGCTTATTATTTGGGCAATACCTTGAAGAACAATTCAGCCTTTTACAAAAAAAAGCGCAGAGAAAAAATATCACGACAAAGGTTTTTTTATCTTCTGAAGTTGTAGATATAAAGCAGCATATTAATCAAAACAGCTTTGACATTCACACGAAAGATGAAAAAAAATACAGAACTGATTTTGTGGTGATATGTAGTGGACATATGTGGCCAAAAGAATTTGAAGATAAAGTACCAGGATGGTATGATTCTCCCTACCCACCCCAAAAATTAAAAAAGAAAATAAATTTCCCTGTAGCTATCAGGGGCGCTTCTCTCACGGCAATTGATGCTATAAGAACACTGGCTCATGAAAACGGGAAGTTTGAAAAAAATGAAGATGACACACTCAACTATTTGTTAGATACAAAAAGTAATAAGTTTAAAATTTTCCTCCATTCTATAGACGGATTGCTACCGGCGATCAGGTTCCACCTGGCTGATAAACACCTGGCACCAAAGGACCAGATCAGGGATGAAGAAGTGCCGGGGTTGAAAGAAAAGTTTGGTGGTTTTATACCGCTGGATTACATTTTCGAAAGAAATTTTAAAAATGAATTAAAAGAAGATGATCCTGATTTTTATAACAGCATCAAAGAGATGACTGTTGAAGAATTTGCTACACATATGTTGTCTTTGAGAAAAGCACAAGACCCATTTGAATTGTTTAAAAAAGAATACCTGGAAGCTGAGCGATCCATCGACAAAGAAGAATCTGTTTACTGGAAAGAGGTGATTGCAAAACTCAGTTATGCGATGAACTATCCCGCAAAGCACATGAGTGCTGAAGACATGCTCAGAGCCACGCAGGTGTTGAAACCTTTGATATCTATTGTGATTGCATTTGTTCCCCAAAACTCCTGCAGGGAAGTATTGGCATTGCATGAAGCTGGATTATTGGAAATGATAAACGTGGATAAAAGCAGCATAGTAGCGCCCGGAGAAAATGGAGGCGCTAAGTATAGTTTTGAAAATAAGGATGGTGAATTAGTTACAAAAGAATACCAATTGTATATCAATGGAGTTGGACAGCCACCAATGTTTTTCAATGATTTTCCTTTTGTATCATTAAAGAATGAGGGCGTTATAAGTAGCGCCTGGATTGCTTTTCAGCAAGAAGAAATTGCAATGAAACAAATGGCTGAGGGTAATAAAAATATAGAGAAAACCGAAAGTGGAAATTACATCCTTCACGTTCCGGGTATAAATATCAATGACAATTTCCAGGTGCTGGACAGGTATGGTGTAAGGAATAAGAAGGTATATATTATGGCTGTTCCATTTATTGCAGGTTTAAATCCGGATTATTCGGGACTCGATTTTTGTGAACTTGCTTCGGAAAAAATTGCCGCAGAAATATTTGAAGACCAGCAATAATGCTAATGGATTATTTTGGTGCCCATTTGTCCACTTTTGAAAGAACAAAGTAGCCAAGATGAACCTCATCTTCAGGTAGATCTTTTGGTGCCTTTGTCAGTTTTATGCCAAAAACATTTGCCTGGTCTTTTGGTAAAATATCAGCAATAGCATAAAAATCATCTACCCCCACACCAAACTTATCATCTATGTGAGAGGGTGCTCCTTTAAAACCAACATGTTTGTAAAACGCAGTTTCCTTTGCTTGTTTCACAGCTTCTGCTTTACCAGGCGCTGCCACGATCATTTTGTAATGAAATTCTTCAAATTCATTTTGTTTATAGCCTCCAAGATTGATAAAAAATAATTGAGTGCCTTCTTTTTCTTTGCCTTTTTTTACAATTGAAATTTTGTAACCATCCACATTGGTAACTTCCCTCCAGGCATCAAAATGCAAAGATTTTTTTGCGTCTGGCCAAAAAGCTGCAGCCTGTGGAATTACCTCATGCATACTTTCTGCAATGGTAAAAAATATATCATGCTGTTCTATATGACGGCCTTCAGGTGTAGCACCAATCAATACCATAAACAATTTGGGCATAAGCAAAACGTTTTCTTATACAATAATTAAAATTAGATTAATGGGCAAAGTCCATTTCGTAATCGCCTTTGATCCTTTCTATTGAAGGATTAAAATACCCGAATTTAAGATCAGGGAATTCTTCCCTGATCAGTTCCAGCATTTGTTTCATACCCATGCATTCTCCTGTATCTGTCACACCTATTTTTCCAAGGTACCAATCCGGATCTATATTAAAATTTCTCCATTGAATCATTTTCAAACCGGTAGACCTGACAAGTTTTCTCAGGGCTTCGTATTCTTCCACACTATCCGTCATTCCTGGGAATACAAAATAATTTATGCTGGTCCAGCCACCAAATTCATTTACAATCTTCAGGCTTTCTTCCAGGTCTTGAAATCTATAATTATTAGGTCTGTAATAAGGCAGGTAGATATGCTCCCTGGCAGAGTTTGTACTTACCCTGATGCTGTTTAGACCTGCTTCGCAGAGAGCTCTTACAGCTGCCGGCTTACTGCCATTTGTATTGATATTGATGCTTCCCCTGTCAGTATGTTTCCTGATCTCTTTTATAGAATCCCTGATTACTTCCCACATGAGTAGTGGTTCACCCTCGCAGCCCTGGCCAAAACTAACCAATGGATAAGGTGCCTCTTGTAAATGGGGCACTGTAAACTCTACAATTTCTTCTGCTGTGGGTTTAAATGTGAGCCTGTCCTGTGTACTGATGATTGTTTCTTCTTCCGGTTGGAAGCTGATACAACCTACACAATTTGCATTACATGCCGGCGATACCGGAACAGGACATTCCCATCTACCCAATGCAAGGTTCCTGGCCGCAGGGCAGGTATAAGTCATGCAGCAGTTTTCCATCAGGTGTTTTACAAGGCGGTTGTCAGGATATGCTTTGAGTAAATGATCAGTGCCCTTCTCTATGGCTTTGTCCTCGTATCCTTCTGCTTCCTGCCTGATATCTTTTTCTATTCTCACTGCCGGTACAAAAATCTCATCATTCCACCACCCTGCAGCGGTATAACAGAAAAGCGGAAGCGTAGGTGCGTCAGGCATTGTTTCATATGCAGCTATATATAATCCTGTATGAGCAGGAGGAATAAATGCAGCTACAGCCCACCCTTTTTCACAGATCCGCATATCACCAGTTTCCACATCAATACCAATTCCCCTCCTTCCGGGCAATTCATATAATTGTCCTCCTTGTGGCAATTTTATCCATTCATCTGCAGGGACAGGAACGGCATCCCATCCGCTACGACCTGTAACATATAGGGTGGTATCTTCAAATATATTTCCCTCTCCATCGCTGTACAGCAAATAAGGGCTTTCGGTAAAAATGGTATTCATGTGGCTGCAAAAGTACGATATATAGCCATAGATGATTTTTCACAAAATATAATGGATGATAATTTGTAAATTAATAAAGGTTTATAATGAATAAGAGCATGATATAAGTTTAAGAAGGAATTTCTTTTTAACACACTTATACAAATCTCTTAACGTTCCTAAAACAAAGCTTTGCGGAACTTTAGTGCTGTAATTACAAACCCAAAACAACCATATCTTTACATTACTAATTTTAATGCCATGAAACAAAATTTTTTACTTATCGTTTTAGCTGCAGTAATCTTTACAAGTTGCAGCACCTCATACCGCAACGGTCAAACCCCGGATGACGTTTACTATTCTCCAACTAAAGTGATCACCGAAAATAATGACCGGGACAACCGGGATGATTATGGCGGTGACGACAGAATTGGTTATGAAGAAAGACAAATAAGGATGAATGCCTATGATCCCCGCTGGAGAGACCTTGACCGTTTTTACGATTACGATTATCGCTACAATCCTTATAGCTACGGATATAATTATGGTTACTATTACAACCCATATTATTACAACAGCCCTGTTTACTTTCCAGGAGTTTTTGTAGTAAATCCGAAAAACAATACCCCAAGGATGACTTCTCTTGGTAGTTACAGCAACAATGGCGTTGAGGTAGTAAATACAAAAGCCAATACCCGTTCCAACACCGGGAATTACAGAACTTATAATAATTCCAATTCCAATAACGGAACGAACAGAAGGCCGATAAGCCCAAGCTACAGCAACGAAAAAAGAGGTTCTTACAATACACCTTCTTCTAATGATAACAGAACTTATAGTCCATCTTCTTCTGGTAATTCCGGATCAGGAAGAAGTTCTTCAGGAAGTGGAAGTAGTGGTAGCAGCGTTCCGAGAAATTCAAGAGGACAATAATATTTTCTTACAGCCTCATTTTTTTACTGACAACACAAGTTCTTTTTATAGTTCCCTACACTGCAATATTTGGGTATAGGAATTGTACGTCCTGTCAGTAAATTTCACAACAACCAACCCTATCTAACATTTATTTACGCACAATGAAAAAATTATATCTACTTTTTACTGCTTTTATCAGCTACCAGGCAATGGCACAGGTGCCGGAGGATGCCCTCAGGTATAGCTGGTACCCACAGAATGGATCCGCACGCATGTTGGCTATCGGTGGTGCTATGGGCTCCCTGGGTGGAGATATTTCTGCCACCTTTGTAAACCCGGCTGGCATTGGTTTTTTTAAAACGAGTGAGCTTAGTTTTTCTCCTTCCTTTCTTCTAAATAGGAACAATTCAACTTACCGTGGTACAGAAACCAACAATAAAAAGAACTCCTTCATGCTTTCGCCAACAGGATTTATTTTTGGTACGGGCAAAGGAAATAACAGCAAATACAGCTCAGCGTTCAGCCTTGCATTTACACAAAAAGCAAGTTTTAATAATGAAGTTAAATTCGGCGCATTAAATAATTTTAGTTCTTTCTCTGAGCAGTTTGCAGAGGAATTTGCCAAAAGCGGATTATCTATAGATGCGGTCTTGAACACGAATTCAAGACTGCCATTTACAGTTGCACCGGCACTGAATACTTTTTTAATAGATACAGTTAGAGTAAATGGTGCAATACAGGTAAGAGGCGCATCTGAAAACATCCTGGATGCCGGGCAGGCCCTGATGCAGAACTACAGCAAAAACACCAGTGGTGGTTTATATGAACTTGGGCTTGGTGCTGCTATTAATGATAATGAGCATTGGTTATTTGGTGCCAGCGTAGGTATCCCAATTGTGTCTTACAAAAGCAGAACAATTCTTACAGAAAAAGATACTTCTTCCAATACGATGAATGGGTTTTCTTCTGCAACTTATACTGATAATTTTAATACTACCGGGGCAGGGATCAATTTAAAAATTGGTGCAATTTACAGGCCTGTAGAATATGTAAGGCTGGGGCTTTCTGTAGAAACTCCATCATACATGATCTTAAGCGATGAACGCACTACTTCAGTAAGTACAAACCTGGAAACTGCTTCAGGAGCGGCAGAATCTTTCTCAGAAACCAGTACCAGGTATACGAACGGACAACCGGGTCAAAGTGATTATTCTCAAACTTCACCATGGAGAGCCATTGCAAGTGCATCTTATGTATTTAGAGAAACAGAAAATGTAAAAAGACAAAAAGGTTTTATAACTGCTGATGTGGAATATGTAAATCATAAGGGTTCACGTTTTGGTTCTGGCAATAGCGAGGAAAATACTGGAGAAATCAGATCTTATTATAAATCACTAAACGATATAGTAAAACAGGAATACAAAGGAACTTTCAATTTCAGGGCTGGTGGAGAATTAAAATTCAATACCATCATGACCAGGCTGGGTCTTGCTTATTATGGCAATCCTTATGCGGATGAAAACCTAAAAGCAAATATGTTCTTACTGAGTGGTGGACTGGGTTACAGGAATAAAGGTTTTTTTGCAGACCTCACTTATGTACATAATATGAGCAAAGATGCCGTGTTCCCTTACAGGCTCGAAGACAGGGCAAATACATTTGCCACTATTGAAAATACAAGAGGTACAATTGCTGCTACTATTGGCGTGAAATTCTAAGCAAGCGATTTCAGCCGATCATGAATTGCAGCCATGATAGCCTCCTGCTGAGGCTCCACAAATAAATACCCTCCACTATTGCGAAACCAGGTATTCTGTCTTTTTGCATAGCGGCGGGTATTTCTTTTTATAGATTCTATAGTTTCCTGGAAACTATTTTTTCCTTCGAAATAATCAAAGAATTCTTTGTATCCCAGCGTGTTTAAAGCATTAAAGTTCTTAAAAGGAATCAATCCTTTTACTTCTTCTTCCAGCCCATCCTCTACCATTTCATCTACCCTCTTGTTGATTCGCTCATAAAGCAATTCCGAAGGCATCTGTAAACATAGTTTTACAATATTGAAAGGACGATGTGCAGGCACCTTAGATTGAAAAGACCCAATTGGTTTCCCTGTAGATTCCAACACCTCAAGGGCACGCATTACCCGCTGGGGATTTTGTATAGATTGTGTATTGCTAAAATCAGGGTCTCCTGTATTTAATTTCTCTACAGCCCATGCAATTCCTTCCTGTTCTACTTTTTTCCTGATTTCGGTACGGATATTTTCATCCACCACAGGAATATCATTCAGCCCATCTGTAAATGCTTTCAGGTATAAACCAGTGCCTCCGGTTAGAATGATAAAATCATGTATGTTGAAAAGATCTTCCGCTTGTTGCAAAGCAAATTTTTCATAACCTGCAACGCTGAAATTTTCTTTAATGGAAAGCTGACCAATAAAATGATGTGGAATTGCTGCAAGTTCTTCTTTGGTTGGTTTGGCAACGCCGATATTTAATTCCCGGTAGCATTGACGGCTGTCGGCAGAAATAATTTCCGTACCGAAATGCCGGGCAACTTCTATAGCCCGGGCTGTTTTACCAATAGCCGTAGGGCCCGCTATTATAATGCAGGTTTTGATTCGAGAATATTTATAATAATGTGTAAAATATCAGGATGAACTATAGCTCCTCTTCTCCTGATTCAGTATCCAAATCGGTTTCCACATCTACCTCTTCACCTTCATCATTAAATCCATCTTCCATGGCATTAGAATTCAGGTCATATTTTTCTTCCATTTCTGCCAGGCGTTTGTCCACCAGGCCTTTGGTGCCATACTGTGAGGGAGCCATACCTTCTGTGCGTATGCAGGCAGGATAGCTAAGCTTATTGTTTTCTTCTTTATCTACAAGGATTAGCTCCAGCATGAAATGCCAGTTCTTATTGAAGTCATAATGGTATAAGAATTTTTGATTCGGATCTTTTATTTCTGAACCTAAAGTCACTTCTGACATGATGAGTGGTTCTGCTTTGTAAGCCTTATCATATTTCTCCAGGGAAATTTCTCTTCCCTGCTGCCAGGCATCATTGCTTCTAAAAAAAGTAGCGTGATGCTTATTATCAAATTCAAAACTTTTCAGGATCGCCTCATGAAATTCCAGGAAGGTTTGACTATGCCTTAGTGCAATATCGCGGTAAACACTTTCATCTTCTTCCCAGTATATTCTGAATCTTAATATGGCCATAGCGTAAAGATAAAAATAAAAACCATTAAAACGAGAACAAGTCGGGTTGTAAAAGCCGGAGACATATTTATTTCTTCAGTATGGTAAAACCTGCTTCTTTACCTTTCTCCAGCATAAAAGCAAAAGCAGCCTCATAATCATTTTTTATATCTCCATCCAGTATGGCATTTCGTATAGCATCTTTAATGATGCCTACCGGCTTAGACGGAGGTATACCAAAGGTTTCCATGATTACTTCACCTGTTATCGGCGGCTGCCAGTTCCTGAGCTGATCACGCTCTTCTACCTCTGCACAACGCTGTTGTACCAATTCAAAATTCTCGAGGAAACGTTTTACTTTCTGTTTGTTTTTTGAGGTGATATCAGCTTTGCATAACAGCATTAATGCATCTATATCATCCCCAGCGTCAAACAGCAATCTCCTGATAGCGGCATCAGTGATATTCTCTTTGCTCAGGCTAATGGGACGCAAGTGCAATTCCACCATTTTTTTTACAAAAAGCATTTTTTCATGTAGCGGCAGTTTTAGCTGGGCAAAGATTTTAGGAACCATTCTTCCTCCTACAACCTCATGCCCATGAAAAGTAAATCCATGCCCTTCTTCAAACCTCTTAGTTGCCGGCTTTGCTATGTCGTGCAGCACCGCTGCCCACCTCAACCATAGATCGTCAGTTGTTGTAGCAATATTGTCTACCACCTGCAGGGTGTGGTAGAAATTATCTTTGTGGCCCATTCCATCTATATTTTCCGCTCCTGCCAGTGCCACCATTTGGGGGAAAATAATTTGAAGTAAACCAGAAGTATACAAAAGATCAAAGCCAATGGAAGGACTGGAAGAAAGCAGGATTTTATTCAGTTCATCTGCAATTCTTTCTTTGCTAATGATCTTTATTCTTTGAGCATTTTCGGAGATAGCCCGGTAAGTATTTTCTTCTATACTAAAATGTAATTGTGCAGCAAAACGAATCACCCGCATCATACGAAGCGGATCGTCACTAAAAGTTGCTGCAGGATCTAATGGAGTACGAAGGATTTTTTCTTCTATATCTACCAGCCCATTAAATGGATCTATCACTTCTCCCATTTTATCTGGAGTAATCTCAGCTGCAAGGGCGTTAATAGTCAGGTCACGCCTTTTCTGATCATCATCAAGTGTGCCGGGAACTACAGCAGGTTTCCGGCTATGTGGTGAATAACTTTCTTTTCTTGCACCTACAAATTCTACCTCAATGATTTCTCCTGCCTCGTTTCTTGCAACCAATTGAGCAGTGCCAAAATTTTTAAACACATTTACCGAAGGTGGCCGATTAAATAAAGCAGCCGAAGCTTTAGCCAGGGCAATTCCATCCCCGCTGCAAACAATATCCAGGTCTTTTGTAGGCCGGCCCAGGATTCTGTCCCTGACAAAACCACCAACCACAAACGCCTGCACATTTAGCTGTTCTGCAGCTTTAGCCACTTTTTGAATGATAGACAACTCCTGCTCTGTAAACGAAATTTTCATTGGCGCAAAGATAAATGCTTTGATAACGAAGAAAACTTTCTGCCTGGAGCTGCGCAAAGACAAATGTTTCTGCATATGTTGCAGTAAAAATAATAAAGGCATTATAGTTGCCTACTACAGTATCCTCAAAAATCATTAAGCAAAACAATAAAGTATTGCCATTTTGGCGAAGATCAATTTTATATGAATAAAGATTTTTATTTACAGTCTCAGGACACCGAAACAGAATTCATGCCCATCATTCCCTTGAATGATGAAGATGAGCTAAACCCCGAAGAATTAAAGCTTTCAGATGCCCTACCCCTTCTTCCACTGAGAAATACTGTATTGTTTCCCGGAGTAGTAATTCCTATAACTGTAGGTAGAGAAAAAAGTATTAAGGCCGTTACCGACGCCTACAAGGCTGACAAATTGATAGGTGTAGTAGCGCAAAAAGACAGCAACATAGAGGAACCTGAGATGAAAGACCTGGAAAATACAGGTACAGTAGCAAGGATGGTGAAACTGATCAAAATGCCGGATGGAGGAACTACTATAATTATACAGGGGAAAAAGCGATTTGAAATAGAAGAACTGGTGACTGATGATCCCTATTTTAAGGTAAAAGTCAAGATACTGGAAGATGAAATAGTAAAAGATGACAAAGATTTTGATGCACTGATCAGTGGTATTAAAGACCTGGCAGGAGAGATCATCAGCCTTTCTCCAAATATGCCAAGCGAAGCCGGGATTATTTTAAAAAATATAGAAAATCCGTCTTTCCTGGTTCATTTTGTGAGTAGCAACCTCAATTCTGACCTCAAACAAAAGCAGCAGTTACTGGAGATAAGCAACCTGAAACAAAGGGCCGAATTATTAATGAGCCTGATGCATACCGAGCTTCAATATGCAGAGTTAAAAAATAAGGTGACCAATAAAACCCGTGCTGAGCTGGATAAACAACAGCGGGACTACTTCCTGCAACAGCAACTCAAAGCCATTAAAGATGAACTCGGGGGAGAAAATGTAGCTGAGGTAAAGGAAATGCAGAAAAAAGCTGAATCCAAAATCTGGAACCAGGCTGCAAAAGATGCATTCACCAAAGGTGTAGAAAAGCTGGAAAGAATGCATCCGACCACACCTGATTATTCGGTGGTGTACAATCACCTTGACCTGATGCTGGACCTGCCCTGGGATGAATATACCCAGGACCACTACGACCTGAGAAAAGCGAAGAAAATACTCGATCATGATCATTATGGCATGCATAAGATCAAAGAAAGAATACTGGAGTATCTCGCAGTGTTGAAACTGAAAGGAGATATGAAAAGCCCTATTTTATGTTTTGTAGGCCCTCCGGGTATTGGTAAAACCAGCCTGGGAAAAAGCATTGCAGCAGCCATTAACAGGAAGTACGTGAGGCTTAGCCTCGGTGGTATACATGACGAAAGCGAAATACGTGGTCACAGGAAAACATATATAGGTGCTATGCCCGGTCGTATCATACAATCTATCCGTAAGGCAAAATCCGGAAACCCGGTTATCATACTGGATGAAATAGATAAAGTAGGCAGCGACCAAAGAGGCGATCCATCCAGTGCTTTACTGGAAGTATTGGATCCGGAGCAGAATAATAGTTTCTATGACAATTACCTGGAGCTGGAATATGACCTGAGTAAAGTGTTATTCATTGCCACCGCCAATACATTAAGTAACATTCAGCCGGCATTAAGAGACAGGCTTGAAATAATAGACCTTAGCGGTTATGCTATAGAAGAAAAAGTGGAGATTGCTAAAAGGCACCTGATTCCAAAGGAAAAAGAAATGCATGGACTCGAAAAAAACAGTTTCAAAATAAGCGATACCGTGTTGACAAAGTTAATCGGTGATTATACCAGGGAAAGCGGCGTAAGGGAACTAGACAGGCAATTGGCCAGTCTGATGAGGTTCCAGGCTAAAGAACTGGTCATGAAAGGTAAACTGAAAGCTACCCTCACCAGCAACGACATAGAAAAAATACTGGGGAAACCAAAATACAGCAATGATTTATACAAGATGGCTAATATGCCAGGTGTGGCTGTTGGCTTAGGCTGGACCTATGTGGGCGGAGATATACTATTTATAGAAGCCCAACTGAGCGAAGGAAAAGGAGAACAATTGCTGACAGGAAATCTTGGAAATGTGATGAAGGAAAGTGCCACTACTGCATTTAGTTGGCTGAAAGCCAATGCAAAAAAAGTAGGGCTGCCAATTTATTTCTACGAAAAGAAAAATGTACACATTCACATACCCGAAGGTGCTACACCCAAAGATGGCCCAAGTGCCGGTATCACTATGATGACAGCACTTGCCAGCGCATTTACCGGCAGGAAAGTAAAACCTTACCTGGCAATGACGGGTGAGATTACTTTACGTGGGCAGGTATTGCCTGTAGGAGGAATAAAAGAAAAAGTGCTGGCTGCAAAAAGGGCTGGTATAAAAGAAATCATCATGTGCGCTCAAAATGAAAAAGACGTAGAAGAAATAAATCCTTCTTTTATCAAAGGAGTAACATTTCATTATGTAAAAACCATGACTCAGGTGCTTGACCTGGCATTAAATTAATTTACATCCAAATTATCGCATAATGCGTATATGAATATAGAATTGCAACTAATACTTAATGTTGGTTGTTTTAAGGGTTAAAAGAAAATTCCCGCTGATTCTTCGGTGGGAATTTTTTTTTTGACAATTATTTCGCTTTGGTTAACCAATCGGGTTCTGCCGGAGCAGCCAAAGCTTGTATAATCCCGACAAGAAAAACTAAAAACACAGACCCTGCGAGCATAACAAGACTAAAGCTCCAATAGCTGCCAATATCCTGGTGACCTGAAGTAAAATAAGTATACACATCCCTTACCAGGCATGTACTCCAGGAAGCAAGCATTATTGTAAATAAAACAAAAGAAATTATTTTAGCCCATGCCACCTGGTAAGATCTTGTACGTCTCCAGTAATAAAGGTTCACTGCAATAAAGAAGCAGGCCGGTACCAATATGACAAATAGTGTATATAAAAAAGAAGTGATCCTAAACTTATCAAGCAGGCCAAAAAATAGCTTAAGCAGTAAGATCAACAAAGCCAAAGAAAGCAGGAACCCTATAAAGGAGAAAAAAATATTTCCAAACAGCCTTATGTATTTTCCTACCCTGGAATTATCGTCCATTCTTTACTGATTTTTTTGCCGGTTTTGGCAGGTCAAAATAACTGAGGTTTGTATCAGGACTCAATGCCAGCAATGACTGGTAAATTAGTTGTGTAGTATGCTCTACATCTCTTTTGTGCAACATTTCTACCGTGGTGTGCATATAGCGCAGAGGAATAGAAATTAGTACAGAAGGACAGCCATCATTTGCATAAGCAAAAGATTCCGTATCAGTTCCCGTACTTCTGCTGGCAGACCGCAGCTGTACAGGAATTTTGCTTTTTTCTGCAACTTCCTGTACCAGGTCTAATAATTTATTGTGTACCGCAGGCCCATAAGTAAGCACGGGTCCGGCTCCGCAACTGCAATCTCCTTCAATCATTTTATTGATCATGGGTGTAGTGCTATCATGGGTTACGTCAGTTACAATAGCTACGTCTGGCTTAATTCTGCGGGCGATCATTTCAGCTCCACGCAGACCAATTTCTTCCTGCACTGCATTCACAATGTATAAACCGAATGGAAGTTTTTTCTTGTTCTCTTTTAACAACCTGGCAACTTCTGCAATCATAAAACCACCAATACGGTTATCAAAAGCACGGCCTATGATGTAATCGTGCGCCAGTTCATCATAACCATCATTGTAGGTACAAACAGCACCCACGTGTATACCTAATGCTTCAACTTCTTTTTTAGTTCTGGCGCCACAATCCAGGAAAAGGTTTTCTACTTTAGGATGTGTTTCTTTAGATTCTCCACCTGTTCTTGTGTGAATAGCAGGCCAGCCAAAAACAGCTTTTACCAGGCCTTTTTTTCCGTGGATATTCACCCTTTTGCTAGGCGCAATCTGGTGGTCTACCCCCCCATTTCTTTTCAGGTAAATAAGTCCTTCTGCAGAAATGTAATTTACAAACCAGCTTATCTCATCAGCATGTGCTTCTATCACTACTTTAAAGGGTGCGTCCGGGTTGATCACTCCCACTGCAGTACCATAAGGGTCGGTGAAGAATGAATCCACATAAGGTGCCAAATATTTCATCCATAACTTCTGCCCGCCGCTTTCAAAGCCTGTAGGAGAAGCATTATTAATATATTCTTTTAAAAAATTGTAGGAAACATCGGGTAGTCCGGGACTGACTTTTTTTGCTTTGGCCATGTATATCTTTAGTGCAAAAGTACTTAAAAATAAGCGGCTGAAAAACGATGATACAGAAAGATGAATCAGAAAAGATCCTGCAGAAAATTTGCCAGTATAGATTGAAGGGCAAATAAAAGTTGTGCCGTGGTTTGTGTCTCCACAAATCACTTGCTGCTGCGACATGTTGAATTCCATCCTCAGAAAGATGAATCAGAAAAGATCCTGCAGAAAATTTGCCAGTATAGATTGAAGGGCAAATAAAAGCATCAGGCCATCTACAATAAAATAATAAAAAACATAACCCCGTTTTTTCCTGATAGATGCCAGGTAGACAAAATAGATCAATACAGAAAATAGAATAAAAAAGATGAGGTGAACAAGTCCAAATTGATTGAAAGCATTAAGCCCCCCGAAAATGAAAAACATCATAAAAACGACCAGGCTCAGAAATTTGACCTGGTTTGGCGGAAGATCTGTAGCCAGGCTATGAAGGGCATGTATCTTATCTACAACCACATCCCGGTTATCAAATATGATACAGAGAAAAAGCATAAATAAAAACCTGGTAATAAAAATGCCCAAATAAAGCGTTGGAGCTGAAAGCAGCGCCGGCCAGCAGGGCAATACTACTGTGACAAATGACCAGGTAAACGCCAGTATCGTAGTTTTCAGGAACCCTACCTTCCTCATTTTTTTTGCCCAGGAAAATGGCCATAGGGGCAGAGAATAGATCAAGGTAAAGATGACAGAAAACACAATAGGTAGAAGATGATCCTGCAGAGGAAACAAACAGTATAACATGCCTATGCCTGCAAGACCAAATAACAATAAATAACTGGTGTTTTGTTTTAGAAAATCCCGGATCTTCTTATTATCCCCAAAATTAAACTTGCTCAGCAGCCAATAAAAATTGTAACTGCTTAATGTAGCAAAAAAAACAAAAAAGTAAATATAATTATTGGGAGGATAATGACTGATCAGAAAACTCTGGTAGCAGAGCGCTACTGCACACACTGCAATAAAAACAGAATGTGAAAGTAGAAATCTGAAAAAACTTTTCATCAGGGAGTTATCAGGTAAAGCGGGGTTTCTGTTTTGATGGTATTGCTTTTATTATTGGCAAAATCACGTACAAATACTTCAAAAAATATTGTGTCAGTATAAGGTCGTGTTGGAGGAGTTGGAGTTCCCAGCAGCACGCCGTTTCTTACAAACTTTAAATCTACACTAACCTCTGCATCCAAATCTTTGCGCTTGATAGCAGAGGAAGATGGGAATGCTACAGAATCAATATTAAAAGGAGGTATTGTTATGTTTTTAATATAAACGTAGGACGTATCCTGTCCATCTGAGAACCCAAAATCGCCCTCACTATCTGTCAGCTGAATTTTTAAAAGAGGACCTGATTGAAATATAGGCGTTCCAATCGTGTATACATTTGGGCTCAATGATTTGAACTTAATCTGTGGCTCAGAAGTGAATTTATCTTTTCCACAAGAAAAAAACACGAGAGAAACTATGATAAATGATGCTAATGATCTCATTTGCTGATATAGGTTTATTCCAAATTTAATAAACAGGGGTCATATTCCAACAAATTAAAAGATCATATTGCAGAATTATAACAAATTATCAAACCCTGAATCCATCATAAGCAACAGCTATTTGCTTTCTTGTAAATGAAATAGCAGAAATTTGCTGAAATGACAGAAACCGCATCGTTAAGAAGAAATGAATTGCTGGAAGAAATATTTTCCGGCACTACTTCGTTTGAAGAAAAAGCCTTAAACCTTTACGAATACCAACACAGGTACAATGCCTTCTATGCCCGGTTTTGTGATGTTTTGCTAAAAGGAAAAAAAGTAAAGCGCCACACCGACATTCCATTCCTTCCTATTCGCTTTTTCAAAGACAAAAAAATACTTACCGGCGAAATAGAAACATCTGATTTTTTTGAGAGCAGTGGTACTACCTCTGAAAATAAAAGCCGCCACTATATCAATGACATGCAGGTATATGAGCAAAGTTTCAGCAACCAGTTTCATGCTGTCTATGGCGACACTACACAATATTGTATTGCAGGTTTACTCCCCTCCTACCTGGAACAGGGAAATTCTTCATTGGTGTACATGGTGAAAAAGCTGATTGAAAAATCCCGAAATGAGAGAAGTGGATTTTACCTCTATGACCATAAAGGGCTGCATGAACTTATTCAGCAAAATGAAAAAGAAGAAAAACAAACCATTCTTTTTGGTGTGACCTATGCACTGATTGATTTTGCCAATGCCTATCCTTCAGCATTAAAAAATACCATTGTCATAGAAACAGGCGGAATGAAAGGACGAAAAAAAGAATTGACCAGGGCCGAAGTACATTCGCTGTTGAAAGATAAACTAGGGCTTGCTTCTATCCATTCGGAGTATGGAATGACAGAATTATTTTCTCAATGTTATGCTGTACGTGAAGGGATATTTCAACCGTCCCTCACTATGCAAATTTCCCTAAGACAGGAGGATGATCCGTTAACGGTTTTTAATCACACAGATATTAAATCAGCAGGGGTGCATTACAAATTGTCGCAGCAGGTGGATAGTGAAGACACAATCCACGGCTCAGCCCAGGTGGTTAGTGACGACACAAACAACGGTACAGCCTCGGTCGGTGTCCCCACCGACCGAAACCAGGAACCACAATTTGGAATGCACCCATCCTCAGCCTCCGGCTTAATTAATGTGACAGACCTGGCCAATATAGACAGTTGTGCATTTATAGCAACTGACGATGCCGGAAAATTGTATGCTGACGGCAGTTTTGAAGTAACAGGCAGATATGACAATACGGATGCCCGTGGCTGTTCACTGATGGCGGTTTAGTTATTTCCTTTTGCTGGCCAGGTATTTTGCTTTAATGACCTCACCCATTGTTTTATGCGCCAATTTCGCCTCCAGCCAGGAGAATACGTCGAGGTACACATAGGCACGTGTTTCAAAGCGATTGTTTTCAAACTTGCTGATGGTATCATGAAGTTTCTGCAATTGCTTTGTCAGGTCTTTCGGGTCTGTATGAAATGTATTTCGCAGAAATTTAAACATCTGTTCTTCCACCACCGTTAAGTTTTGCATCTTGGCCATAAACCGATAAACGGACTTTGTCAATGGCTCCATCAGTTCAAAATTACCCAACTCATAGTGAGCCATTAAATGTAAAAGCCTGGCATAACATTGAAGGTCATTTCTCAGTCCCGGATGATCATTGATAATATTCCTGAGGTAATCTATACAGGTATCAAAATCTCCGGCGCCAAAATAAATGGTAGCTATTTTATAATTGAACACAAGCACACGGTGCGTATCTATCAGCAGTTTATAGGCTTCCAGGTTTTCTTCTATAAACGGTACAATTGCAATTCCTTTTTTAAAACTCCCAGTACTCACATACCTGTTGAGCCGGGAACTTGTAACATAAACAAAAGTCAGGGCCTTTATATTCATGTTTTGGTTGGCCAACGCGGTGGTAGAAAATTTCTCAAAACGTTTCAACACCTCATAATTCTTTTTATAATGCTTCAAATCGTATAAAGCATTAAGCAGGTTGTGCATTCCTTTAATATAATGCGCAGTCTCTATTTTTTTCATCCCGGCATCATTATCAAAAAGGTCCACCCATTTTTGGGTATACCGGTAATACATCAAAAAGTCCTGCCGGATAAATGCATACCAGGTATACCCCTGGTAGAGGTACATTTTTTCATAAAAGCTGATATCAGCTGTGTTTGCTTCAGCTATATTTTTTTTAAAAAATCTTTTCACCGCAGTTTCATCTGCTTCATTCCTTGCATGCCCGTTTTTGATATACCAACTATATAACTGCAAAGACAGGTTACTCAGCTTGGTAATATTCTGTCTTTTAATATTCACCGCTTCTGATTCTGCAGAAAGCTGGTCAGCACGGTTTTGCATGCTGCGGGTAATGTGCAGCGTTTCTATTTTTTTCTCCAGCGAAATGGCCTGTATCA
>JBBQYS010000005.1:0-63427 GCA_038208485.1 Chitinophagales bacterium
AACAACAGGACGTGTAGGCTTTAGATATTTCGTAACCAATGGTGGTCCAAACGGTGCGAATTCAGACTTTATCGGTCTTGATGACGTACAATATTTTACAAACAATTCAGTGAATTGTGCTAATGTAACTACCAGCATCAATGTGAATATTACTGGTGGTGTAGGTCCTTACTCTGTGGTTTATAGCAATGGTAATACCAATACCACAATCAACCAATACAACAGCGGTGATCCAATACAGGTAGCCCCTAATGCAACGACTAGCTATACTATAGTATCAGTTACCGGAGCAAACGGTTGCGTAGGTACAGGAAATTCTGGTACTGCTACCATTACAATCACTCCACCGGCAGCTATCACAACACAGCCTGCAAGCGTGAGTGTATGTTCTGGCAACAATGCTACATTCACTGTAGCAAGCACACCATTATCTGGAAATAATTTCCAGTGGCAGCTCAGCACTGATGGTGGTACTACTTATACAAATCTTGCAAATGCTGCACCTTACAGTGGAGTTACTACAAGTACCCTTACTGTTACTGGTGCTACAACTGCGATGAGTGGTTATAGGTATCGTGTAAATATCCAGGGTGCGTGTGGAGGTCCTGTGACAAGTGCTGTAGCTGTTCTTACTGTAAATACAGCAGCTGTAATTACTGCACAACCTGTAAGTACAAGCATCTGTTCTACACCGAGCACTGCTGCTAATACTACTACCTTCAGCGTAGCAGCTACTGGCGGTAATCTTACTTACCAATGGCAAGTGAGCACAAACGGAGGAACTAGTTTTACAAACGTTACAAATAATGCCAATTACACAGGCGCTACTACTAACACACTTACTGTAAGGGCTACTAACAGTATATTTAACAACTACATTTACAGGGTACTGGTTACTTCTGGTGGTTGTACTGCAGTGACTTCGTCTACTGCAACGCTTACTGTGAAACCAGCTCCATCAGTAGTATTATCAGCTGCCCCTTTCACAGCTTTGTTTCCTGGATTGCAGACAACGCTTACAGTAGCTGTGTCTCCTAACCCAGTTGCTACTTACATGTGGTTTAGGGATGGTGTGTTAATACCAGGTGTTACAGGAAATTCTCTTCCAGGTCTAGGTGTTGATGACTTCGGCACTTATACTGTAAGAGTTGTAGACAACCAGGGTTGTGGCGGTGTTTCAAATGCTATCACACTCAGAGATTCTGCAAACAGTAACCTGTTCATCTACCCTTCTCCTAACAACGGTCAGTTTAGTGTAAGGATTTTCAATCCTGCCGGAAATACATTGGCAGCTACTCCAAGACAAGTTGTAATTTATGACAGCAGAGGTGCAAGAGTATACTCTCAACTGTTTACTATGGTTGGTGCTTACGTTGATATGAAAGTTAATCTTGCAAATCACGGAAAAGGTATCTACTCAGTAGACGTACTGACTAACAACGGTGAAAGAATTAAAACCGGTAGAGTTGCAGTATTTTAGTAATTACTGAAGCCTAATACTTCATAAAAAACTGCCCCGTTCTTCGGGGCAGTTTTTATTTTAGCGCATTAATCTTTTTATCCGGGTTTAATTTTTACAGCAAAAGACATAGGACTCAACACTGGTAAAGCGTTGGGAACTAATAGCAATGGTATTTTGGGTAAAAAACAGTAGTTTTGCAGCCCCAAACAAAACGCGGGGATAAATGTATGTATTTAAAAAAACAACTAAACGCAGACGAACAGGAGCCGAAAGCAACTGCTGAAGTGGAAGAGCAATCTACACCACAGGCAGAAGCAGCTACTGCGACAACAAACGAACCTGAAGCTACACAAACTGAAACTGCTACAGAAACTGCTACAAAAGTAGAAACTGAAGTAGAAACTGCTCACGACGATTTTGACTGGAGCAGGGACAAAAGAAACGTTTCAGCTTATTCTAAAGCTGAGAAAGAAAAGTACGACGTAGTGTACGACAACACCTTCAAACAAATCAATGATGGTGAAATGATTGAAGCAACGATCGAATCACTTACTAAGACTGATGCTGTAGTAAACATCGGTTTTAAAAGTGATGGCCTTATCTCTCTTAATGAATTCAGGGATATTCCCGGAGGCATTAAAGTAGGTGATAAAATCGAAGTAATGGTTGTGGATAAGGAAGACAGAGATGGCAACCTGAACCTAAGCCGTAAAAGTGCAAGAACTGCACGTGCCTGGGAAAAAATTGTTGAACTAAACAAAACCGGTGATATCGTTACCGGTACAGTTACCAGCAAAACCAAAGGCGGACTTATTGTAGATATTTTTGGCATGGAAACCTTCCTGCCAGGATCTCAGATAGACGTAAAACCTGTAACTGATTACGATCAGTTCGTAGGTAAAACAATGGAATTTAACGTGGTGAAGATCAACGAAGCAATTAAAAATGCGGTTGTTTCTCACAAGGCTCTTATAGAAAGTGATATCGAAGCACAACGTGCTGAGATCATTGGTAAACTTGAAAAAGGCCAGGTACTTGAAGGAACTATTAAGAACATTACTGATTTCGGTGCATTCCTTGATCTTGGTGGTCTTGACGGATTACTTTACATCACTGATATTTCATGGGGACGTATCAATCACCCAAGTGAAGTGCTTCATCTTGATCAACAATTGAACGTAGTTGTACTTGACTTTGATGATGATAAAAAACGTATCAGTCTTGGTCTGAAACAACTTACTCCTCATCCTTGGGATACCCTGAGTGAAACACTTAAAGAAGGTGAATCTGTAAAAGGTAAAGTAGTAAATATTGAAGATTACGGTGCTTTCCTTGAGATTATGCCGGGTGTAGAAGGTCTTGTTCACGTAAGTGAAATTACTTGGGCTAACACACCAATCAATGCTAAAGAATTCTTTACCCTTGGTGAAGAGTACGAAGCAAGAGTGGTAACGCTTGATAAAGACACAAGGAAAATGAGTCTTTCTATCAAGCAATTGACAGAAGATCCTTGGAACACTATTGAAAATCAATTCCCTGAAGGAAGCCGTCATAACGGTGTTGTAAAGAACATTACTCCTTATGGTGTATTTGTTGAACTTGCTACAGGTATCGGTGGAATGATCCATATCAGTGACCTTAGCTGGTTGAAGCGCTTTAATAACCCAGGCGAATACACCAAAGTTGGTGAGAACATTGAAGTAGTAATTCTTAGCATTGATAAAGACGGACGTAAACTTCAACTTGGACACAAACAAATTGAAGAAGATCCTTGGCAGAGCCTTGAATCAGTTTTCACCATTGGATCTATCCATGAAGGAACTGTAAGCAAAAAGGATGAAAAAGGTGCAGTTGTACAATTGCCATACGGTCTGGAAGGATTTGCCCCAAGTCGTCATCTGATGAAGGAAGAAGGTAAAGCAATCAACCAGGATGAGATAGCCAACTTTATGGTTATTGAGTTTGATAAGAACGATAAACGTATCGTTCTTAGCCATACACGCCTTTGGGAGCAGGAAAAAGAAGAAGAGAGACAAATCGAAGCTAAAGAGCGCAGAGCTGATGCTGAAAGTACTAAAAAGGCTGTAAAAACAATACAGTCTAAAGTAGAGAAAACCACACTTGGTGATCTTGGTGCATTAGCCAGCATTAAAGCAAAGCTTGATAGCAATGAAAGCAATCCTGCAGCTGAAGCTAAGGAAGAGGAAGCCAAAGAAAATAAAGATGCAGCATCTTCTGAGGAAGAAACTTCTGCAGAATAATATTTTTATAGCGTTTACTAAAAGGCCGTCAGAATTCTGGCGGCCTTTTTATTTATAGGAGAAAAATTGCAACTAAAAAAGTTTTAAATAAACAGTTTACAGATAGGCTGAAATAACTATATTTAAAGGATAACAGAATACAATTAAAATAAAAAAAACATGAATAAAGAATCAATATTAAAAGAAATTATCAGCCAGGAAGAATTGTTTATAGATAGACTTAAGGAGTCTTTAAATAGCTATAAGACTGCCTCTGACCTCGACGAGGAAGCAACAATGGACCGGCAGGATATGAGCCAGGCAAATCAAGCAAAAGATATGCAGATGAGATTAAGAGTACAGTTAGATAAAGCTAATGCAGACCTGGATGAACTTAAAAAAATAAGTGCGGGAAAATACGCATCCGTAGAAGGTGGAGCCCTGGTGGAAACTGAGAAAAAGTACTTCTTTATTGGTGTTTCTATTCACACGCTGGAAATAAACGGTAAGGATGTATTGGGTGTATCTTCCGATTCGCCGGCATTTAAGACCATGTATGGCCACACAGCAGGAGAGGAATTCACATTAGGGAACGATAACTATAAAATTCTCAGTATTTCTTAAAATAAACGAACAAGAAAATAAAACGCCGGAAAATATATTTCCGGCGTTTTTGTTAGAACATATTTTTTTTAAAATGAATTATCATCCAGGTGCACTTTGGTCATATCCAGGAAATGGTTCTGTAACACATTTACACTGATTGGATGGGGAATAATTCTTCTTTCATCCCGGTACCACAATTCAAATTTCGTGAAGTCACCTGGTGCAGGTATTGCCAACCTGAATGCACCTTTGCTGTATTTTACTTGGCCTTCTTCATTCAGCTCACCGGTAAATTTTAAATTCTTCAGTTCCTCTTCATTTACCGGCAAAGGCAAAAGCTGGTTTGTTTCGTACCAAAATTCCTGAACACCATTATTTACACAAACCTGTTTTTCATTACCATTGAGGCGGGTAACCTCTCCACGTTTTACGGTTCCTTCATTATCTACCAATAAATAATCTCCAACTTGTACATCACTATATTGTATCATATTATTGTTTTTATGTTTGAGCAAATTATGAATTTTAAAATCAGCATCAAAATAAACTCTTAAACAGAGGTTTATTCAGCCCAGCTCATAACATAATCTTCATTTTCAATACCTAGTGCATTTTTGGTAAGTTGTAACGGACGGAAGGTGTCTATCATTACGGCCAGTTCCTGTGTTTCTTTCTTACCAATACTTTTTTCTACCAAACCTGGATGAGGACCATGTGGAATTCCGGCCGGGTGAAGCGTAAGCATTCCCCTGGATACATGCTTACGGCTCATAAAGTCTCCGTCTACATAATACAGCAGTTCATCACTGTCTATGTTGCTGTGGTTGTAAGGAGCTGGAATTGAATCAGGATGATAGTCATATAGACGAGGCACAAAAGAACATATCACGAATGCATCAGTTTCAAATGTCTGGTGCACTGGTGGTGGTTGATGAACCCTGCCAGTAATGGGTTCAAAATCATGAATTGAAAAAATATAAGGATAGCAACATCCATCCCACCCTACCACATCAAAAGGATGATGGCCGTAGTGAATACCATATAACCAACCTTTCTTTTTTGTTTGAATAACGTAGTCTCCGGATTCATCTAAAGTTTTAAGGTCCTGTGGGGTTCTGATGTCCCTTTCACAAAAAGGAGAATGCTCCAGCAGCTGCCCGTTTTTGCTCATGTATCTTTTAGGAAAACGAACAGGATGAAATGATTCTACAATGAGTAATCTATTCTCTTTAGTTTCAAAACTAACCTGGTGAATAGTTCCCCTTGGTAAGACAATATAATCTCCATAAGAGAAAGGAAGATCGCCATAACAGGTATGCACCGTGCCTTTACCTTCATGTACAAAGATCACTTCATCAGCATCTGCATTTTTATAGAAATAATCCTTAATAGATTCCTGTGGTGCTGCCAGGGAAATATGACAATCGCTATTTACAAGAATAGGGTTCCGACTCTCCAGGTAATCTGCAACCGGTGCTACCTTAAATCCTTCCAGGCAGCGATGCTTCAGCATCTTTTCTTCTGTTACTTCCGGTTGTACATTTACCGGTTCATCACATTTAGTAATTTTTGTAGGCGGATGAGTATGGTAAAGAAGGGAATAATCATTACTGAAACCTTCGGTGGAAAAAAGTTGTTCCGAATACAGGTTTCCATCAGGTTTTCTAAATTGTGTATGTCGTTTGTGCGGTATAGTACCGGCTTTATGATAGTGTGGCATTATCGAATATTATTGTAAAATTTGTTGCTAAATAATTCTATACTTTCACTAACAACCAATCTATTGTTTAGTATCTTATCAAATTTAAGCAAAAAAATCAGGCTGAATAAATCAGTACTTAAATGAAAAAAATTATACTGCTTTCTGATACCCATAGCTTTATCAATGAAGAGATATTGGATTACCTATCTGCTGCCGATGAAGTATGGCATGCCGGTGATTTCGGCTCTCTAGAAATACTAAAAGAATTACAGGAACACAACCTCTCACAGGGAGTGTATGGAAATATTGACGGAAAGGAAATTCAGGCAGAATTTCCTCTAACAAGTATTTTTACCTGTGAGAAAGTAAAAGTTGTGATGCAACACATAGCTGGTTACCCCGGTAA
This sequence comes from Chitinophagales bacterium, assembly GCA_038208485.1. Lineage (GTDB taxonomy): Bacteria > Bacteroidota > Bacteroidia > Chitinophagales > Chitinophagaceae > Ferruginibacter. Next base: position 6,417 of record JBBQYS010000005.1, read on the forward strand.
ATATGCAAAGGGAATTAAAGAATTAATAGAAAAAGAAAAACCGCAACTTTTTATAAGCGGCCATTCACATATTCTGAAAATCATGTTTGATCAAAAACTCAATTGTCTGCATATGAATCCCGGTGCTGCAGGTAAACAAGGCTGGCACAAGGTGCGAACAATGATCAGTTTTGTAATAGACGAAGCAGAGATGAAAGATTGTAAAATTATTGAACTGAGTGGCAGATAATTTATTTACCCCCGTTTCCACGAAGGTCAGCTTTACAATTAGCATCAAGTTCTGGTACAGGACCGGAAAGTATAACTCCGCCCATCATAGTTGATTGGGTTGCAAAATACATAAGGCAATTGGCATTATTGCAATGTTTTTGATGGCCACCATCTTCGTGGTTTACCTGCATAGCACTTCCGAGATTTACCAACCCGAAAAGATGACCAAACTCATGTTGGAGGCCAACAGATTCCATCTTGGTCCGTGTTACCTGGTTCAGTCCACCGGAACTTGCAGCAACAGTTTTTGCAAAAATTACCAGGGAAGTACTTTTATAAGCTACCCCTATTGTATTAGTCTGGTTGTAGTCGGCATCCGCATAAAGTACAAAAAGCCCCAGGTTGGTTCCTGAATTAAAAACTGTTCGGTTGGTGTTTTCTATAGACTTTATGTCATCTAATGTAATGGTAGTTTTGCCTGAAGCCGCAATTTGCTTTTGAATAATTTGTATACCTCCCGGCTTATTGATGAATGTATTTAAAAAACCATTCAGGTTTATTATGGCTTGGTTGTCGGGTGCAAAACCTGGCATATATGCCAATTCTATCGTCATACTTGAAAACTTGCCGGCAGCCAGAATATCATTAGCCGCTTTACCTACGGATTGATTATTTCCTGAAGGAATAGAATTGCTGGCAGCATCTTTTTTAGAGCAGGAAGAAATAAAAACCGAAAAGGAAATGAAAGCTACAAAGCAAATTTTTTTCATACGAATAAAATGAATGGTTACGGGCCGTTTTTAAAACTACCAAAATTGTCCCAAATCAGATACGATAAAAATGATAAAGTTGTTTAAGCATTGTAATTATTTATCATTTTACCCAATCTGCTAAAAACAGGTTTGTATCTCTTGTGCCACCATTGTTCCTGTTACTGCTAAAAATAATTTTCTTCCCATTCGGACTAAACATAGGAAAGGCATCAAAGCCTTTATCTCTTGAGATTTTGGAAATATTTCTTCCATCCATATCAGCGAGGTACATATTAAAAGGGAAACCCCTTTTGTATTCATGGTTGCTGCAGAAAATAAAATGCTTTCCATCAGGCGTAAAGTTTGGCGCCCAGTTAGCCTGCTCCAGGGAAGTAACCTGTCTTGCATTACTTCCATCAACATTAGCAATAAAAACTTCCATATGTGTGGGCGCTACTAAATTTTCTGCCAATAGCTCTTTGTATTCTTTTATTTCTTCGGGTGTGTTTGGACGTGAGGCACGCCAGATGATTTTAGACCCGTCAGGGCTAAACCATGCGCCACCATCGTAACCCAATGTATTGGTAATCCGCTTCACATTAGTTCCATCCAGGTTCATGGTATAAAGTTCAAGATCTCCATCCCGCATACTGGTAAATACGATCTTATCTCCTTTTGGCGAAATGGTAGCCTCGGCATCATACCCGGCAGTTGTTGTTAGCTGCTGAACAATTTTACCGGAGGTATCAGCCTTAAAAATATCAAAGCTTTCATAGATTGGCCAAATATATTTATTGCCATATTTACTCCTGTCTGGTGTTGGAGGACAATCTGCAGAACCCAGGTGAGTACTGCCATACAGGATATGTTTTCCATCAGGATAAAAAAATGCACAGGTAGTCCTACCGGTGCCGGTACTTACCAGTTTCGGTGAAAAGACATCTCCTTTTTTCTGCGGAAGTTTGCCCATCCATATCTGATCGCATGCTATCCCTTTATCTTTTTCTGTTCTCTGGTACACAATATATTTCCCATCATAACTAAAATACGCTTCTGCATTATCTCCCCCAAAAGTGAGCTGTTTCACATTAGCAAAATGATCCTCCCCAGGGAAATGGATGGTATCAGTAAAATTGATGACAGGTAAATTTTGTTTCTTTTGCTGAAAAGCAAGACTAATAAGAACTACAAAAGCGAACAGGAAAGTAAAAAGATATTTCATAAGCATGGAAAGGTATACTTTAAGTCGTGAATTATATGCGGGGCAAAGTTAGTTTGCCCTGCACGGACATTTGTAAAAGAATTGTCAGTATTGGCGGAGAAACTATATTATTTTTGCCCGGGAGTATCCTATTATCGCTTAAGTAGAGAAAACGACATTTACATTCAAAACAGATTGACATTGAAAAATTATTTCTTCTTGCTTTTTTTAATCACGGCCTTCGGTTGCAATTCACAAAAAAATGAAACTACTGCTGAGGTATCTACCGATACAAAGAATACCAATACTGAAAATAACCTGAAGCAGTCCATTTTAAAATATCCTGATTCTACCCTACTGGTAGAAAACCTTGCGCAATATTACCAGGAGCAGGGTAATTACGAATCAGCAATCAATACAATAGCACAAAAAGCTGAGACAGACAACCAGAACCATCGCTGGTACAACATGATGGGTTGGTTGTACTACGAAATGGATGATACCACAAAAGCTATCACTAATTATGAAAAGGCAATTGATCTCTATCCCGATCCACAGTATGTGATATCGCTTGGCGCATTATATGCAGGCCGCGGAAATCCGCAGGCACTAGCCATGGCGGATGCTCTCCTAATGGCCGATAAAGCGAATGTAACTAAGGAAGGAAATTTTATAAAAGGGCTATATTATGATGCCATTGGCGACAAAAAACAAGCGATCTCCTATTACGATAAATGCCTGGCAGAAAGCTATAGTTTTGTAAATGCCTATTTGCAAAAAGGACTTGCCTTAATAGATTTAAACAAAATGCCGGAAGCGCTTGAAGCATTTAATAAAGGGATTGCAGTGCAGAACAATTTTCCTGAAGCCTATTTTTACAAAGGATATGTGTTGGAACAAATGAAGAAACCGGAAGAAGCAAAAGATGCTTATGCAAAAGCTTTATTGTACGATAGTCAATATACTGAGGCAACCAATGCCCTGAACAGGCTCAACAAAACAACCATTAACTAAAACGATATTATGGCCATTATAGCCCCATCTCTCCTCGCAGCTGATTTCCTGCATTTAGGAGATGCCTGCATTCTTGTAAATGAAAGTCCGGCAGAATGGTTTCACCTGGATGTAATGGATGGAAGGTTTGTACCAAACATTAGTTATGGTCCTTCAATAGTACAAAGTATCTGCAGCACTACAGACAAATTCTGTGATGTGCATCTGATGATAGAAGAACCGGAGAAGTATGTAGACGATTTTAAAAATGCCGGTGCATCACAACTTACTGTACACTACGAAGCTTGTCCGCACCTGCACAGGAACATTCAGCAAATAAAAAATGCCGGAATGAAAGCAGGAGTGGCTTTAAACCCACATACGCCTGTTCATTTGCTACACGATATTTTACAGGACATAGACACGGTGCTTATCATGAGCGTAAATCCTGGTTTTGGTGGGCAATCATTTATTCATCACACTTTAGAAAAGCTGCGGGAAATAAGTGCATTAAAAAAAGAAAATGGTTACACTTTTTTTATAGAAGTAGATGGTGGTATTGACCTTAAAAATGCTGCTTCAGTAATAGAGGCAGGAGCAGAAGTACTCGTAGCCGGTAGCAGTGTTTTTAAAGCAGCTGCTCCGATGGAAGCAATTATTGGATTACAAAATATTAAATAGAGCCCATGATTTGAACTAGATGAAAGTAACATAATTCTGTTTCGACATGTGATAATTCCCATTTTGAATTTTTCCTCCTGACAAAACTGATTTTAATTTTTACTTTTTACTTCCAAGATGGGTATCCTTCATTTTTAATTTTGATTTTTAATTTTTACTTTCGAAAGCCCTCAGCACAACTGATGAACTAAAATTTATATCTTCATTCCATGAGAATTTACCTGCTGCTTATCCTTAGTTTTTTCTGCAGTATTTCCTGGGCACAAAAAAAACAAGCAACTGTTTCTGGCACCATCATTAATGAGAATGAAGTGCCATTGACACAGGCCAATATTTCTATACTTGGAAGAAATACAACCGTGGCCACCAATGATAGCGGGAGGTTTAGCATTACTGTTCCGGCAGGACAGGCCTTTGCTTTAGTCATTTCTCATGCAGGGTACAACAATCAGCAAAAGAATTTTTACCTGAGTGAAGATGAAGCAGAGACAGTAACCATCAGGCTGGTACCAGACGGTAAAACGCTGGAAGCGGTAGAAATCTCAGACAATAAAGTCCGCACTGAAGCTAGTGTAATTAGTATAAATCCAAAGAATGCGATCAGCCTGCCAAGTACTACAGGCGGTGTAGAGGCATTGATAAAAACTTTGGTGGGCAGTAATAATGAACTCACCTCCCAATACAGTGTACGTGGCGGAAACTTTGATGAGAATTTAGTCTACATCAATGATTTTGAAATATTCAGGCCATATCTGGTAAGCAGCGGGCAACAGGAAGGATTAAGCCTGATCAATCCTGAACTGGCAAGAAATGTAACTTTTTACACCGGAGGGTTTCAAAGTAAATACGGAGATAAATTAAGCAGTGTATTGGATATTCAATACAAAAAACCGGTAAATACCGGCGGCAGTGCTTATATCAGTTTGCTGGAACAAGGCGCTCATATAGAAGGAAGGGCTAAAAATAAAAACGCTACCTACCTGGTTGGTGTCAGGAACAAAAGCAACAGGAATCTGCTCAGCAATCAGCCAACACAGGGAAGCTACATTCCTTCTGCCAGCGATGCACAGGGATATTTTACGTGGCAGATAGCAAGGGAATGGCAGCTGGAACTTCTTGGTATTTATTCTACCTCCCGCTTTTCCTTTTTCCCGGAATCTGTAAAGAAAACTTCGGCTGTTTTTTCACCGCTTTTCACCAGCAACCTTGGCCTTGATATAAATTTTGAAGGACAGGAAAGAGACAGCTACACCAGCAGCCTTGCAGGTGCCACCATAAATTATACACCTCGACAAAACCTGCACCTCAAATTCCTACTCAGCCATTTTCAAGATCATGAAAATGAAAACTTTGACATTGCCGGCCAATATCTTTTTGGCGATCGGGATTTTGACAATACCAGCAGCACTTTCGGGCAAATTGTAAATCCGCTTGGTGCCGGCTATTATCAAAACTATGGCAGAAACAAATTGGATATAAAAGTTTGGAATGCCAGCCATAAAGGTTCTTTAAATAAAGGAAAGAATTTTATACAATGGGGCACAACTATAGAACAGACCAATATCAATGATGTGTTACGTCAATTTGAATACCAGGACAGCGCCGGGTATTCGTTACCATACAATCCTACTTCACTTGTTTTGTTTAATAACCTGAATAGCACTTCAGATCTTAGCATACAAAAATACAGCGGCTACCTGCAGGATAACATTCACATCATCACTCCTAAAAATGACATCACCCTACAGGCAGGTGTAAGGTTTAATTATAACAGCCTGAACAATGAATTCCTCGTAAGCCCCCGTGCACAGGCTAGTTTCAGGCCTACAGGAAAAAAAGACATCATCTATAAGCTGGCTGTAGGTGTATATAATCAGCCGCCGTTTTACCGTGAACTTAGGAACTATGATGGCAGTTTAAATACAGGTATTCTTTCGCAGAAATCTATACAGGTTGTGGGTGGATTCGATTATAATTTTAAGGGGTCTTCATCTTCCCCTTATCGCCTGACTACAGAACTATATTACAAGCGAATGAGAGATGTGGTACCATACGATATTGACAATGTAAAAGTCAGGTACCTGGGAAACAACAATGCGAAAGCATACACTATGGGCGCTGAGTTCAGGTTATATGGTGAACTAACAAAAGATGCACAGAGCTGGTTCAGCCTGGCTTTCATGCGCAGCCGTGAAGACCTGGCCGATGATTTTTATTTTATTTATAAAAATGCAGCAGGAGAAGTGATTGGTGGCGGTACGCAGGACCAGGTAAAAGCAGATAGCGTAAAAACGGAAGTAGGTTGGTTGCGCCGACCAACAGACAGGCTCATTACTGCCGGTTTATACCTCGAAGATTACCTGGCAACAAACAAAAATTTTAAAGCACACATCAACCTGATCTATGGCAGTAACATGAGTTACAATATTCCTAACAGTACACGTTTTAGGAACGGGCTTATTATAGAACCATATATCCGTGCAGATATTGGTCTCAGTGCTTTATTGCTCAGCGAAAAATCTATGCGCCGCAGCCACAATCCATTTCGTGGTTTCGAAAACATTTGGCTTAGCCTGGAAATATTTAACCTGATCGATCGGGCAAATACCATCAGCTATCAACTCATCAAAGATTTCAGCAACAGCACCTACGCCATTCCAAACCGGCTTACACCAAGGTTGTTGAATTTGAAACTACTGGCCAGGTTTTGAGGGCAGACTTATAGACGTTAGACTGGAGACTTTTAGACTTTGGACTTAAGCGTTTAAAATTAGTTTTTTATTCAGATAGCTATGAGGAAGAATCGTCAAATCACCTCATCTTCAAATCTTCAAATTATCTCTTCTTCAAATCGTCTCATCTTTAAATTAACAAATTTTCAAATCACCCTCATCTTCAAACCAAAAAATTATTAACTTTTCCCCAAACTAACCATCCATTGTTGATAATTAAATTGGTAGAAACAGTTTTCTAAAATTTATATTTGGTGTAACAACAAACAAGTTCTTTTTTTTCTAATTTTAATGTCAGGGCGTATCCCTCAACCAACAAGTTGGAAGAGGGTCGGGCTGTACGTTGCAATCTTTTTTTTACAAAAAAAGGATTTCCACTTCCATCCCTTACGCAAACAATGATTTATTAAATTTATTTGTAACCTAAAATAATATTGTTATTAAAACTGTAGCACATAACAAGACCTATCTTAAAACTAAAAGCAATCATTTGACAGACACAATCATCAACCTGGAAACCGTAAACCCAATCGAATTTTTTGGAGTAAACAACGGAAAGCTGGATATCCTGAAGAAAAAATTCCCGTTACTAAAGATCCTGAGCCGCGGCACACAAATAAAACTCAGTGGTGCACCCGAACAGATAGAAGAAGCCAAAGAAAAAATAGATCTATTGGTACAATACCTTCAAAGAAACGGCCACATGAGTGAAAATTATTTTGAGCAGATACTGGGCGGCGACGATGAAAAAACCATCGACAATTTTATAGACCGCAATCCAAACGATGTACTCGTATTTGGACCCAACGGAAAAACAATACGTGCCCGTACCGCCAATCAAAAAGCCATGGTGCAGGCCTGCGACAAAAATGACATTTTGTTTGCTATAGGCCCCGCCGGTACAGGTAAAACCTACACCGCTGTTGCACTTGCAGTAAGGGCACTGAAAAATAAAACAGTAAAAAAGATCATTCTAACCCGCCCGGCAGTAGAGGCAGGAGAAAGCCTTGGTTTTCTTCCCGGAGACCTAAAAGAAAAAATTGATCCATACCTGCGCCCTTTATATGATGCACTGGATGATATGATTCCTGCAGATAAATTGGGTTATTACATGAGCACCAGGACCATTGAGATTGCTCCACTTGCTTACATGCGTGGACGTACACTCGACAATGCTTTTATCATTCTGGATGAAGCACAGAATACAAATGACCTGCAGATAAAAATGTTCCTCACCCGTATTGGTCCAAATGCAAAAGCGATTATTACAGGCGATCCTACCCAGATTGATCTGCCAAAAAATCAGCAGAGCGGACTATTCAGAGCAACACGTATTTTAAAAAACATAGATGGTATTGCTCATATAGAACTGGATGAAGAAGATGTGGTAAGGCATAGGTTGGTAAAATCAATTATCAGGGCCTACAATAAAGAAGACCTTGATTTGCTAAAAGAAAAAGAGCAATCATTTACAAAAAGACAAGTCGGTTGATGCGAAACGATATTACCAAAACTCACAGCATAGGGCGGCTTTTTAGCTGCCTTATTTTTTTGTTTCTCATTGGGTGCAACAGGCGGGAACCAGTACAACACTGGCAACCTACTGCAGCAGACACACTAAAACTCCAAAGAGAAATACATGATGGTTATGTAGAAATAAACAAACTGCTACCGACCTTACACAATGGAGATATCGTAACCAGGGAAGGAAATGATTTTACCAGCCAAGGTTTAAAAAGCCTGAACCAAAGAGATCGAACTTACTCTCACATAGGGATAATTTCCGTGGAGAAAGATTCAGTATTTGTTTATCATGCTTTGGGAGGTCAATGGAACCCGGATGAGAAATTAATGCGGGAAAATATATTATCATTTGCAGACCCATATAGCAATAACAAGCTTGGTTTTTTTCGTTTTAATATTAATAATGATAGTATAGAAAATGTGGTCAGGCTTACGAAAGATTGGTACAAAAAGGGACTTCAATTTGATATGGATTTTGACCTTAGTACAAAAGACAAAATGTATTGTGCAGAATTCGTTTACAATGCATTCCAGGATGGAACACACGAACTACTTTCATTTCCATTGAGTCAGCTAAAGAATTTTACTTTTGTAGGCGTGGATGATATTTTTCTGCACCATGCCTGTTCCAGTATTGCTCAAATTTCTTATAGAAAAACTTATGATAAATAAAATTTAACCAATACTTTTGGCAATCTGCAACCAAAAAACGCAGCTATAAATCAGTAGCAGGAATTTTGAATAAAAAAAAATAACCTGCTTATATCATTAAACTTTTAAAGACACAACATGAAAAAAATCTTACTTGGACTCACTTTAATTACATCCGTTTTATTTTACAGCTGTCAAACTGCAGGCAGCGGCAGCCCGGAAGAAGTGCTGGCGGGCTTTTTTGATGCATTGGGAAACAAAGACCTGGAAAAGGCAGGGCAACTGGCTACTAAAGAAAGTAAATCAATGATAGATATGATGGGCATGGCCATGAAAAATGATACTGCAACAGTTGTAGAGAAGTATGATAAGAACAAAATGGAATTTGGAGAAACAAAAATAGAAGGCGATATGGCTACCGTTCCGGTAAAAGAAAAAACCAGCGGAGAAGTGATCAATTATAAATTAAAAAAAGAAGAGGGTAAATGGAAAGTAGCATTTGACAAAGCTTCCCTGATGAGTATGGGCATGGAAAAAATGAAAGAAGACGGCGTGGATCCACAGGAAAAAATAGATGAAGGAATGAAAGAACTGGAAAAAATAGACATGGATTCTATGAGGCGGGAACTGGAAAAAAGTATGCAAGATCCTACTGTACAATAATTATACGGTTCTAAAATATTTACAACAAGCACTTAATTCATTAAGTGCTTTTTTTTGCGGAAAAAAAGCGGTTACCTTTAAGCAAAAGATTAAATACAATGATGAAAAGAATATTTTTGGTTCTGCTTACGCTTAGTTTATTTTCCTGCAACAACCAGGATGCTGGCAAACCAGCCACTGCGCTTGATGCGGGGCGGCAGTTCATCAGGGCCAGCCTTGATGGGGATTTTGCCGGAGCAGAATCACTTTTGATGAAAGACTCTCAGAATGTACAGTTGTTCCAACGATACGAATCGTTTTATACGGCATTGCCACAAGAACAAAAAAAGAGCTACAAACAAGCTTCTTATGAAATCAATAAATTTGAAGACCTGAACGACAGTGTCACTATTATAAATTACAGCAATACCTACATGAATAAACCCATGGAAATAAAAGTTGTAAAAGAACAAGGTGACTGGAAAATAGATTTTAAGTTTACTTCTACAGGCAATTTACCCATAGAATAAATTGATAAAAATAAAATAACAAGGTATGCTGAAAAGTTTTTTGGTTGTAGGTGCAGGTGGAGGATTAGGAGCCATGCTCAGGTATGGCGTTTATCGTTTGATGCCTGTACAACAACTTCACATAGCTACTTTTGTAGTGAATATTATCGGTTCTTTTATTTTGGGTTTGTTGTTAAGTTATGTAATGCAAAACAACCAGCTTTCTGACAATACAAAACTCTTTATAGGCACGGGTATTTGTGGTGGACTCACTACTTTCTCAGCCTTTTCGGTAGAGAATATGAACTTCTTTATTACTGGAAAATACCTGACAGCAATGCTCTATATTATATTAAGCTTGATTTTTGGAATACTTGCTGCTTTCATAGGTTTTAAAATCATTCAAAATTAAATCACATGTACGTACTCCATCCCTGGCATGGCGCCACTACAGGACCATCTGCACCGGCACAGGTAAATGCCCTGATAGAAATCAGTAAAGGCAGTAAGTGTAAATATGAAATAGATAAAAAAACAGGACTCCTGATTTTGGATCGTGTGATCTATTCTTCATTTCATTATCCCGTAAACTATGGCTTTATCCCACAGACACTTGGAGAAGATAATGACCCATTAGATATCCTGGTATTGTGCAGCGAAAGTATCCAACCGCTTTGCCTGGTAGAAGCCACAGTAATTGGCAATATGCAGATGATAGATAATGGAGAGAAGGATGATAAAATTATTGCTGTAGCTAAAAATGATCCATCAGTAAATCATGTAAAAGAAATTGAAGAACTTTCTTCACATTTTATATTAGTACTCAAAAATTATTTTGAGCAATACAAGGTCCTGGAAAACAAAAAAGTGGAGATAGATGAATTCCAAAATAAAGAAACTGCTTATAAAGTAATTGAGGAGTCTATAATATTGTACAACGAAAGATTTCCTGATAATGGAAAAAAATAAATTAAAAAAAATGGATGCACAGATTATCATCATCCTGCTGCTGATAGGGCTTGCTGCAGGCATGCTCAGCGGCCTGGTAGGCATTGGTGGGGGCATACTTATAGTACCAGCCCTGGTTTATCTCCTTGGTTTTTCACAGAAAATGGCACAGGGCACTTCATTAGGTATTCTTCTTTTACCTGTTGGAATACTTGCTGTATGGCAGTTTTATAAAGGTGGTTATGTAGATGTAAAGTCTGTTGCATTAGTTGCTATTGCTTTTGTTATTGGCGGATATTTCGGTAGTAAAATAGCACTCGCTCTACCCCAGGAAACTGTAAAGAAAATCTTTGCCGGGCTAATGCTGGTGATCAGTATTAAGATGCTTTTCTTCGAAAAAAAAGTTGTAGAAAAATCTGAAGTGAAAATAGAAAATTTTCCTTAGTGATTGAAGTTGCTGCTATTAAAAAAATACTGTTTATTTTTTATGGAATACGCTGTATGCTTCATCTTATGAATACCTAAAGACTGTATACCCTTCAAGTGCGGATTCAAAGCAACGAACATATAGAAGACAAGGAACTGCTGGCAAATTTTTATGCCACAAATAATAATATGTGGCTGGGTCAATTGTTGGAGCGCTATACCCTGATGCTTTATGGGGTTTGTATGAAGTACCTGAAAAATGAAGAAGATTCCAGGGATGCAGTGCAACAGGTTTTTGAAAAGGTTATCTTAGAACTCCGGAAATACAAAGTAGATTATTTTAAGAGCTGGGTGTATATGGTAGCCAAGAACCATTGCCTGATGCGTTTGCGGGAAAAAGGAATCTATTTTAAAGAGATCACTGAGAATACCATTAGCATCACCCCGGCAGAAGATGCAAGATCTGAGGCTATACAAAAAGACCAGGAGCTGGAAGAGGTACAGCTGGCATTGAATGAACTAAACGATGAACAAAAGCTTTGCATAACTTTGTTTTACCTTCAGCAAAAATCATATAAAGAAATTAGCGAAGCATCTGGTATGGATATATTAAAAGTGAAAAGCCACATCCAGAACGGAAAAAGGAACCTGAAAATAATAATGGAAAGAAATTCAAAAAATGAGTAAGGACCTCAAAAACATATTACACAACCTGAATGCTGATATAGACCAGGAGCTGCTTTTAAAATACCTGCAGAATGAACTAACCAAAGAGCAGGAACATGAAGTAGAATCTGCACTAAGTGAAGATGAATTTGCTGCAGATGCTATGGAAGGTCTGTATGCGTTGAAGAATACGCATGATCTTGGAAAAATCTCTGAGAACCTCAATCGCTCCCTACATTATAAATTAAAAGAGAAAAGGAAACTTAAAAATGCCAGGGGAAACGCAGGACAACCCTGGTTTCTTTATGCAGTCATTCTTATTTTATTACTCTGCATCATAGGTTACCTGGTCATTAAAAAATTTGGCTAACCGGATTATTCCTTTATTTTCAATTGCTGATTTTCTTCGTAGGTCATCTGCCTGTAACCTGTGCGTGGTGCATCAAATCTTGCTGAAGGAACAGGTTCAAAGTTTACAGATCTTAATTTATAAGTAAATGTCAAGTTACCACTTGCCACTTCATACTGTACCGGGAAACCAGGTAACTGGCTGAAATTGCTATTGTAGGTTTTGTTGGTAACTGTAATATCTGGTGTAAAAAATACTGTGATGCTTTTGCCATCACTTCCTGTAGCTACGGCTTTTTTGCAACTATAACCACTGATCGAAGTTGTACCATTCTCTATATTGAATTTCAAATCGTCATTCCATTTATTCTTGTCCAGCCAATTTGCCTTGGTAGTAGTAATCATCAGCTTCTGGCCACTGTATTCTTTTAAAATAAATCCACCCCCACTTTTATTGTCATAAACTGTTGTTTCTGTTCCAAGATTGCTCACCATGTCTGTACGGCTTTCTGTAGGCGAGAGTTGTAGTTGCAATGTTGCCCCACTCAAACCCGAACTAAGATTTCCTTTAGCTGAGCTAATAGATATATCATAATTCACTTCGCCGTTATTCAGCACTCTTTGTGCATTGGCAGCAATTGATATCCCGCCAAAAACAAGGGCAAGTAATGTATATGTAAAACCTTTTTTCATTTGATCATTTTTCATTTTCCCTTCATCCTGAATGGATAAAGGCCAAACTGCTTTTCTAAAAATTAATTTAAATGCAGCTATCTATATTCGTAAATATACTTGATTAAGACTCCTTTAAATGAAAAACTGTACTACGAGGTAGTACAGTTTACACATTCTTTAACGCTAATTTTTTATTTTTTTGTACGCTGATCCTTCATCTGTTTTTGTTGTTCCTGAAGGGAAGCCAGGCGTTCGGCAAATTTTGATTGCTTTTTAGGTTTTTGTTTGTTCAGGTTGATTTTTGCCAGAATTTTTTTATGGTCAATAATATACGTCTGAATAACAAACTGCAGTATGAGTGTAATAAGGTTACTGATGGTATAGTACCAGGTAAGAGCCGCCGGAAGTTTATTAAATACACCTAACAAAAGAATTGGGAATATGTATGGCATGTATTTCATTACAGGATTACTTTGATCCTGCATGTTGTTCATACTATATAACGAAATGGCCAGGGAAGTAATTACTGCAGTAAGTGTAAATAAACTTACATGGTCACCATAAAAAGGTATCTCAAACGGAAGTTTTGCAATGCTATCATAAGTAGCCAGATCAGTTGCCCACAAAAAGCTTTCACCCCTGAGAGAGATATTAGACTGGAAGAAGTAGAACAACGACATGAAGATTGGTATTTGAAGCACAGCGGGCAAACAACCACCCAATGGGCTTACACCAGCGGTACGCCAGAGTTTCATCTGCTCCATGCTAAACGCTTGCTGGTCTAACTGCCCACTTTTATCTGTAAACTTAGCTTTCAGTGCATCCACTTCTGGTTTCAATACTTTCATCTTGGCACCACTGAGGTAACTTTTGTAAAGAATAGGAGAAGTGATTAACCTGATAAACAAAGTAAGCAGCAAAATAACAATTCCCATACTACCCACATGCTTTTGTATGAAATCAAAAACCGGGAGAAGAAAATACCTGTTTATGTATTTTACAAACGAGAAAACACCAGAACCATAAGGAACCATATCTTCCATTTTATTATTGTAATTTTTTAAAATATTGTAATCACTCGGACCATAGTAAAATTGTAAAGGAATAGCTGCAACATTACCTGCAGGCAATGGAACCCTTGCGCTTACAGTAGTGCGTAGCAAATAACTGCTACTATCCGGCGGAAGTTTCCATTCTACGACTGCAGAAGAAAATTTATTTCTGGCAGCTAATGCGGCAATGAAAAATTGCTGCTTCACACCAATCCAATCGACAGGTTTTTCAAAAGTTTCTGAGCTTGGTTCATAAGCACTTTCAAAATCTGATTTGTCGTTCGCTACAAAACTTACATGTGTTTGTGTTAACTCATATTTGTGGTCTTTCTCTACCTGCGGAGTTTCCGTTTGCCACTGAAGTCCAAGAATATTTTGCGAGAAAAGCTGGTCGGTTCCTTTCAATGAAATATTAAGGTCCACCATATAATCATTTGGTCGCATTACATATTGGTGCGTAATCTCTTTTCCTGTGCTATCGCCTGTTACAAAACTTAAAGTCTGGCTTCCGTCAGCATTTCTTACTACACCCGAGGATTTAAAAAATAAATCGTTGGTCTGTACAGTCTTATTCTGCCCGGCATTTACACTATAATACAACTGATCAAAAGGCCCATCCTGTAATGTTACCTGGGTACTGTCGTATTTTTTAAACTTCTTTAGTATAACCTGTGCTGGTTGTGCGCCTTTGTTGCTGAAAACAATTTTCAGCACCTCGTTTTCAAGAGCCACATTTTGCTGTGCAGTATCAGCCGAAAGTTCTGTAGGAACCTGTGCATTCTTGATATTTTGTGCTAAAACTGAATCTTGTTTTAAAAGAACCGTATCCTTTTGGGGCTGTGCCGCAGCAATGGAATCAGCTATTCTTAACTGTTCTCCTTCATAGCTCAGCCGGTTTTTACTATTGAAATAAAACATACCGATCAGTAGCACACCGATCAATACAAAGCCTATCACCGTATTTCTATCCATTCCCATGTAAGAGCAGTTTTTTTTAAGTGGCTGCAAAGGTAAACATTCAGGTATAAATTCCCGCATATACTTATCGATAAAGACAATCTTCAGGATATGAACTAAGCAAAGATTTCTGGAAGTGCAGGGCAAAAAAAATGTCCTCCAAAAGGAGGACATTGTATAATATTTAATTGATTATCAATTATTTGGCGGCAGGTGCAGCAGCGGCAGCAGCAGGAGCGGCTTTTGCGGGACCTTTTGCAGCAGTAGCTTCTTCCTGTTTCAATTGACGTGTCATTGTTACAGATGCAATAGGAATACGACCAGAGTTCATGATCTCCATATTTTCTGCAATAATATCATTCACCCTCAGGTTAGCGTTTAATTCCAGTGTACTTAAATCAACTTCGATAAACTCTTTCAGGTCTTTTGGAAGTGTTTTTACTTTTACACTTTTCATTTTAGTTACCAGCTTTCCACCGTTTTTCACACCGGCAGGAACACCTACATATTTCAAAGGAAGATCGGCAACAACTTTTTTGTTTTCTACCAGTTCCAGGAAATCAAGGTGAATAAGGGCATCAGAAACTTTATGAAACTGAAGATCCTTTAAAATGCAACGATAGGTATTTCCACCTACAGTGATTTGAGCTATCTGAAACTCAGAGGTATAAACCAGTTGTTTAAATGCAGATGCAGGAGCAGCAAAATTTACTTCGGAGTCACCACCGTAAATTACAGCAGGCACCAAATTCTGAGAGCGAAGTTGGCGGGTGGCTTTTTTTCCGCTTTCGGTCCTCAGTTGTCCGTCGATTGTAATTGTTTTCATTTATATATTTTTTATGAGGCGCAAAGGTAAGGTATAAAGTGGTAAGATGGAACAGGCTACCGAAGCAGAAATTGAGCTATTTTTTCTTTTTTCAGCTAAATTACAATCAAAAACGAAGTTGTACAAGACTAAACTTACCCTGTTGTTATGGCTGATTTCATTTTCAGCATGTACTAATAATCAAGAGGACCGTATCAGAGATACTAAAGATGCAAAAACATTTAAAAGAACAATTCCGGTGCCTGATAAATACGTGTTGGATCTGGAGGGAGTATTTACAAAAAATGAAATTAATTATTTAGATTCTATGATCTTCGTCTATGAAAAAAAAACCACTAATGAGGTTGGCATTATTACTTTAGATGGAAGGTATACAGATACTACACACTTTAATGGAGATATTTTAAATATTGCAAATTCGTGGGGAGTTGGTAAACCTGGAAAGAATAATGGAATAATGATCGGTATAAGCATTCTGCTAAAACGCATTTGTATTCAAAACGGGTATGGAATAGAAAAACTGCTTAGCGATGCAGCAACCAAAATAATCATAGACAGCATAATGATTCCGGAATTCAAGAACGGCGATTATTTTACCGGAACAAAAAATGGACTTTTTGCTATCATGAGCAAAGTAAAATAAGTTTAGTAGGTCACAGGTTCAGAGTTTTTTTAGGACCAAATAATAAATTTTTCTGTAGCAGATGCTCAATGGAATCCGATTTCATTTGTTGTTTTTGAAAATCGATTTTTCAGCCTGATTGATTTTTGTACTGCAATTAACTACAACAAATAAAACTAAGACAAACAATAGGGTTGTAATCTTCTATGGGTAAAGTCTGATTATAGCAAGGTTTTTTATTTCCTATGCTTCAGTTTATGCCTGATGAACAAGCTATTGATACTTTTATTTTCATAGGCATTCCTTAACGCCACTGCAAATAATTCATCTACAGAAAGTACTTTAATTTTCCCTACAGATTTTGCAACAGGAATAGTATCACAAACTACCAATTCTTCCATTTCGCTATTCTCTATATTCTCATAAGCTTTACCGCTAAGTACAGGGTGAGTGCACAATGCCCTTACACTTCTTGCCCCGTTTTCTTTCATCAAAGCAGCACTTTTGGCAAGTGTGCCTCCCGTATCGCAGATATCATCTATCAGTACAATGTCGCGGTCAGTTACATCTCCTATCACCACCATACTAGCTATTTCATTGGCTCTTTTACGATGCTTATCACAGATAACCATATCGCATTCAAAATAAGTAGCTATTTCTCTTATCCTGTTTGCACTGCCTACATCAGGCGCAGCGAAAGTCAGGTTTTTGAGGTTCAATTGCTCTATGTAGGGAATAAAGATCGCTGATGAATCCAGGTGATCTACAGGAATATCAAAGTAACCCTGTATCTGTGGAGCGTGAAGGTCCATGGTTACTACCCTGTTAGCACCTGCAGCTACCAACATATTGGCAACAAGTTTACTACCGATAGCTACCCTTGGCCTGTCTTTCCTGTCCTGCCTGGCATAACCATAATAGGGAATTACGGCTATTACTTTATAAGCAGAAGCTCTTTTAGCTGCATCTATCATCAACAGCATTTCCATTAGGTTATCTGTTGGTGCATAGGTACTCTGGATAAGAAAAACAAAGCGGCCCCGGATGCTTTCTTCAAACTCTACTCCTATTTCTCCATCACTAAATCTTTGAATATTTACTCTTCCGAGAGGTTGTCCAAATTTTATGGCAATTTTTTCAGCCAGGTCATGTGAACCAGTTCCTGAGAAAATTTTTACGTGGGCGTCCATGTAGTTTGTTGCTTTAGTAATCGTGGTAAGATATGCGAAAATACATTTAGTTTCCGTGAATAAAATTTTGATCTAATTTAAAATTTTAATAGGAATTCATTTACCGGAATTAATTTGAAAAATTACCTGGAAATATTTCTGGAAATAACTTAGTTTAGTCATCCCTAAAACAAACTTTATGGCTGACCAAAACACCCCGCTTACCTCTATAAAATCCTGGCCGGAAGACGACAGGCCAAGGGAAAAACTAATGAACAAAGGCCCGGAAGCATTGAGCAATTCTGAGTTGTTGGCTATTTTAATCAATTCCGGTAGCGGAAAAAGAACCGCAGTAGACCTTGCTAAAGAAATTTTAGCCCTTGGCCATAATAACCTTGATGAACTGGGCAAGCTTTCGTTGGCAGCTTTACAAACAATAAAAGGTATTGGTGAAGCACGTGCCATAACCATTTCTGCAGCGCTGGAACTGGGGCGGAGACGACAACAGGGAAGTGACAATGAACTTAGGGATATCAACTTCATGAAATCGAGCCAGAGCGTTGCTCAATATCTACAAACTAAATTAAAGGATTATGATCATGAAGTATTTGCTGTGTTGTACCTGAACACGGCCAATAAAGTAAAGAAATTTGAGATCATAAGCCGTGGAGGAATGACGGGTACCGTGGCTGACCCAAGGATCATACTAAAAAAAGCTTTGGAATTAAATGCCACTGCACTACTAATCTCACACAATCATCCTTCCGGGAATCTTCGCCCCAGCCAGGCCGATATTTCTTTGACGCAAAAAATGAAACAAGCTGCTGCAATAATGGATATCCGCCTGCTCGACCACATTATTGTAAGCACAGAAGGCTATATGAGTTTTGCAGATGAAGGAATCCTTTAAAAAGTTATGAGTTGTGAGTTATTGCTAAAAATTTGTGTCAACCTATTTTAGGCATGCTCAATTTATCACTATCAACTTTTCACTATAAGTTTTCAACTTTTCACTTTTCACTTATTGAGCCAGCGATATCCTTATCTGCACCCCTGCTCTTGTATTGGTTGTAGGGGCACTGCTACTGATGTAAGGGATAATCTTCCGCTGATCAAAATACAGTTTAATATTAACCCTGTTGTTCAGGTAATAACTAATGTTTGGGGATATAGTAATGTCTTTACTACCAGCTGTAGGGAAATTAATATCCTGATCTAACCTGCTGTTGGAAGTAGAATTATTTCTCACAGTATAATCAAACTGGAAAGCTATTTCGTTAGTTAAACTGGATCCTCCATCCGGGTTCAGGAATTTTGGCAGTTTAATGAACGAAGGCAGTTTTAATCCACGTTTTCTCCAACTTGCACCCAGCCTGAACTCAGTACTATTTACTTCACTTAGCTGGAAATCGTATAAACTCAAACTCAGCTGACGGCTCTTGCTGTATTCAAATTTCGTTGTCAGTTGGTTTACAAAGGTCAAATCAATTCCGCCAAGCGGAGCAAACTGCTCACCTATCGTAATATTAGGTACCAGGAAGTAGGGTATAAAATTATTAGAGGAAGTATCAATAAAGCTAGGGTAACTAAACCTGTCTTCATACAACAAAGCAGAAGTAAATCCATTCATGCTCAGGCTTCCATTATAACCATGAGAAATGATGATATTCGTAAATATTTTATCTAATCCTTTCATCCTGGAAAGTCCGCTATAATCGAGCCTCCAGTTTGGCTTTGGTTTCAAGCCGCTGAATGGATTTGATTTAATATTTGGATTATCCTGTTTTATCAGTGCTACGGTGTTTGGATCTTTGCCGGTGTATGCAGCTATAAATGATGGGATTAATACATCCACTGCATATTTACCATAACCTATAGAATAACCATCTGCAGTTTGACCTGTACTATTGGGGTTCAGTGCACCTAATCGCTTGGACAAAATTATCCTGTTAGCCTCAAAAGTTTTAAAAGTCTCAGAGACCTGGTTAGGATCAAATTTGCCAAACAGTGTTTTGAAAGCAATATAACTTACATCAAATCCACCATTTGTATAAGGATTCAGGTGCTGGAATTTTCTGTTGGCACCACCGGAAGTATCTATGAAACGGAAAGTTTCCGAAAAGTCTTTATTAAATGTTTTCCTCAGATCTACTGTAATATTCAAGTCACGGATTGGTTGTATAGTTGCCCCTGCAGTGATCCGCTGGTCATACCGCTGTTGAAACAAGTAGTTGAAGTTTGTATCTTTTGTGATCACACCCTGTGCAGCTTTTCTGTTCAGCCAGTTTGTATCTGGCTGGTGGCCCAGTATAAAATCAAAACCAGGTTGCATGCTTCTAAAGTTCTGACCAATATATTGCGTACTGTCTATGTACCCCGGAAGTGTTGTTCTGGCAACAGTAGCATAGTTCAAGTTTGCTTGTTTAACACTGGTCAGCAGTTTTCCCAGAACACGGGCAGTGGTACCCAGGTAAGGCAAGGCTGTTTTGTCTAAAACCCGTTTTGTACGCAACACCCTTTCACCTTGTTTATTCGTTACACTATCCGTCACTTTGCTCCACCTGTTCTTCCACTTTTCTTTATCCTCTATTTTTTTAGGCTGATCCAGTTGGCGGAGGAATTTACTTTTTTGGTAAAACCTGTTGAAATCAAGTTGTACTGTAGCTCCCTCGGTTGCACTATTTTCCAATATGTTCCCAAGTCCTACAGCAAGGCGGCTGGCGCCTATCCATCTATAACCGGCCTGGTAGTTTAACTGCATCGTTGTCCAGTCAAGCAAAGGCAATTTGCTGGTAGGCAAAGTGTAAGCAAAAATTGCATTCTGATTAAACAGTGTATTTCTTCCTCCATCAAATAAATTTTTCCAGATACTGTCCTTTTTTTCTTTTGTATCTATTCTGCCAGCCGGCTCATCTATACGGCTATTGTTGGTTGCTGTATAATCGAGTGTAAGTGACCTGGTGAAATTCCAGCGCATGATATAGTCCCGCTGAAACACAAAATATTTGTCATAGGTTTCGGGTATCTGGTATTTATCCGTCCCAATACTTCTCGGCCTGATCACACCAAACTGTCGGCTGAGATCAGCCCTGAAACTCAGCTGTGATGGCAGGTAGCTAAAGTTGAAATCTTTAACCAAGCCTAACCATTTTGATTTTGTTTTCCCAAAAACCCTTTTGAAAGGCTCAATATATTTAGGTGACCTGGTATAATTATAACCAATTGCACCCCTGTGACGAGTGACATCATTGTACTCAATAAGCGGTGAATGGCTATTGATATTTACATAAGAGTAACTCAAGTCAATATTCTCGATATCCCATAAATGAACAGGCTTATCATTGGTCTTTACTTTTCTTACGTTGGTAAAGTTCAGTGTAGTAGTACTTGTGACATCAAGAGCCGTACTGCGTATAGAATCTTTTGCTTCTCTGTTATCTACATCAGCAATCTTGTCTTTTAACCTGATATCAAGATCGACAGGATCATATTCGGGAGTACTGATAGATTTAGAATATGCAGCATATACAGGTATTTGTAATCCGGCACTCTTTGGTAAAAGTCTACCTAATTCCAGGTTTGCAGCTACGTCAAACTGTATAAAATCGTCCCTGAATCGTTCATTTATTTTTTGTTCTAAAGTTCCGAAACCATTGGTATGTCCATTAGCGCTTATGCTTATAGTTCCAAGATCGGCAAGGTTTAAATCTACCCTGGCCAGGGCTGCATAACCCCCTTTTTCATCTATACTGCTGAGCCTGAGTTCATTTACCCACATTTCTCCATAAGCCTCTTCTACCCTTGTATTTTCTACACCTATAAGAATACCCCTGACTTCAGCCAGGTTAGGATTTCCTAATACTGCATATTCCTGCCCGTCTGCTCTCAGCTCTCTATAAATTTGATTTAAAGGAGTACTGGATTTATTCCTGTTTTGCTTTAACCTAGTCAGGTCATCAAGCGCTACGTCCAAAGAGTTTCCAGGGATCCAGAGTGTGTCATTGTACTGAATTGAATTTGGATCAAGACTGGAAGCACCGTGGGCGGTTTTTATCAATGGAATTCTGATCTGGTAATAATTGTTTACAAAATCCGATCCCAGCCTTATCACCGCATCCATATCATTGTCTTCAAAAGTATTTGCTGGTGAGATGGCACTTTCCAGGTGAATATACATTTGTAGTTTCCTAAACTGGCGCAGGTCTCTGTCTGCAAACGTTTGGAAAACGCCTTTGGCATCTCCTTTTGTAAGCCCACGGAATTGTAGTGTCATTGCCTGCTCATTCTGCAAAAGATTTACACCATTGTTACTCTGTGTTTGCACCCTTTCAATTGCAGCAGGAGTTCTGTATGGCAATGGTGTACGCTTATCATTTTCTTCTATATTAACCGCTCCCACATTAAGAATAGCATCAGATGGGCTGGCATACAATCCTGAAGTATCAATTCTATATTGGAACTTTCTCCAGATATTTCTTGTAAGCTGCAGCTGGCCAAAACGCATTACTACACTGTCCTCAAAATCTGTAGCAAACATCCTGATGAAACGGATTGATTTAAAATCAGGGATACTTCCTATTTTCCTGTCGTATTGAGAGATAGGAATCCTGAACTGGTACCAGGTTTCGTTCCTGCTGGTTGCATCTACCAAAGGAATAGAAACCACTTTTTTATCGACAATATAATTCTGTCCAATATTCATCTCAGGAGCAGTACTGGGTTTTATGTCTACTATATATTGAAAATATTCCTCTGTTTCATTTAGTGTATTGTCCCTGTTCAGGTCTTCTGCATCTGGATAAAGAGTAGAGGCATTAATAAATTGACCCCCTCCATCAATTGGAGAATTTCCTTCAGGATTATTGTAATTTTTGTACCGGTTGAGGATATCATCTCCTGCTCCAAAACCTGCATCCCGATAGTTTTTAAAATTATCTGCTGATGGATCTGCCAGTGCTTCCTGGTATACTCTTGAACTTGTACCATACGTAGCTGCAAGCCCATCCAGGTAATCCCTTCTTTTAGTTACTTCCGCGGTATCTGTAAGCCCATCAAGTCCCTGGTCCTGGAATTTACGGTCTTCAGCATTATTGCTAAATGCATTGGTCACCTGTATAGGGTTTCTTGGCACCCTTCCCCAAACAGTATTTTCCACCGGTGCTGGTGCAGTTGGTGTTGGCAGTCCATTTTCATAAAACCTGCGGCCGTCTTTCAGGATATCCTCACTGATATTACCCAGGTTAAAATATAATTTACCACCGGTTGAATTTGATGCATTCGGTACTAATTTCGCATTTATAAAAGGATCCTGCATCCAGAATTCTATAAATTCAATATTGGCAGTTTCAAAATCTGTCTGATCCAGGCTACGCATCAATCCACCCCAGCGCTTCCTTGGATTTTGTAATTTACCCGACACATCTACACCTGATTGGTCGAAATTATAAGGCCCCCGTTGGGTTGGGTAATAGGCCAGGTCAAAAGTAAGTAACTGGCTTTCTCCAAAGCCTGTGGTACGCTGTGGAAAAATTTCTTTTTGGAACACTGCCCTCATCCTTGGATCACTCAGAAAGTCTACATTAGCACCAATAGGATTATTTGGTCCACGGAATTGTTGTAAAGTTTGTTCAATCTGGTACCAGGCCATTTTAGCCCTGTTCTTCCCATAGTCCAGGTTATTAGTAAGGTCAGCTTCAGGAAATAAAATAGTACCGTTTTTATCAGTAGCACCAAATGGTGTACTTGCCAGTTGCCAGTTTACAGCAGGGAATTTAAGGTCCAACCCACTATTACTTCCCTCAAAATCATCAATATAAATTACCCCATCCTTTCCACGGCCTATCTGTGGTGCATGTCCAGGTTTTAGCATAGCTCCTTCTGCATATACATTCAAAGTAGATGGCGCTTCAGTTTTGTAAAACGGAAGTTTATTCAGCCACTTGGTCATCCTTGGAATATCCTTTCTATAGTTCAGGTCGGCACCAAACATAGTGTTCCTGATCGGATCATCATTTAAATTTACTTTGGTGAAAAACGGTCTTTCGCTCAACCGCACCATAGTGGCACCAATAGAAAGTTGTTCTTTGGCAGTATTCTTAGCCAGGTAGTCTAGCCGTACACCCATATAGGAGCGCTGCTGCAATCCAAAACCAGCGTTATTTTCAAAATTTACCTGCACAGGTAATCCTGCATTGAGTATAGCCTGGTTGGTTATTTTTATAGTTCCAAGATCATAATTAATATCATAATCTACACCTTCTAACAAGTTTCTTCCACCAGCGCTAACTGTAACTGATCCTCGGGGAATATTGTAACCTATACTAATGTCTGCAGAGCCAGAAGTTTTTGCAGATCCTTTCAGTACAAACCTGTTTAGGTTTGGAAACTGCTGTGCTGTGCTTTTGATAGAATCATATAACGCATAATACAATGTATCGTTTATATTAGGAACTGATGCTGGATCAGTGTAGACCTCTGCAGCAAGGCTTCTACCAAATGGCTCTAATACAGGGAAAATAATCCGGCTAAAATTGGAAACTACAGTATAACCCTCCACATAATCGAATACACCATCAGGTTGAGGATCAAGCTGGTTATTCAACCGGTCAAGATTAATTAATGAAATGATCGGCGCACCCTGGTTTTTATTTCCGAATGGTACATAACGCTTGGCACCAAGGCCAGGTTCTTCGTATAGTACATTTAGTTTAAAATCCTGTGGAGATAGTGTACCATATCCGATGGAATATACGTTCTTCATCATCAGGTCCCAGATTGGCAAAAGAGGTCGCTGGGAGGTAGCTTTCAATAATTTTAAAAAGATCACCCTTTGTGTAGCTGTAGTGCTATCCGGTGGAACATCCTGGGAGAATTCACCTACCTGGAAGATCTTACCCCTGAAGGAATATTGGTAAGCTACACCCAATACTTCGTCAGTTTGTAAGGGTTGGTTTAACGAAACCATACCTACATCCTGGTTATAAAAATATTGAGTTGAATCAAGTTTGCGGGCAAATGTTTTTTCAAAATCCTGAACCGGTTTTAGTCCTAAGCCATTGGTAAGGTTATTAAACACAAGTGCTGGATTTCTGAAATCAGGTTGACTTTTTATCTTGGCTAAAAGGTCATTGCTGTTATTTGTAGGAGGCGCCTGGCTGCTCAACACATTTACAAGTGGTGGTTGCAGGAATGGATTGATCTCACCAAGATCTGCAAGGGCTGTTATATCCCTGGTTTCTGTAGTAGTACCTATTTTATTAGTTACCCAAACTTCCAGCCTCAGTACTTTTACCTGGGAAATAACTGCAGGGAGATTACTCATCACCTGGTCATAATTATCCCTAAAGTATTGAGCCAAAAGGAAATGACGATTCTCTTCATACTCATCAGCTTTTACATTGAAAAGCTGCGCAGCTGCCCCACCCTGGAGATTTACGCTTTGTCTCTGTGATTTTTGGTTGGCAAGGATGGTAGTAACATACAGCTTTCCAAACTGAAGCTGTGTTTTTATACCAAACAACTGTTGTGCTCCGGGAATTAAAGTTCCCCTGCTTGGAAAACTCACATTTCCTGCTTCAAATCTTTTTAATATTTCATCTGCCCCACCGGTATAATCAAGCTTCAACTGATTGTCAAGGTCAAAGTTGGCAAGTGTGTTATAGTTGATTGGAAATTTTAATTTGTCACCAATGCTGGCGTTTACATTCACCTGGGCATTCATGTTGAAATCAAGCCCGCCATTGTTCCTGGCCCTTTCCGGCAGGGTTGGGTTATCTGTCTTTTGGCCCTGGTAACCCGCAGTTATATCTACAAACCCCTGGGGAGTTATGTCAATCTCGCCATTTCCAAAAAGTCGATTGAATAAATTATCGTAAAGCGAAAGTTTGGGTTTGGTCAGTTTGCCCCGGTTGAGGATGCTGGTGGTATTTGCCCTTTTTTGAAAATATTCTTTTTCTGCTTGCTTATACCGCATCTGCCAGTACTCATCAAAATTGTAGGTAGTGGGTACACGGTAATAGAAATTTCCGATTTTTTCAAATACGGTGTATCTTTTGGTTATAGGATCGTAGGAAACAGAATCGGAAAAATTTGAAGGATTGCCAAAATCAAAAGTAGAATTGTTTCGTCCGCTTACATTATCTCCCCTGTAATCCTGAATGGGATAGTGCAGGGAATCAACTTGCGCCTGAGTAGAACAAGGCAGAAGCAAAACCAAACCACTGATAAGGAGGCTGAAAAAAAATTTCTTGAAAAGCACCATTCTGGTTAATAAATTAGCGTAGAGGTTCTATCAAATTGCTTTTAAGGCTTTTTTTATTAATTCTTCTAAATTGACAATATCAGGTTCATTCCTTAATATTTTTTGTAGGGCCTGATCGGCCTGTGTTCTTCCTATACCAAGTGCCATAAGTGCTGTAAATGCATCATTTTGCACATTTGTACCTTGTGCAGGCATTGTAACAGCTGAGGCTGATCCACGGTTTACTTTATCCTTCAACTCCAGAACAAGTCGTTCAGCAGTTTTCTTCCCTATTCCTTTCACACCTTCAAGTAACCTTACATTTCCCTGTGTTATTGCGGCAGCAATCTCATCTGCCTGCAAAGATGACAACATCATGCGGGCAATTGCTGCACCTACACCGGAAACACTTATCAACATTAAAAACATTTCTTTTTCTGCCTGCTCTGCAAACCCATACAATGTATGCGCATCTTCTTTCACCTGCAAATGCACAAAAAGTTTTCCTCCATCCAATAACTGAATAGCAGTATAAGTATTCAGTGTGATATTTACTTCAAAACCAACCCCATGAACATCAACATGTAACATTGCAGGGGATTTAAAAGTAAACCTTCCGTCAAGGTAAGCATACATAACACGCAAAAAATTGTAGAAACGAAATTAAGAATAATATACGAGGAACCAAGTGAATTCCGCCCCCATTTTGGGTTTTTTTTTATAACCTTTGCATCAAAACAAATCACCATATTTCACTTATAAACAATAGAATGCAAAATATTAAAGCGGCAATTACCTCTGTGGGTGGCTATGTTCCCGAGTATGTGCTTACTAACCAGGAATTGGAAACCATGATAGACACTTCAGATGAATGGATTCGCACCAGGACAGGCATTAAGGAGAGGCATATTTTGAAAGAGCCAGGCCAGGGAAGTAGTTTCATGGGTATAAGAGCTGTGAATGAAATATTGAAAAAAAAGGAATTAGACCCTGCAGAAATAGATTGTGTTATTTGTGCCACTGTCACTCCGGATATGGTTTTTCCTGCTACAGCAAATATTATAGCTGCTGAGTGTGGAATGGTGAATTCGTTTGGATTTGATTTGGGAGCAGCATGTAGTGGTTTTCTTTATGCACTCACCACCGGCGCATCCTTTATAGAAAGTGGCAGGTACAAAAAAGTGATCGTTGTAGGGGTAGATAAGATGAGCAGTATTATAGATTATAGCGACCGGACCACTTGTATTATTTTTGGTGATGGGGCCGGTGCAGTTTTACTGGAACCAAATGCAGATGGGAATGGAATTTTGGATAGTTTATTGCGTAGCGACGGAAATGGCGCCAAACATTTGCACATGAAAGCCGGAGGATCAGTAAGACCTTCTACTGTGGAAACTGTACTTGCAAAAGAACACTATGTTTTCCAGGAAGGCCAGGCAGTTTTTAAATTTGCTGTAAAAGGGATGGCAGATATCAGCTATGAACTGATGGAGAGAAACAACCTGACTGCAGATGACATAGCATGGCTGGTACCACACCAGGCAAACATGAGGATCATAGATGCTGCAGCCAGCAGGATGGAATTGCCAAGAGAAAAAGTAATGATCAATATTCAGAAATACGGCAACACTACAGCTGCTACAATTCCCCTTTGTTTGTGGGAATGGGAAAAGAAATTGAATAAGGGGGACAACCTAATTCTTGCTTCTTTTGGTGGTGGATTTACCTGGGGAGCAACATGGATAAAATGGGCTTACTAGTAATTATCAATTGTGAATTGTGAATCTGACATGCATAAGTCTGCTTTCCAAACTTGTGACCTGGTGCAGCTAATAATTTTGCAATAAATTTATATAAACATGGAAAAGCTTTATGCGCAGTTGGAAGAGATAGAAAAATCAATTCCTGCTCTCGAAAAAGTAAATGACACAGTATCATCTGCAGCAGTTGGCTGGCACCTTGAGCATAGTCTGCTCACCATTGAAAACATTTGCAATGCGGCAATCTCCTCAGATCCTAAATACTATAAGCCATCTTTCAAACTGATCAAACACATTATTTTATTTACCGGAAAAATTCCAAGAGGTAGGGCTAAAGCTCCTAAGACAGTAACCCCAACCGCTAAATTAAATATCCAACAGCTAAAAGATCATTTACAAACAACCAGGAACCTGTTAGAAAGCCTTCCAACATTAGAAAGAAAAAATCACTTTGATCATCCATTTTTTGGGCACCTAAACAAAAAAACTACCATCAAATTCCTGGGTATCCATACTAACCACCACCTGGCCATTGTAAGAGATATCCTGAAATCTTCTACTTCTGTTTCCTGATAACAAAGAAAAAATAAAGCTTAAATTACAATCTGACATAATAATATTTTTATGAAGATTGCTTTTCACGGTGCTGCCCGTACGGTTACGGGAAGTAAACACTTACTCACTCTCGATAATGGAAAAAAATTATTACTGGACTGTGGTATGTACCAGGGTATGGGCAAAGAAACGCCGGAACTAAATGAAGACTTAGGTTTTGATGCAGCCGATGTAGACTACATGATCCTCAGCCATGCTCATATAGATCATTGCGGCTTGATACCACTGCTTGTAAAACGTGGCTATAAGGGAAAGATTTATGCTACGCCAGCTACAAAAGACCTGGCAATTGTACTGATGACAGATAGTGCCGGCATACAGGAGTCTGACGTGAAATTTGAAAACAAAAGAAGGGCAAGGGAAGGGCGGCAATATGTGCAACCACTCTATGATACCATGGATGCTATAGCAGCAGCAGATCATTTTGTAACGGTGGATTATAACAACTGGACCTTAATAGATAAGGACCTTGAATTTTGTTTTACTGACGCAGGACATATTATTGGAAGTGCTTGTGTGCATGTAAAGTTTCCTATAAACGGCAAAACACATCAACTGACCTTTAGTGGTGATGTGGGCCGATACAGGGATATTATTTTACGGTCACCGGATGTATTCTCACAGGCTGATTTTATCATATTGGAAAGTACTTATGGTGACAGCCTGCATGAAGAAATTTACACTACACCAGATGGACTACTGGAATGGATAAACAAAACATGCCTGCAGAAAAAAGGGAAGCTGGTCTTGCCGGCATTCAGTGTTGGTCGCACACAGGAAATCCTTTTTGCACTGAACCAGCTGGAGCTGGAAAATCGACTTCCCCCACTGGATTATTTTGTAGACAGTCCACTTTCTATCACAGCTACTCAAATCATCAAAAGTTACCCGCAGTACTTTAACAGCAGGGTACAAAAGATCATGCAGAATGACCAGGATCCTTTTGGATTTAAGGGATTGAAATTCATAAAAACGGTAGATGAAAGTAAAATGCTTAACTATTTCAAAGGGCCTTGTGTAATCATTTCTGCAAGCGGAATGGCAGACGCAGGAAGGGTGAAGCACCACATTAGCAATACGATTGAAAATAGCAGGAACAGTATTTTACTTACTGGTTATTGCGAACCGCAATCTTTGGGAGGAAGACTTAAAGAACATCCAAAAGAAGTAGGCATCTTCGGACAACTCCATGAAGTAAATGCAGACATCGGAGAAATCAGGAGTATGAGCGCACATGGTGATTACCATGACCTCTACCAGTTCTTAGCCTGCCAGGATATCCAAAAAGTAAAGAAGCTATTCCTGGTGCATGGGGAATATGAAGTACAGCAGGCCTTTAAAAAACGGTTGATGAAAAAGGGTTTCCAGGATGTGGAAATACCTGAATGCCATTTTGAAATAGGATTAAAATAGCGACAAATAAATTTTATGACATTTATTCCATGGCACAAAGAAATCTGATCTACTATGCAGCAATTTTAGCATCTGCGACTACCAATACTGGTGCTTTACCCAAAGCTTTCATTACCCTGAAGTGAGAAGCCAGTGCACCACTGAAGGTTTTATAATTATTGTAAGGCAACCCAAACTCTGCACACTTGTCCTGAACTATTTTACTGATTGCCGGATAATGAACATGACTAATCCTGGGGAATAGGTGGTGTTCTATCTGGAAATTTAACCCGCCAACATACCAGTTGATAATTTTATTACCCATAGCAAAATTGGCTGTGGTTTTTATTTGATGTTCTGCCCAGGCTGTTTCTACATGCTTGGTTTCATCAAGTGGAATATGCTCAAATTCTGTATTCTCCACCACATGAGCCAATTGAAATACAAGAGATAATGTAAGCCCGATCACTGCATTGTATAGAAAGAAACCAGCCAGCCAGCCAAGGAAACCCCAGGTTATGATTGGAACAATAATATAAAAAGTAACGTAAAAAATCTTTGTTGCCCAAAACACAAAGTGATTTCTTGGAGAAAGTTTCCAGGCGTCTGTGGTATATATTTTCCTGCTAAAATATTTTTTGGAATCCATAATGAATACCCAGAAAATAGTTGACAAGGCATAAATAGGAACAAGATAGAGGTGTTGCACTTTATGGGCTGGTACCCATTTCTGACTTTCGCATTGACGGATAATCGGGCTCTTGGCTATATCATCATCGATGCCATCTACATTGGTATATGTATGGTGAATGATATTATGTTTTTGCTTCCAAAAATATCCATTTGCGCCAAGCATATTTATGGTCAGTCCAAGGAAGTCATTCAGCCTGGAATTGCTGCTGTAACTGCCATGATTGGCATCGTGCATAATACTGAAACCAATACCGGCTCCCGCAAAACCAAGGATTATTGTGGATGCTAACGCCAGAGCCACAGATGGCTGGTTAAACATTACAAAAACATATGTTCCCAGGAATACACTGAGCAAAACAACTGTTTTCAAGTATAGTCTCCAATCGCCTGTTTTTGAAATATTGTTCTTAACGAAATAATCATCTACACTTTTTTTCAAAGAAATATAGAATTCATTGCTTTTGTTGTTAAAGACGATTTTGGCCATAAGGTATTGTTACTAAAATATTATTTTTAACGATGATTCCTGGGATAATTGCAAATTTACAGTTCCCGATCCCGCAAACCTAATGTATGTGAGGATTGCAACTAATAATTATCAATTGAGTTTAAAAGGGACAATCATTTCAAATACAGGTATATCTACACTAAACAAAAATTTGTTGTGTAAGTTCTGCAACTCGTAAGTTCCGTACATTCTTCCCATTTCACTGTTCAGGTTGCATCCACTTACGTACTGGTAATCTCCTCCGGGATGAATTACGGGCTGTATACCCACAACGCCCTCACCTTCTACTTCTCTCTTGGTTCCATTACTGTCAAAGATGAACCAATGGCGACGCAAAAGTTGTATTGGAAACGCATTTTGATTTTGTATGGTGATCCTATATGCAAACATACATTCAGCATTTCGAGGATTGCTGTACTCGGGTTGATAAAATGTTTCAACCGTTATGCCTACTCCCTGTGAGATTTTATTTTCCATCTTGTTGCTTATTTCCTTGTTATGAATATAAGAGAATTTGTATTGTGCTTTGCTATAATTTATGATAAAAACACTTAAACCTTTTTAGCTGCTGCATACCCGTTCTTATGTAACCATTGCAATACCTTGTCCCGGTTGTCTCCCTGTATAATGATTTCTCCATCTTTTACTGAACCACCTGTTCCACAAAAAACCTTTAGCTGCTTACCTATTTTCTCCATTTCCTCATCAGTTGCCTGCAGGTTTTCCAGCATGGTTACAGCCTTTCCCGCCCGGTGTTTTGTTTGTAAAACTACTTTTACCTTCTGCATCCCCGCTGCCGGGTAAGCTTCCACTGATTCAGTTTCATCCTGTGGCACAAAATCAGGGTCGGTACTATATACAAACGGAGAACTGGTTTTTTTATTTTTTGTCATTGTACTTATTTATAGACAGTTGCTTTCAGGCTCAAATCCAGGCTAACTGCCTGGTGAATAATTGCTCCGCTGCTGATGAAGTCTACACCAGTTGCAGCATAAGCTTCCAGGTTGTCAAAATTTATACCACCACTTGCTTCAGTTTCCACTTTTCCGTTTATTATTTTCAATGCTTCTATGATTTTTTCCGGGGTAAAATTATCTAACATGATGCGGTTAACCTTTCCGGTTTCCAGAGCTTCTTTCACATCAGCCAAAGATCTTGTTTCTACTTCTATCTTAATACCTGGTTTCTTCTCCTGCACATATTTATAAGCACTATTCACTGCCATCGTAATCCCACCGCTATAATCAATATGGTTATCCTTCAGCATGATCATGTCATACAAACCCATCCGGTGGTTTAAAGCTCCACCTATTTGTACTGCTTGCTTTTCCAGCAATCGAAAATTTGGTGTTGTCTTCCTCGTATCCAACAGTTTTGTATGATAACCTATGAGCTTGTCTGTATATTTCTTAGCTAGTGTTGCTATACCACTCATTCGCTGCATGCTGTTCAGTACTAATCTTTCGCAGGTAAGGATTGTATGCACCCTGGCATTTATTTTAAAAGCGATATCACCGGGCTTCATTTCATCACCATCATGCATCATCGCATGCATTACCACTGCAGGCTCTACAAACTGGAAGATTGATTTTGCCACTTCCATTCCGGCAAGAATTCCTTCCTGCTTGATCTTAAGAACTGCTTCTCCCGCCTGTTCAGGATCTATAGTGCTTAAGGTAGAATGATCTCCATCTCCCACATCTTCTGCAAGGGCATTTTTGATGAGGAAATTTAATTGTTGATCGTATGAATGCATATAACAAAGGTAAAACTATGCATCGCAAATAAAAAAAAGCAGCTTTCTCATAAGCTACCTGTTATTTTTTTCTGAAGTGGATTGTAATCAAGAACGTAGAACTCCTACTGGTAAAATTCAACTAAGGATTATAGTGATTTATAGTTTTTACCAGGATTAATATTAGGCTTTATTTTTCAAACCTGATCTCCTGTAAGGTTTGATTATTCCCTTTTTGTTTCATGTAAATGGTGGTACGATAATCCCCTTTTTTTGTAGAAAGGGTACCAATACAATATTGAGATCCTGCATTGTCACCCTGGTGGATAATAGAAAAACCTTTCACCGGGTTGTTGATAAAAAAATCCCTTAGTATTATTTCTCCCTGGCTCTTGCTGTAGCTGTTGCTCTTATCTGCAATTGTAATATTAATAGTAGCATCAAAATATTTTGATACCTGGGAAGCACTGCCTGATTTCAAGGCATTTATAACATCCCCTATTCCTGTACCAAGTGAAAAAGAAGCAAGTAAAACAATGGACAATATTGGAATAAATAGTTTTTTCATAAAATCTAACTTTAAAAAAAGAGACAATATAGGATTCGTCCCCACTTATACGAAAAGTATGCCAGTATGTAGTTGTGTAATATACGGAGTATAAGGCCAAAAAAAGTAAACCACTTTTTTCCTCAACCATCGTAGGTAAATAACGTCCTTATTTTTACATTATTATAATTTAAATGTAATATCTGTAAAAGAGTAATTGATTGTTATTTCGAACCCCGCAAACAAATTATATATTTTTACAAGGATAAAACAGCAAGAAAAAATTATGTCAGACAAAAAAGTTATTCTCATTATCATGGATGGATGGGGACTTGGAGAAGTAGAAAAAAGTGATGCCATACAGCATGCAAAAGTGCCATTTGTAAGTTCTTTATACCAGAAATACTCAAATAATACATTAGTGACTTGTGGTAATGCAGTTGGATTACCCGAAGGGCAGATGGGTAATAGTGAGGTTGGGCACCTTAACCTTGGTGCAGGCAGAATTGTATACCAGGACCTGGAGCGCATAAATGTTGCTATTAAAACAGGTGAATTCTCAAAAAATAATGCATTAAATGCGGCTATAGAATATGCTGCTGTAAATAATAAGAAACTTCACCTTCTCGGCCTGGTAAGCGATGGTGGTGTACATTCCCACATTGAACATCTAAAAGCTATTACTACTGCATGTGCAGACAAAGACTTTACCAACGTACTTATTCATGCCTTTACAGATGGAAGAGATACAGACCCTCATTCGGGGCTACATTTCATCAATGAATTGCAGGCTCATTTAAATGAATCAACCGGGCAAATAGCCACTATTACAGGCAGGTACTATGCTATGGACCGTGATAAACGCTGGGAAAGAATGAAATTGGCCTATGATTGTTTGGTAAATGGGATTGGAGAAAAAGCTAATAATCTTTCTGAGGCGATAAAACATAGTTATGAGAATGGCATAAGCGATGAATTTATTCTACCGATCATCAATGCCAACATCAAAAATGGAAGAATAGAAAACGGAGATGCAGTAATTGCTTTCAATTTTCGGACCGACCGTTGTCGTGAAATAACAGAAGCCCTTACCCAACAAAACTTCCCTGAGCTTGGTATGCACAAATTAAAACTGCATTATACTACCATGACTCGCTACGATCATACTTATGATAATGTTGCTGTTATGTATGAAAAAGATGACCTTAAAAATACAATTGGTGAAGTACTTGCAGCAAGAGGAAAATCACAGGTAAGGATAGCAGAAACAGAAAAATACCCTCATGTCAGTTTCTTTTTTAGCGGTGGAAGAGAAGCGGTTTTTGAGCATGAAAAAAGGCTGATGGTTCCTTCACCAAAAGTGGCCACCTATGATCTGCAACCTGAAATGAATGCATTTGAAGTAACCGAAAAAATCGTAGCAGAGATCTATGAAAATGAGCCTGATTTTATTTGCCTGAACTTTGCAAATGCTGATATGGTAGGACATACCGGTGTTTGGGAAGCAATCATTAAAGCTGTAGAAACTGTAGATGCTTGTGTGGAAAGAGTAGTGAATGCCGCCCTTGAAAAGGATTATGCGATTTTTCTAACTGCCGATCATGGAAATGCAGACTATGTAATAAATGCTGATGGCACACCCAATACTGCACATACACTAAACCTGGTTCCATTTTTTATTATAGACAAAGAGTGGAAAGGAATTATAAAAGATGGTGGCAAACTAGGTGATTTAGCACCTACGATTCTTACAATGATGGGAGTCCCTATACCTGCGGAAATGTCTGGTAATATTTTGATTTAACTAATAAAATGAGCATTCCTAAAAAGAAAAAATTGAAAAAGAAAAGGATATTTAAAACAATTGTCATAGGCCTGGTTGTGATTTTCTTGTTCGCACAGGTTATACCCAGACCAGAAAAAAATATCCAGGTTGTAGAGAATATAAATCACATCACAAACAGGTATACGCTTACTCCAGAAGTTGAAAGTGTTTTTAAAGCAAGTTGCTATGATTGTCATAGCAACACTACTGATTATCCCTGGTATGCGAGTATACAGCCTGTTGCCTGGTGGTTGGGAGATAATATAAGAGATGGTAAAAAAGAGCTTAATTTTTCAAACTTTCTTTCATATCCGGCATGGAAACAATTCCATAAACTTGAGGAAGTGCAGGAGCAGGTAGAAGAAGGGGAAATGCCTTTGGAAAGCTATACATCCATTCACAGAAGTGCTAAAATAAATAGTGAGCAAAAAAAAGCACTAATTGCCTGGACAAAATCTACCAGGGACTCCATAAAATCTTACTACCCTGCTGATAGCCTTATTCGCCCCAAACGGAAAACGACTACCCCGAGTTAAGGCTATTAATTAACATTAAAACTGCAGTTTTTTTCATTTAGGTATCAAGCTTCAATCTCAGAATTTTTATGGAGGTGAAGCAGCGTTTTTGCAAAATTTATTGACTATATTTATAGGCAACAAACCAAAATCTATGACCGAAGAGCTTATGCTTGCAGGAAGTATCAGGAACAATGCAGCTGCACAAGAGGCGTTGTATAACCGGTTTAGCCCCAAAATGCTTGGGGTGTGCTATCGTTTTGCAAAAAATCGAGAGGATGCTGAAGATATGTTGCAGGAAGGCTTTATAAAAGTTTTTACTCAGTTGCACCAATTTAGAAATGAGGGTTCGTTGGAAGGGTGGGTCCGGAGGATAATTGTGCATACCTGTATCAATATTCTGAAAAAGAACAAAAAATTTAAAGAAAGCGTTGATCTCATCCATGCACATGCTATTCATGTAAAGGAAGATATGATCCCCGCTATTATGCAGGCTAAGCAAGTTGTGGAATGCATCAGGCTTTTACCAATAGGCTACAGAACTGTATTAAATTTATTTGCACTAGAAGGGTTTTCCCATAAAGAAATAGGTGAATTGCTGGATGTTGGTGAAAGCACGAGCCGCAGCCAGTACACAAGAGCTAAAGTAATGCTGGAGGATATTTTAGTGCAAAGGAAAATTATATTTAGAAATAACAATAACAAGATTGCAGGCCTTTCATCATCAGCAAAATAAAATAAAATGAAAATGATCGAAGGCAATTTGCCCAATATTAAATCTCTTCATGGAAATGGAAGATAATTTTTACAAAGAAGACGAACTTAGTTCATTCCTCAACGAGGCTACCTCTGATTTTAAGATGTACCCTTCCCGCAGGATTTGGTATAGTTTGTATAATGATTTGCACCCCAGCCGCAAATGGCCATCTGTAGCTGTTTGCCTATTGCTTATTTCTGCTATCCTTTATCTTGGTGTGGTTAATAATAATTCAATAAATAAAAACATTAATTCTGCTGCCAAAGTTTCTACTGCAGATCAAAACAAATCCATAGCTGAGAACAATTCAACTTCTGCAAGCATTAAAGAACCTTCTGACAACACCGAAGCATCAAAGCTTTTAGCCTCATCTGCTGTTCCAGACAATACAGTTTTATACAATCAACAAAGTTCTGGTCCGGCCATTGAAAAAGATATTCAATCAAATGATATTTCTTCTGTAGCAAAAACAAGGAGAGAAACTTATTCTGAAATTAATACTGGTTCTGAGTTAGTTGCAACAGACTCAAAAAGTTCTTCAATATCAGTTGGAAAAAATGAACAAGCCGGCACTGATATCATTGCTGTTCCAAATACAGAAATTTCTTTAGCATCTCCAAATGTAGATTTAGGTTTTATAGAATCTCAAGTAAACAATAATTCTACTGAAGTTTTATCTGATAATCTCGAAGAAAATTCAATACCTGCTTCACCTAATACTTTAGAGGAAGAAAATAAAAAAACAGAGAAAATTGACCTTGTCGTTGCTAATAATAAATCTGACAGGGATAAAGAGTGGATAGACAATTTTGCATTTTACAATAAACCAAAGAAAAACTCATTCAATTCTAAAGCTTCTGTAAAATATTATATAACCGCTGCAGAGGGCTTTCGTACACTTACAGAAAAGCAAGTGGATATCCTGCCTACCACAGCCAGGATACAGGGTCCAATTAGTAACATAGCAGCAGCGGACCCGCTTAATATTAATGATAAAATTACACAGAAGTCTTCTATTGGTATAGAGGTTGGAGCTACACTGCAATACGAACTTTCCGAAAGATGGGTAGCAAAAGCCGGTTTGCAATACAATTACACTAATTACATTTCTTATGCAACTTACCTTGGTCATTCTGTAATTACCAATATGACCGTGGTATCTGCTGATGGAAACGACTACTACCAGGAAAAAGCAAGTATTTATTTAAATTCTCCGAATTCGAGAAATGATAATGTGTTGAATAATACCACCAACCAATTATCCGTACCGATTGGGTTGGATTACAAAATAGCTGGAAGCAATAAATTGAAATGGTATGCTGGCGCTACAGTTCAGCCAGGGATAATATTTGGAGGAAATACATATGCGCTCTCCTCTGACAAACAATATTATATAAGTGACCAGTCTCTCTTCCGCAAAGGGAATGTAAATGTTGGTGCAGAAACTTTCCTGAGTTATCGTACCGGAAATGGAATTAGCCTCACAGCAGGACCGCAGGTTCGTTATCAGTTATTTTCTACTTACAAATCTTCTTATAACTATAGTGAGAAGCTATACAATTTTGGTTTAAAGGTTGGCCTGGTAAAACATTTTTAGAACTGATTCTTCCCGGTTTTAGTTTCACATTTTTTTCTAGCCATCATGACGTAATTTTGAGCGCATGAGGTTAATCATTACTTTAATTTTTGCTTGTATAGTTCTTATTGGCTGCAGTTCAGGTCAGCCTGAAAGCGGTTCAGTTATTCCGGCAGAAGACTCTGTGGCCAACGAGAATTATTTTCCTGTAACGACCTTTATCAAAGGGCAGATTTATACTATAAAAACAGAGTTGAGCAATCCTGTAAAAGTTGTAATTGTGGGTGGTAGATCTGATACATCATGGGTAAAAATGGAGGGCCTGGAAGCTGAACTTTTTAATTTTATTACTCCAGTTATTGACACGGCCAACCTTAAAGAAAGGTATCAGCAATCCAGTTTTCTAGATCAAACTATTAATCGGTATACATTTACATACAACCTGAGAAATCCCTCAGATACTGCTTCGCTCAGAACATGGACTGTATATGCTGACGGGCAGAGTGCAAAAGTCGTGAGTATAACAATGGAAAAGATTTTACCGGGTAATCAGAAACTTTTACTTAGTCTATTTCCCGAGAATTATGCAAAGGAGATACTCATAAAGAACGATAAGATCATAAAAGAACAAACCCTCACCTGGAATCAAGCTAAGGATGAATAGCGAACAATTTTCCCGGATAGCACCTACCCTTCCGGTAAACCCGGGCATCTACAAATATTTTGATGCTGACAAAAACCTAATTTACGTAGGTAAGGCAAAACACTTACGTAAGCGGGTAAGCAGTTATTTTACCAAGAACAATGTAAATCAAAAAACCAGGGAGCTCATTCACCGGATAACCCGGATAGAATTTACGATTGTAAACAGTGAACACGAAGCACTTTTATTAGAAAATGCTTTAATCAAGGAGCATCAGCCTGTATTTAATATTGACCTTAAAGACGATAAAAGTTACCCTTATATCGTAGTGAAGAATGAACCTTTTCCGAGGGTATTTCTTACCCGGAGTAAATATAAAGATGGCTCAAGGTATTATGGACCCTATACTTCTGTAGCGAAAGTGAGGGATGTTCTTAATTTTATCAAGCAAAATATTCAGCTACGTACCTGTAAGTTAAACCTCACCGAAAACAATATCAGTAAAGGCAAATTCAAAGTGTGCCTGGAGTACCATTTGGGAAACTGCAAAGGCCCTTGTGAGGGATTACAAACGCTGGAGGATTATAATGAAGGATTAGATCAGATCACTAATTTGCTGAAAGGCAATATCAGCCCGGTCTTAAGCAATTTCAAATTTCTTCAGAAACAACATATAGAAGACCTGGAGTTTGAAAATGCGGCATTTTATCAGAATAAAATAGACAACCTTACAAAATACAAATCGAGAAATACAGTAATAAATACCAATACAGGAACGGCTGATGTATTCAGTATTTTAGAAGAAGGTAATATGGCGTATGTAAATTACCTGGCGGTGAGTAATGGAACCATTGTGCAAACAAAAACAATCACCCTGGAGAAAAAGCTCGAAGAGACTAAGGAAGAAGTACTTGCTTTTGCTATTGCCCAACTAAGACAAAAATTTGAAAGTGAAGCCAAAGAGATTATCACACCCTTCGAAATAGATTATGCTGAAGAAGGAGTTACACTTACTGTTCCTAAAGCTGGTGATAAAAAAAAGCTTACTGATCTTTCTGAAAAGAACGTAAACTATTTCCAGGCAGAACTGAAGGCAAAGAAAATGCTGAAGTTAGAAGAAAAAACCAGCGAAGAAAAAATGGGGGTGCTATCCCGCATGCAGGAACTGCTGCACCTGAGCGAATTGCCCGATCATATTGAATGCTTTGACAATAGTAATCTGGGAGGTAGCTACCCGGTAGCTGCAATGGTCGTATTTAAAAATGGGGAACCGAGTAAGAAGGATTACCGTCACTATAACATTAAAACTGTAGAAGGCCCTGATGATTTTGCATCAATGACTGAAGTTGTTTTCCGGCGGTACAAGCGGGTGATTGAAGAAGGACTACACATGCCGCAACTCATTATTATAGATGGTGGAAAAGGGCAGCTGAGTTCTGCTATGGAAAGTATTGACAACCTTGGTCTTCGTGGAAAAACGACTGTTGTTGGATTGGCAAAAAATAAAGAAGAATTATTTTTTGCCGGAGACAGCACTTCGCTTCAGCTGGACTGGGGCAGTGAGACTTTGAAATTGATTAGAAGGATCCGGGATGAAGTACATAGGTTTGGTATAACACACCATAGGAACAAAAGAAGCAAAGGCACAATAAAAAATGAGTTGGAAACCATCAATGGAATTGGGGAGCAAACTGCCACTCTTTTACTCAAAACATTTAAAAGCGTAAAAAAAGTAAAAGAAGCAACAGAAAAAGATCTTGTCGCAGTGGTCGGCTTATCAAAGGCAAAAATCATCCTGAATTATTTTCAATAATACATTTCACTTTAAACTTTAATAAATAGTAAAGCCCGCAATTGCGGGCTTTACTTATAATGTAATCGAAAACATTGTATGAATTAGTAGCTCCAAAGATCCTGCTCGTAATTAAATATTTTGTCATGCATTGACTCACCTTCAAGCAACTGCAGTACAGGTTTTTCCTGTAATCCGGCGTAGTTCCTGATGAAAAGGTCATATGGATTATCAATAGTGCTTTTTACGATTCTTCCACGGAACATGCGGCTTTCGAATAATTCTTCCCAGCTCATGCGTGCACCAAAGTTCTTGCCATTGTAGACGTCATATTTTGCAAAGGTTTCTCTCATATCTGGATAATAAACCCAGAACAACTCTGTAGGACCAAGATTCTGACCAGAAGATGTAATGACATCCTTTACAGGCGCAATGCCAAGTATCCTCCAGAAAAGACGTGAGCTCTCTTTATCGAAGATCACTTCTTCTTTAATACGGAAGCGATAGAATGAATCAAGGTTTATCTCGTTATTCTTGGTTACATAACCACTTACATTTCCATCCTGGTCGTACTGAGCAAAAGTTACTGGCTCACCGGCAACTGCCTGTGAGACTTCAGCCCTTGTCATTGGCGTAGTAAACCTGTCATCTACGTTAGAGAATACTGTTACCATATCATCCTGTACTGCCTGTAACAAGATAGAAATGAAACGCTGGTTTCCTGTATTATCATCTGCAGCATAACGGAAAGGGAGATTTATTTTTTCCCTTCCATCTATTTCTCTCCATATTTTATGGCGATAAACAGCATCATCTGCACGCAAATGCTCATAAGGAAGAGGAATACGGTCTTTTAGTATTGTAGTTTCTACCGCTTCATCTGGTCGCAATGACTTGCGCACTGTTTTAATTGGCAGGCTATCATTGGCTGGAGCCGCTACAGCTACAACTGCAGTATCTACTACAGCTTTTGTTGTAGCTGTCGTTGTACGTTTAGTACTCTTTCGGACCGGAGCTTTTTTCTTTTGAGCAAAAGCAGCATCAGCTGTTCCAGCTAAAAGTGCTACCAAGAAAAAATACTTTACAAACTTTTTCATGTTCTTTGTTTTTTATTATCTGCCACATGGAATACACCAAATTGATATTATGATAAGGTTGAACATATTACAAGCTATAATTCATACCTATTCGATTTATTAAAACAACTGTATTGAGCGTCCATCAATACTTCTTGTGCCATCAGGGCCTGATACTTTAATGTTTTCAAACGCAATAGAAGTTCCGGGTTGAGCCTTAGACATAAGAGCATTTATTCCTGCAAGACTTCCATTGCTTATTGAACCCTGACCCACACTTGGGAAACCTGCACCTGAGAAATAAACCGTAGCACTTACTACTGAAAATTTCAAGTCAAAATCAAAGTTCTCCAGGTCAGCCCTTGCATACTGCTGACCTTTAAATTCTACTGTTGCCATACGTGCCTTTCCGTTCCCTATTTTAAATACCGGATCAGGAATCCTTTTTATCCTGAAAGGAAAGGTCGTTGATTTACCATCAGCATTTACTGTAATACTTGCATTCCCTACGCTTGCTACACGAACAGTGCGCTGACTCCCACTTCCGCTGATCGTACCACCACTCATGTTAACGGTAGTTTTATCCCAACCCGTAGATGACCCAATGGTAACAGGATTATCTACACCAATGTAAAACACGTTCATTTTATCCAGCATCACAGCCGCACCACCTGGGGTACCTACAGTGTAGGTAATTTCAGAATTGGCTACCTGGTCTACACCGTTCTGGTCCTTGTATGTAATTCTAACCGGCACTTTGCGGGCACCTGCTCCTGAAGCATTGATTTTATAGGTGCCCTGTCCACTAACGGTCGGTACATTTGAACCATTGATGGTAATTACCGGTTGTGCAGCAGAGCTATATGCACCAATACCTGCAGTAACTATGATCTCTTGTCCTGGCATTACATAATTTGAACTTTGACCAACCAAAACACCAAACTTATCATATCGCACAACTACTTCACCAATTTTACTATGCGCAAAACTCACTACCTGGTTCTCAGCATTTTTTACGCTATTTTGAAACTTACTAAGTAAAGTTAAGCTAGCAATTGTTGGCGTCATGTGAAAATATGCAGCTGTAAAATCTTTTTTTGTACCATCCTGACCTACAAATTTCACATCAGGATTTTCTACAGAAAGAGAATTTTTAAATTCTGCTGCAATTGCAGGATCAATAGCCAACATGGCTCTTCTGAATTCGATTATTTTATTTTTTAATTCTTCACCTCTTTTATTAGTTTCAAACATCCTGGTAGAAGCATCAAGGTTATCTTCCTTAAAATCTTCTACCATCACTCCGTCCTTTTCCTTCATCTGTAAATTACTCTCTTTCTTAAGTTCTGCTTTCAGCCCTTCAATATAGTTAGTTATATTGGCGGCAAGCACTTTTGCCTGCTCTGCTTTAGGCTGCCAGATCTTTGCTTGATCAGCAGATTTTTCATCTTTCATTTTATCCTGCAAAGACTTATATAATGTATTATTTGCAGCAGTGATATTTGCAGAAGAATTTTGAAGACTTCTATCTACAGTTTTAAAGGCATTAATTACTTCTGCCGATACGTTTAGTGCCAGGATTGCTGTCAACACCAGGTACATGATGTTGATCATCTTTTGCCGGGGCTCTTTTGGTAAAGCCATAATTTGTTACTTTATTTTAATCAGATTAGGTAAATGGTTATTGTTTGTCAATTATTAGTTTTAAATTATTGACGGCCCTGCATTGCATTTAGCATATTGCCATAAACTGCATTCAGTTTTCCAAGGTTCGTAGCCAGGTTGCTAATCTGATCTTTAGCTCTATTTGCATCTTCTACACTGCTCATCATCACCTGGCTAGCTTCTGCCATTTTACCGTAGAAACCATTCAAAGCTTTCAGGTGGTTATTGCTTTCGTTCAATTCCAACTCGTAGATTGTATTCAATGAACCAAGATTTTTGGTAAGTACCTGTACCTGCTCGTGAAATCCAACTGCACTCACAGATGCATTGTTAAAAGACTGCATAGTAGTAGCACTACTTGCAAAAGCATCTTTCATATTTCCAATAGCTGCTGTAGCTTCTTTGGTTTTTGCACTAAAGTCTGAAGTTGATTTTACAACGTCTCCTACTTCTCCAAGGCCGTTTACTGTAGTACCAAGTCTTTGAAACCCTTCACCAAGGCGTTTCAGGTTCACCGGAGTTATCTCTGCATCTACAAGCATTTTATCCATAGAAGCCAATGCTGGATTTCCAACTGGTGATTTTATAACTTCGAGTTCTACATCATCTTCTTCGTGTTTTTTGGGCTTTACCCATTCGATGCCTGCGTAAACAAGGAAGATCGCTGTTTCTGTCCACATACCAATTGTGAGCAAAAGATCAGCATAAGATTGGTGCGTAAGTTTTGCCCATGCAGCAAAGATGATTACGGCAGCGCCGGCACTTACTAATACATCAATCACGGTTAAGAAGGTTCTTTTTCTTGCAGCCATTTGTTTAAGTTTTTTTTTGAGTTTAAGTGTGGTTTGTGTGGTTTTTAAAAAAGTCTATATAGTAAACCTGGAACTTTAGTTTAAATAATAACCCATTCTTGCTTTCGCAAAATGGGTTAAAAAAATAAGATCAGGCTAAAAATTTAATCAAAAAACTAAAGGAATATATTTTTATAATTTGTTAGATTTTCTAAACTATTATCTGCGCTTTCCCTGAGCTGGAGGAAGATCTATCACACAGCGGAAACCTACGTAAGATTTAGATGTATCCTGGTATTCGTAA
The DNA here is from genome assembly GCA_038208485.1 of Chitinophagales bacterium. Lineage (GTDB taxonomy): Bacteria > Bacteroidota > Bacteroidia > Chitinophagales > Chitinophagaceae > Ferruginibacter. Next base: position 50,434 of record JBBQYS010000005.1, read on the forward strand.
GCACGGGTGCCGGTTTGAAGATAGAATCCTACGTCTTTCCAGCTTCCGCCTCTTACCACTTTACGCTTCATACGTGGAGGGTCAGAGTCTTTTGCATTCCAGCGAATATCAGGATTCATATCATGTTGAAAATTGTAAGCCCCTTCATAGTAAAGAGAACCAGTCCACTCTGCTACGTTTCCTGCCATATTATACAAACCAAAATCATTTGGCCAGTAAGCATCAGCACGTACTGTGTACAGCCCTCCATCTTCAGGATAGTTTCCACGGCCAGGCTTGAAATTAGCCAGCAAACAACCTTTTTTATTTCTCAGGTAAGGACCTCCCCATGGATAAGGTGCCTGAGAACGGCCACCACGTGCAGCATATTCCCACTGGGCTTCTGAAGGTAGACGGAAATCTGATTCGGTGGCTTTTTTCTTTGATTCGAGAAAAGAATTAAGGTAGATAGTTCTCCACTCACAGAAAGCAGTAGCTTGTTTCCAATTGACACCTACTACTGGATAATTACCATAAGCAGGATGAGTGTAATACCTTTTTGCCATTGGCTCATTGTAAGAGTAGGCAAAATCTCTGATCCAGCATAGGGAATCAGGGTAAACCGGGATTTGTTGTTTTACTATAAAAGCAGAACGTGGAACTGTTACGTCTCTGTTTTGAGCTGCAGCTTTGTAATCAAAAACTTCACTTTGGTAAACTATCTTTTTAGCATCAAGTTCTTTTTTACCAAAGATCCTGTTATCTGGAGTAACGATAATAGCATCAATTTTTTCGAAAGTTGCCTTATCTGCGTAATTTATTTTTTTTGCTTTTTCCCAATCAACATATTCATTACCATCTTGTCCCTGCTTTACATAACCCATCAGCTTAGCAGCTATAGAGTCTGTTACCCACTTAGTAAATTGGCGGTATTCGTTATTGGTGATCTCAGTAGCGTCCATCCAGAAGCCACTAATAGACACCTGCTTGTTTCTTGCAGTGAAGGCATAATTAATGTCTTCGTCACTAGGGCCCATATGAAAAGTTCCCGGTGGTACGAATACCATTCCCGGCGGGCGGGTAAGGTTAGACTTTTGGCCCGGAGCAACTCCAATGAGTTGTCCCTGATCATTACCGCCTGATTTCTTTTTTCCCAATAATTTGCAACTGCTGGCAGATAAAATTATTCCTACAACAGCGAGAGTACTTAATAACCGATTGTTCATTTTTACTATTTACTTTGAGGGTAAGGACAAATGTAATTAAATATATTTACTAAAAGTAGAAGAAAACCCATCAATTTTTCCTTTAAATATTACTAATAAATCAAGAGCCCGTACAATAAAACGAACAAAATCTTCAAATATTGTGAGCGGCTATCACTACTGAAAATAATCTGTTGTTAATAAATCAATTTCGGAAACCGAACTTACTGGTGCCTTACAGGTTTTGTTTCGGCATATATAAATATTCATTTCTTCGTTTTGTTCTTTCCTGGCTATAAAGTTAAGTTTCCTTGCGTTATTAACAGCTGTTAATATCTTATTTGGCAAATATTTTTGCAAAATTTTAATGGTTACGGCCTGTAAATCAGGCCCAGAGACGAGAATTTCATTGATACCTACGGCCTGTAATTGGTAAATACGGGCCCAATTACTAAATGATCCGGGGTATTTCACGAATGCATGTTTAAGAATTGCTAGCATTTTGCCTGCCCTTTCTGTGAGATTCTCTTCCGCTCTGAGCAATCCAAGATAAAATAAATTTTCTGCCATTACCGCATTTGGCGAAGGCGTAGCACCATCAAAAATTTCTTTTTTTCTAATGATAATATCCTGTTGTTTTTTATTGGTGAAGTAAAACTGGATTACTTCCTCATCAGAAAAATGGTCAATGACATATTTCAGGATTTGATCTGCTCTATCTATGTATTTTTGGTCTGTTGTTGCTTCAGAAAGATAAATCATAGCCTGCAGGTAATAAGCATGGTCTTCAAGATATGCCGGATGTTTTAATTTTCCTTTTGTAAAACTATGCCCGTACAAAAACTCATCTTTTTTAAATGAAGATTCGATGAATTCAAACAAAGACCTCGCTTCCTTAAGAAAATTTTCATCAGCAGTTGCTGCATAGCATTTGCAAAATGCAGTTATCAATAATGCATTCCACCCAAGCAAAATTTTATCATCTGTTTGCGGCCGAATCCGCTCACTCCTGGCTTGAAGTAAAACATTATTACACTTATCAATAATGACTGAAAGCACTGCCTCATCAGCATCTGCATCATTTGAAGTAAAGTCATGATGAAGTATATTTTTTTCTTTCCAGGCTTTATGCTCCGGTGGAATATTACCCTCTTTTTTTATATTGTAATAGCTGGCATAAATTGCTGCATCCTCACCTAAAAGCTGTTCAATTTCATCGTAAGACCAAATGTAAAATAATCCTTCTACCCCTTCGCTATCTGCATCCAAAGCTGCGTAAAAGCCACCAGCATCATGTTTCATTTCCCTGAGAAGAAAATTAAATATTCCATAGATAGTTTTTCTGAATTTTTCATCCCCGGTAAGTTGCAGTGCCTCTGATAATGCAGAAAGCAATAGTGCATTATCGTAGAGCATTTTTTCAAAATGAGGTACCAACCAAAAAGCATCTGTGCTATAGCGGGATATGCCACCACCAACCTGATCGTAAATACCACCATTGATCATTTTTTTTAATGATAAAACAGCCTGTTCTTTAGCCGCTTCGTTGCTGCAAAACTGAGCATGCTGCAGCAGGTAAATAATACTGCCCGTTTGTAGAAATTTTGGCGGAGCACCAAACCCACCTTCAGTTTTATCAGCCAGTTTCAAAAAAGATTCAGCCATTGAAACACAGGTTTCTTTGTTGTAAAAGTTTTCTTGTGTCGAAGGAGAAACTGATTCATTCAATGAAAAGCTACCAGATTTTTGTATATGCTCTACCAATGAATCTGCCTGTGCTACCAGTTCTTCTCTTTTATTTTTCCAGGCATCTGCCAGGGAAATAAGCACATCTTTCCAGCTGGGGCGGCCATGGGCAGGCACAGGAGGGAAATAAGTCCCACCATAAAAAGGTTTTTGATCCGGAGTAAGAAAAACGTTTAGAGGCCAGCCACCATTTCCGGCAATAGCCTGCACGGCATCCATGTAAATATGATCGAGATCAGGTCTTTCTTCACGGTCTATTTTTATGTTGATGAACAGCTTGTTCATCAGCTCTGCCGTTGTTTCATCTTCGAAACTTTCCCGCTCCATCACATGGCACCAGTGGCATGCTGCGTATCCTATACTCACCAAAATGGGCTTATCCTCTTTTACAGCTTTTTGTAAAGCCTCCTCTCCCCACGGATACCAATCTACAGGGTTGTAGGCATGCTGTAATAAATATGCTGAGGTTTCGGAAATAAGTTTATTAGTCTTTCCTTTATGATCATTCATACTTTCAGTTTTTTAGAAATAAAAAAAACAAGGTTATTCACCAACAGGATTAGTGCTGTTGAACAACTTCAACTTAGTATAAAAATTCTGAAAAGGAAAATAGTTTATTTAAAATGGTGCCGTATGTATTTTTCCAATGCAGCAGCCATAGTAGCGGTTTCGGGCATTGGGGCTTTTATCTGGGGAGTAATTCCCATTTCTATAGCAGCTTTAGTGGTATTGTCACCATAAGTAGCTAGGGCAACACCATTGGGTTTATATCCCGGAAAATTATCTTCCAAACTCCTTACACCACCGGGGGTAAACAGACAAATGATATCAAAATTTCCTGTCATCATTTCTTTGATATCATTGCTGACCACATGATAAATAACGGGAGTGGCAAATTCACAATTTTGTCTGGTAAGCCAGGAAGTGATTTCACTATCAAAAGTTTCTGAACAGGGATATAAGAACTTTTCCTGGGTTTTGTATTTGTTTAGAACTTCCAGGAAACTTTTATTGGATCCATCTGCACTGTAAAAAACTTTACGTTTTCTATAGAGGATAAACTTCTGCAGGTACAAAGCAACAGCTTCTGTAATACAGAAATATTTTTGCTCCTGCGAAAGCGTAATCCGCATTTCTTCCACTATCCTGAAAAAATGATCAATTGCATTTCTGCTTGTAAATATGATGGCAGTGAAAGCATTAATATCGATCTTCTGCTTGCGAAAATCCCGGGCATGAATGGGCTCTATCCTGATGAAAGGATGAAATTCCACTTCAAGATCATATTTAGAGGCGAGGTCAATATATGGCGAACGATTACCTGTTGGTTTAGGTTGGGCAATCAGAATTTTTTTCACAGGCTTTGAGTTGCTGGAACTCTTTTGTTCTGGGTTGTTTGTCATATTTATTTATCTCATAAGCATGCTAAAATTACACAAAATTCACTAAAACAAGACCGAGTGCCTTATAAAGTACCACTAGCGGAAGAATCTCCAGCGCAAATACATAAAGCAGAAAATGAAATTTAGAAACTTTTATCTGCGGTTGAAGCAGGTTAAAAAATCGAACAAAACGGGCAACAACAAACAATAGAATAACGATAAGCCCGGTAGTAATAAACGCCCTGGCAATTGCCGGCTGAGCAAATGCAACAATAATGATGACCGGCAACAGGAAAATACCCAACAGTTTATTTACCAGGAAAACAATAAAGATATACAGGTTAGCCTGCGCCTTAAAGCCGGTAACCCACCCAGTAAATTTCAACACAAAATATTTCCCAAGGTAGACAGCAACTACAGCCCCAACAAACAAAAACAACTGGTTGTAATTGAGCTTAGCTGGCACCCCAGGTCGGTGCACGAGACTTAGGTAGGCAAAAACTCCGGCACTGATAACGAAAATAAAATTGACAAAGAGAGATGGTAATTCCTCCTGTTGCAGCTGATCAGTGAGCTGGCTTTGCTTCATACTGGTATTAAAGAAAACACGAAAAAGATTTGGAATGTATTTTTTATACACCCGAATCATTACAGCAAATCCAAAAACCACTGCCATGAGTAGGTAAAATAAATTATTATTATCTGAATGCTGTTGCAGCTTTATAGGCCTTGATACAGGCTTGGCTTTTGTTTGCAGAAATTGGTTTTCTTCCAAAATTTTCTGTAACGGCAATACCCTCACAACTGCAACTACACTATCCTGTTGAACGGAAACAGAATCGTTTACCTGCTGCCCAATAACGGCACTACAGAAAAAAAAGTTTAAAAGAATGAAGAAAAATGATCTCAAGAAATAATAGATGAATGCAGGACAAAATTAATCAAAATACTGAACCAATCTGCTGCAAAGTATTCGGCACTCTTTTTTAAAAATAACTAACATAGCCAAAATGGATTTTTACAGATTCCCGGAGGTTAAATGAAATATCATCTCTTTTACCTACCGCAACACTCAAGTTGAGCAGGCCAATTTTTGTTTCATTTACAATGCCCAAACCAAAACCTGTGAAAATGTTTTTCTGATCTACATCCTGGAATTTGTTTTGGGCAAAACCAAGATCTAAAAAGGAGAATAAATAGGAATTCAATCCTGTGAGGTAGCGGTATTCCGCTGTAGTCACAGCATATTGTTTGGCATAAATAGACTCTTCATTAAATCCACGAAGTAACCTGTTTCCTCCTATCTGAAAAAGCTCGTTTCTAAAGACATTTGGGCTGCTATACCAGCCACCGTTTATTGCTGTTTTAACCGTCGCTCTTTTCCCCACCGGGAAATAATGTGCGGCACCAAGTTTTATTCTCAACTGGTAATTTCTTGCTCCGAGAGAATCGTATAAACTTTCAAAATTGAAATTAGGGTCTTTGATCTGGCTGATCTGGTTGTTCTTTTTTATTTTTTTTATTCCCACTGCACCTGTAATAATCGCTTCATTTCCCCGGCGTGGGTTAAACAAATAATTGGTGTTTTGCAGGCTGTAAGACAGACCTGTATTTACTGAACTCACATCTATATTTAAAGGCAATTGCCTGTTTTGTTTGATCACATTGGTATCAATGGCACCTTCCAACAAGCTATTGTTTTGTATTTGTACAAATATTTTTCCAAACTGGTACTGGCTCAGGGCAAACTGTAACCCGGCCTGGGCATTTACCTGTATAAAATTGCTGTCTTTTTTAAAGAGGTCGAAAAGTCCGCTAAATGTATAACGAGACTTAAAAATAAAAGGCTGATCAAACCCGATATTTAACCTTGGTGACTTTGGTTGAAGCGATTGCCACCTGAGTAAAAAGTTTTCGCCGCTGCCGAGCAGGTTTTTTAGATCAAGATTCACGTCGCCGGTAATCTGGAGATTTCCATCGGGAGTAGCTGCCGGAAGGAAACCAACGATGAAATTTACCTGGCTGCTTTTTTTATCTTCAAGATATAAATTAAGCACTGATCCGGTGCCCAACATGGTCACATCAGATGACTGAGCAGTGGTGATGTAAGGCAGTTCAAGTATTTTTTGGTCTACTTGCTGTAGCTTTTTTTTATTATAAACACTACCGTTTTTTATGTTTAAATACTGCTGTAAAAAGACCGCATTAAGTTTTGCTTTGCCAATGACCCTGATGCTGTCTATCACATAATCAGGTCCTTTGTCTACCCGGAGATTGCCTTTCATTGATCCGTCTGAGAGCCTGACACTATCAAGGGAAACAGTGGCAAACGGATAACCATTTGCTTCATAATAATCAATAATGCGGTTCTTCAGCAGGTTGAGCCGCTCCATATTCAAAGGCTTTCCATTGTAATCCTTAGGATTGTAAGCAGCAGCCTCCAGTGCTCTTTTATCCACAGAATCTGTATTGAGGCTAAAATTTTCATAGCGCTGTCCCAGGTATAACAAGACATTCATCACAGAGTCTGAAAACCTGACAGAGTCAATGGATACTGCAGGAAACCCTTGCGCAATTAGTGTTGCAGGAAGTTTATTTATATAAAGAAATGCCTGTGAGGAAGATTCAAATGCAGTTTGCAGCCCAAGAGACTGAGGAGTAAAGGGGTTATCTTTGTCTACAAATTGATAATATACCGGGAAATTTTTATTTACATTTTTCTGGGCATGAGCATCCAAATGCAGCAGCACAGCAATAAAAATGAATAAAATAAATGAAGACCGGTAGTAGCTCATAAAGACTGCAAAAATATACAAACGTAAAACTACCATCTTTGGCTGGCATATATATACACATTCCTTTCTGCCGACAAGCTTGCACTTACTGTAATTTCCATTTTAGCACATCCTTAAGGCTGAAAGATGAAATGTTGCTGGCTATCAGAAAAGAAATAGAACTTACCACGCCTTTCGAAACTGAAGATGAAACAATAGAAACAATTTATTTTGGCGGTGGTACACCAGGAATATTGTCCGTTGCTGAAATTGAATCTCTGCTCGAAGCCTTGAAGACCAAATTCACTATTTCCCCGACGGCAGAAATAACGCTGGAGGCAAATCCTGATGATATTTTCCAGGAAAAAGCAGCAGGCTGGAAAAAGGCTGGGATAAACAGGCTGAGCCTGGGCTTGCAATCTTTTGATGATAAAGAACTGAAATGGATGAACCGGGCTCATGATGCGTCAAAATCCCTGGCATCACTTGACATCATAAGGGCTGCAGGATTTGATAATTTTTCAGCTGACCTTATCTATGGCTCACCATTACAATCAGAGGAAACGCTGATAAATAACATTCGAATACTTTCTCAAAAAAATGTTCCGCACATCAGCGCCTATGCACTTACCGTAGAAGAAGGTACGTTGCTGAAAAGAAACATAGAAAAGAAAATTGAACGAAATATTGATGAAGATGTACAGGCAAAAAGATTTGACACGTTATTGTCTGAGCTTTCAAAAGCCGGATATGAGCAATATGAAGTGAGCAATTTTTCTCAGCCAGGTTTTCGCAGCAGGCACAACAGCAATTACTGGAAAGGCCTTCCCTACTATGGTTTCGGGCCTGCCGCTCATTCTTTTAATGGGAAAAATATACGCAAATGGAACCTTGCTCATAATGCAAAATATATTGCTTCCCTGCAAAAAAACATCATACCTACTGAGGAGGAAATACTCACAAATAACCAAATGCACAACGAATATATCATGTTAGGCATTCGCACCATTGAAGGAGTGAACCTTGAGCTTTTCAGAAACAAGTTTGGAGATGGAAATTTGGAAAGACTTAAAAAAATGACACAAAGATATAAGGATGAAAACCTGGTAAATACTGATAAAAAAAATATTTTTCTTACAGATAAAGGAAGGTTTTTGGCAGACGGAATTGCTGCCGATCTGTTCCTCTAAAAATTTCTTTGGAAGGTGGCGATTCAGAATTCTGATTCATAGATATGACTATAATCATTAAGTACTGTATTTGCAGTGCAGGTTTTATTAAAAAAGTTTACTTTCGATTTTAAATTATTTTTTATCAGCACGATTAATAAGATCAAAGGTTTTTTTGGCACTGAACCCAAGGTCAAAGATTTTAAGAAACAACTTACTAATGTCCTGGGCTTTTCTCCAGGAAGAGTGGAGTTGTATAAAACTGCGCTCAGTCACCGCAGTATGAGAGAAGGTGCAGATGAGAACAATGAACGGCTGGAATATTTGGGGGATGCTATTCTCGGAGCCGTGATTGCACATTTTTTGTTCCGGAAATACCCTTATCGTGATGAAGGTTTTCTTACTGAAATGCGCAGCAAGATGGTGAACCGGCAAAAGCTGAATGAGATCGCATTGAAAATGGGACTGAAAAAGATAACGCTCTATAATCGTTTTGACAGTGCGTTAAAATCTTCACAGATATTTGGTAATACGCTGGAAGCCCTTGTAGGAGCGGTGTACCTGGATCTTGGTTATAAAAAAACGCAGGTATGGCTGGAGCGGCAGGTCATTTCTCCACATATGTTCACAGAGGAACTGGAAGACATAGAAATAAATATTAAGAACAAACTTTTTGGCTGGGCCAATAAAAATGGCAAAGCGTTGGAGTTTGAAACAATAGACGAAAAACTTGAAAATGGTCGTCGTCTTTTTACCATTGGTGCCAAAGTCGATGGTTTGATAATTGCTGAGGGAAAAGCTTTTAATAAAAAGGATGCCAGCAAACTGGCTTCTGTGAAGGCAGTGGCAATTCTCGGTTTATAACCATGATTTCACCTTCGGTAAACGAATTAAAAGATTGCTCATGAAATTTGGAATAATAGGAAGTGGCAGTTGGGGAACAGCCATAGCAAAAATTCTTACAGATAATGGACAAATTATTTCCTGGTGGAACCGGAGTGAAACTGCCATAAAACAATTTGCTGCCAGGGGGCATAATCCTCATTATTTACCCGCCGCAAAGTTTGACATGAACCTGCTGAAACTCACCACCAGCCTGCAGGAGCTGATCAATAATTCAGATGCCATCATCGTTGCTATTCCATCAGCTTATGTAGCAAATGCGCTGAATGACCTTCCGGAAAATTCATTCGACAACAAAATTATTATTTCAGCCATCAAAGGAATTTTACCAGAAAAAAATATTCTACTAAATGATTACCTGAAGGAAAAATTTGACCTTCCTTTAGAAAGATACATGGCTGTTCTCGGCCCTTGCCATGCCGAAGAAGTAGCAGCAGAAAGATTAAGTTACTTAACCTTTAGCGGACTCGACGTTGCTATGGTAGAGCAGGTTGCTTCTAATTTTAAAACCAGTTATGTCAACACAATCATTAACCCGGATATATTTGGTGTACAGTATGCTGCAGTGCTAAAAAACATTTACGCAGTAGGAGCCGGTATGGCACATGGCCTTGACTATGGCGATAATTTCCTCAGTGTGTTCATTGCAAATGCTGCAGATGAAATGGCAGGTTTTCTACGCAAGGCAGGAATCATCAATGCAGAAGTAGGCTACCTGGAATCTTCCAAGGACACCTCAGGAGAAAAACACCAGAACTATGCTGCAAGCGTTTATTTGGGGGATCTTTTAGTCACCTGCTACTCTTTACACAGCCGCAACCGATCTTTTGGAAACATGGTGGGCAAAGGCTATTCAGTAAAAGCAGCCCAACTGGAAATGAGTATGGTGGCAGAGGGCTATCATGCGAGCAAATGCATGCATAAGATAAACGAAGTGGTACAGGCTTACATACCTATAGCCGCAACAGTCTACAATATTTTATGGAACGGATTAGAACCGGAAAAAGGATTTGAAGAATTGGAAAAAACCCTGATCTGATCAGGGAATATATTTCTTCACGATCATACTAGCATTGTGACCGCCAAAACCAAATGTATTGCTGAGTGCAGCATTCACGGTTTTCTTCTCTGCCTTATTGAAAGTAAAATTCAGCCTGGCATCCAGCTCGGGATCATCAGTAAAATGATTGATGGTTGGAGGAATAATATCCTTTACCACAGCCATGATACAGGCAAGTGCTTCTAAAGCACCTGCGGCACCCAGGCAATGGCCTGTCATGCTTTTTGTACTACTAATATTCAGGTTGTAAGCATCTTCTCCAAAAACATTTAATATCGCTTTGGTTTCTGCAACATCACCCAACGGGGTTGAAGTTCCGTGTACATTAATATAATCTATATCAGAAGGCTTCATACCGGCATCAGCAAGGGCAGCATTCATTACATTTTTTGCTCCAAGTCCATCGGGATGTGGGGCAGTAATATGGTGAGCATCTGCTGTAGCACCGCCACCGGCTATCTCACAATAAATCTTTGCCCCTCTTGCCAGGGCATGGTCAAGGCTTTCTATTACAAGCGTTCCTGCTCCTTCACCCATAACAAAACCATCACGATCTTTATCAAAAGGACGGCTCGCAGTTTTTGGATCGTCATTGCGTTCGCTCAGGGCTTTCATGGCATTAAAACCACCAACACCTGCAGCGCTTATTACGGCTTCACTTCCGCCGGTGATTACAATGTCTGCTTTGTTTAGCCTGATATTATCAAATGCATCTATGATAGCATTGGTACTGCTGGCGCAGGCACTTACTACTGCATAGTTTGGCCCCCGGAAGCCATGGCGCATAGAAATTTGCCCGGCTGCAATATCGAGGATCATTTTAGGAATAAAGAAAGGATTAAATCTTGGTGTACCATCACCGGAGGCAAAGTTGATGACTTCTTCCTGGAAGGTAATAAGGCCACCAATACCGCTACCGAAAATAACGCCGACCCTGTCAGGGTCTACATTTTCCTTAGTGATGCCCGCATCTTTTATGGCTTCATCGCTGGCCACCAGTGCAAACTGGCAGTAGCGGTCCATCTTACGGGCTTCCTTTCTGTCAAAATAGTCTGTGGGATCAAAGTCTTTAACCTCACAGGCAAACTGGGTTTTAAATTTAGAAGCATCAAATTGCCGGATAGTATCGCATCCACTTACTCCATCCTGCAGCCCCTGCCAATATTCGGCTACGGTTTTGCCTAATGGGGTGAATGCACCTAACCCGGTAATTACTACTCTTTTTAAAGCCATACAGTTTGCCTGTGATAAATTAAAGGGGGAAAAAATTATTTAGCGTTTTCTTCTAAATAAGAAACGGCCTGGCCTACAGTGGTTATCGTTTCTGCCTGCTCGTCCGGGATAGAAATATTGAACTCTTTTTCAAATTCCATGATCAGTTCAACAGTGTCCAGGCTATCGGCACCAAGATCGTTTGTAAAAGAAGCTTCAGTAGTTACTTCTGCTTCGTCCACGCCCAATTTGTCAACGATGATTTTTTTTACTCTTGTAGCAATGTCTGACATAATAGTTTTTATTTAGTTTGTATTGTTCTGCAAAAATATACTTTTTACACTAATAACAAAGAATTAGTAAACCTCTTACAAAAAAGCCCCGCAACCCGCTGTAATCGCCATATCAGCTTCATTTCCAATGGGACATAATCAGGAAATTTTAAAATAATTTGCGGCCGGAATACAAACCATTCCGGAAATCTTTTTATATTTATCTATATAAGAACCAGTGGCACACGATGCTTATTGTACGCTGTATCCGTAACAAATCTTTCTTTATATAACCAAGTCGTATGGCCCTTAAACAAATAGACCATGGTACGCCTATGTACGAAGAGATGGTAAAGCTTCGTTCTGAGGTGCTGCGTAAACCCCTGGGGCTAAAGTTTACTGAAAAGGAATTACAAAAAGAAAAACAGGATATACTCATTGTTTGCGTGGAAGATGAAAGACTACTTGGCTGCTGCATACTTTCTAAACATGATAGCGGCACATTAAGACTTAGACAAATGGCTGTAAAGAAAAACCTGCAGGGAAAAGGAATTGGAGAATCCATTATGTCATTTGCAGAAAACCTCACCAGGGATAAAGGCTGCAACCGCATTATCATGCATGCCAGGAACAGCGCTATAGGTTTCTACGAAAAACTGAACTACAAAGTAACTGGTAAAGAATTCACCGAAGTAGGCCTCCCCCATCATGTGATGGAAAAACTCATCTTATAATTTTTTTGGGCGTTCCCGCTAAGGCGGTCGGGCTATCCATTCCCGCTTCCGCCGTAGGCGGAGAGCTCCATTCCTATCCCTAACGCAAATGCCGGAATAGTTATAATATTCTCTCTTTCGTTAGAGTTAAACAAAGTTTCTGTAAAGGTTTAAATATGTTGTTGCTTCTATCCTTAGCGTTAAGCGCAGCGTCTCTAAGTATTTTGCAATATGGTTTAGACTATTGTCTAAACGAAGAATGAGACAGAGTCTCATTATCATTCACCAATCCGTAGAGCGCTTCGCTGAACTCTACTGATAGAGAAGATTTAAAGTAAACTTTAAACCTTTTTCTCTTCTTGCTCAAAAGCTAGCTGCACATAGATCGGGAAATGATCACTGTTTACGGCTCTTGCACGCTGCAGTAGTTTAAGAGAGAAATGAGTGCTATGAAAAATATGATCCAGCGGCCAGCGGAAGATGGGGTATTTGGCATGATAGGTATTATAAAAACCACGACCCTTTCGAGGATCGAGCAGGCCGCTCACTTTTCTAAACTGACTGGTAGTGTCCGACCAG
>JBBQYS010000006.1:0-61915 GCA_038208485.1 Chitinophagales bacterium
ATACTTTTACATACAATATAAATGGTGGAGCTGCGCAAACAGTAAGTACAACGGGTACCAATAATGCTGTTACAGTTTCTGCACCTACGACTGCATCAGGTACATTTACTTATTCAATTGTTTCTGTTTCTGTGGGTGGGGCCAATCCATGCAGCCAAACATTTACAACTCAGCCAACTGCTGTGGTCACTGTAAATTCTACGCCTACTGCTACAATCAGTGGAGGTGCCTCAGTTTGTATTAATGCAACTTCTCCTATAGTAACATTTACCGGTGCAAGCGGAACTGCTCCTTACACATTTAATTATACCATCAATGGTGCAGCACAACCACCACTTGTGAGTACAGGAAATACAGCAACTATTGCTGTACCAACAACTGTGTCGGGAACTTTTACTTACCAATTGGTTAGTGTAACTGATAATTCCTCTACTTCTTGTTTGCAGCCACAAACAGGCAATACAGTCTTTACCGTTTATACTGCAGCGGTTGCTTCTTTTGTATCTACACCGGCCTGCGAGAGCAGTATTGTCAGTTTCAACAGTGCTGCTTCTACAGCTGGTACAGGAACGATACAATCCTACAGCTGGAATTTTGGCGACCCTGCTTCCGGAGCAAATAATACTTCCACGCTTGAAAATCCAACACATTTATTTACTGGTGTGGGCAGTTACCCGGTAACTCTGACCATAACAACCTCTAATAATTGCAGCAGTATTCCATTTACCATGCAGCTAGCGGTTTCTCCAAAACCACAGGCAGGTTTTATTCTACCAAGGGTTTGTTTGTTAGATCCTTTTGCTCAATTTACCGATACCAGTAAGATAGCATCACCGGGAACCATAACTGGCTGGCAATGGAATTTTGGAGATCCGGGTTCAGGGGCAAACAATACATCGACGGCTCAAAACCCACAACATATTTATACAGCTGTAGGAAATTACACAGTTCGTCTTATTGTCATCAGCAACAATGGTTGCCGAGATACCTTAAACCAGGTACTTACTGTAAATGACGGAAATCCGATGAGTAATTTTCTTCCTTTGAATACTGCGGCCAACTGTGCCAATGACACAGTAAGTATTCAGAATAAATCAACTATCGCTTCAGGTGTTATTACCAGGTTGGAAATATTCTGGGATAACGTGGCACAACCTACGGTGTTTGACTTTGATGATCTTCCTGTATTTGACAGGATATACAAGCATAAATACCCTGATTTTCAATCACCATTAACCAGGACATTTAATGTAAGGGTAAGGGCATACTCAGGACAGGTTTGTTTCAGCGACAGGATTCTTCCTATTACTGTAAATGCTTCTCCAAAAGTACAGTTCAACGCTATACCAAATGCCTGTTACAACCAACCACCTTTCCAGATCACACAGGCTTCAGAGACTGGCGGCGTACCGGGAACAGGTGTATTTTCTGGTCCGGGTGTTTCATCCACCGGTTTGTTTACCCCCGCAGGACAGCCTATCGGTGTAGCGCTAACTATTAAATATGTCTATACGTCCACGGCAGGAGGTTGTAAAGACAGCGCTTCTCAAACCATCACCCTGAGCGATACTGCAAGTGCAGCATTTACTGTAGCATCTCCACTTTGCGAAGGTGGTGCAGCTTCCTTCACGGATCAAAGTACTTCTGCTACCGGCGGCACTTTACAAACTACCACCTGGAACTTTGGAGATGGAACGCCGCCTGAAACACATGCTCCGGGCTCCACCTTTACACATAATTTTCCTGGTGCCGGCAATTATACGGTAACGATGTTTGCAACAGGAACTGATGCATGTAGGTCAACAACCATTTCCAGAATAGTGACTGTAAATCCTATTCCAAGACCAAGGTTTACATTCGATAAGACTGATTATTGCTTACCAAATGCACAGGTTGTTTTCAACAGCAGCACTTCTACAATTGCTGATGGTACAGAAAGTGCTTTCACTTATTTATGGAACTTTGGTGATCCTGCAAGTGGTACAGCCAATACAAGTACTTCTGTAAATCCGACACATACCTACACCCAGGCAGGCAGCTATACAGTAAATCTTCAGATAAGAAGTGGTGCAGGTTGTTTGCATGATACCAGCATTGTTTTCAACAGGTTGCATCCGGAGCCGTTTGCAAATTTTGACATTACTAAACCGGAGATCTGCCTGGACCAGGATGCTGTATTTATAGATAGAAGTACAGGTGCTGATGGAACAGTGCAGAACTGGGTATGGGATTTTGGGGACAATAGCGGAACCTCAACACTTCAAAATCCTGCTCCATATCGTTATGCAGCTGCTGGTACCTATAATGTGAAACTTTCTATCACAAATTCTTTTGGCTGTAAAAAAGACACCACAAAAGCAATTTCAGTATTCAATTACCCGGTTGTAAATGCCGGCATCGATAGGTTTGTCCTGGAAAGTGGAAGTGTTAGTTTAGACCCTGTGGTTACAGCTACCCGTCCGCAATACCTCTGGACATGGGATGTAGCAGCACCGGGTGGCTACTTAAATAATCCAAGGATTAAAAATCCGGTTAGTTCACCACTTACTGATGTAACTTATACATTAACTGTGACTGGTGCGGGAGATTGTGCCAGCAGCGACCAGGTATTTGTTAAGTTGTTACAGGCGCCAAGGATACCGAATACTTTCTCTCCAAATAATGATAACATCAATGACTTCTGGGTGATCAAATACCTGGATACCTACCCAAATGCAAAAGTTCAGGTGTTTACAAGAACCGGGGAGCTGGTATTTGAATCAAGGGGTTATCCAAAGCCTTGGAATGGTACTAAAAATGGTAAGTCATTACCTGTAGATACCTACTATTATATCATTGAACCAGAAAATGGTCGTGCACCAATAAGGGGTTATGTGACCATTTTAAAATAATATTCATCAGCAGGTATGTATACTGCAGCAAAATAATTTGAACAGGAATGAAACATTTGTTTGTTTTTCTTTTATCAATTTCTACTTACGCAGCTATTGGACAGGCCAAGCCATCTTATACGCAGTATGTACTAAACAATTACATTTTAAATCCGGCAGTTACGGGTATTGAGAATTACGTAGATGTAAAACTTAGTAACCGAAACCAATGGACAGGAATACCCGGAGCTCCGGTCACCAGTTATATTACGGTACATGGTCCTATTGGTAAATCGGACCTTCGCACCAGTGCCACATCATTTGATGTGCCGGGTGAGAATCCAAGGGGAAGACAATACTGGGAGGAATATACTGCGCCGGAAGCTCACCATGGGATTGGTTTCAGTGCTGTTAATGACAAAGCAGGGTACCTCAATCGCTGGAGTACCTATGTAAGTTATGCTTATCACCTGCCTTTGGGTGTAAAAACTACACTTGCAGCCGGTATCAATGCCGGAATCAGTAGTGTAAACCTTGATAGGAGTAAAATAGATTTTGCAGACCTTGACCCAAATGATCCTGCAATAGGGTTTAGTAATGGGGAATTGAAAAAGATTAAACCAGAAGTAGGGGTAGGGCTATGGTTATACAGTTCAAATTATTTTGCGGGCCTTTCAGTGCTAAATATCATTCCGGGAAAATTTAAGTTTGTAACAGATGATAAATACGGCACCTTTTATACACCCAATGCTTTTGCTACGGTAGGTTACAGGGCCGATATTTCCGATGACCTGAACCTGATACCATCTGTAATGGTACAATACTGGGAACCTCAACTGTTGGGTATACATTATAATGCAAAACTGCAATACCAGGACAAATTATGGATTGGCGGAAGTTACCGCCAGGGTAGTTATGTATCCGGTTATGGTGGTATGGCCGGGGTAAATATTTCTAACACAATGAACATAAGTTATTCTTACGAAGTAGCTACTACCAGCCGCCTGAGAAATTACACCGGGAACACACACGAAATATTAATCGGGTTTCTTCTGGGTAATAAATATGGTGATACCTGCCCGAGAAATGTATGGTAGATTATTTTCTTAAAGTTTTTTTACAGCCTACCGGTTTGTTGAATTGCAAATTTTTTAATAAATTAGCAAACGTAAATGTAGCAGGTTGCTCATAAGACTTTGAATTTTTAAGGATATAATTATAGTACAAATAATAAAGAACTAAAGAAGTTCTATTTAGGACAAACCAAAATGAAGGGTCACCTCAGTTAATTCTGGGGTGGCCTTTTGGTTTTATTGACGTTTTCATTAAGCAACCGAACATGTTTGTGAGATTTTAATGATGGGTTTTTAGCTGAAAAAAATAACTCGCTTACCATTTTCAAGGCATGAAGCCATTCATTATTTCATAAATATTTTAATGTAGGCTGCATTTTAGTCAATAATATTTGCGATTAATATTTGTCGTTGAATGATTTCTGAAATAGAGTATGAAATTATAAAGCCATCCTAAAAAGAATGGCTTTATAAAAAGTTTTTTGTGTTTTTATTTATGCAACTGCTTTATTTACAAGTGATGCTGCTTCGCTTAGCAGGATGGCACTTTGCACCTTAAGTCCGCTATCGTCAATTAGTTTTTTAGCTATATCAGCATTTGTTCCCTGCAGACGAACAATGATAGGGATATCAATATTGCCAATACTTTTGTAAGCATCTATCACACCTTGTGCTACACGATCACAACGAACTATACCACCGAAGATATTAATCAGTATTGCTTTTACTTTTGGATCTTTTAATATGATTCGGAAACCAGCTTCAACGGTGGTTGCATTTGCAGTACCACCAACATCAAGAAAGTTTGCTGGCTCACCACCACTCAATTTTATCATGTCCATTGTTGCCATCGCAAGTCCGGCACCATTTACCATACAACCTACATTTCCATCAAGCTTTACAAAGTTCAAATTGTATTGACCAGCTTCTACTTCCGTAGGATCTTCTTCGCTAATGTCACGCAATGCTGCAATATCAGGATGACGCATCAGTGCATTGTCATCAATATTCATTTTACAATCTACTGCGATCATTTTTTCATCACTGGTTTTAAACAGCGGATTGATCTCCAACATACCACAATCAAGACCAACGAATGCTTTGTATAAATTGGTGACAAACTTTGTACAACTCTTAAATGCTTCACCTTTTAATCCAAGATTGAAAGCAATTTTTCTTGCCTGGAATGGTTCCAGTTGTCCACCGGGATGAACCCATTCTTTAAATATAAGTTCAGGTGTGTCATGTGCTACGTCTTCGATGTTCACACCGCCTTCTGTACTGTACATGATCACATTCATTCCTTTTTCCCTATCCATTAACACTGACAGATAAAATTCTTTCACTTCATTTGGTCCTTCATAATATACATCCTGCGCCACCAAAACTTTACTTACCAGTTTTCCTTCTTCACCGGTTTGGATGGTAACCAAAGTACCCCCAAGTAAATTCGTAGCGATTTCTTTTACTGCCTCGGCATTTTTTGCAACAGCAACACCTCTCTGTTCCTTACCTTTAATATTTCCTTTTCCCCGTCCACCTGCATGTATCTGCGCTTTTACTACTGCGAAATTACTATTGTATTGCGTTTTGATCTGGCGGTAAGCTTCTTCAGCTTCTGTCGGAGTACTGCAAGCAATACCTTCCTGTATCGGGACATTATATTGCTTAAGTAATTGCTTAGCCTGGTATTCGTGAAGATTCATATGCGATTTTTTTTTGTGGCGAAGTTAATTGTAAAAAATAGGTTTATGAAATTAAGCATCAATAGTTTTTTTAAGGTGAATCCTGAGGGAAGCTGCGGGTAATTATTTGAACTCCTGCTATTTTTAAGAAATTAAAAACACTACTACCTCAATGAATCAAAATTGCTATACAAAAGTTAGATACCGGGTATTTTTTATTTATCCTGTAATTTCGAAATTACAGTTGATTCACAAAAAAATCATTCAACAAAATGACCTACTTCAGCCATTTCTATGCTGTGAAACAAGCTATCTTTGCAGCCTTAAAAAAAGAGATATATAATGGTTGAAAAAATTCAGGAAGCGGTAGAGTACCTAAAGCAAAAGACTGCAATCAGACCTATTGCAGGTATTGTTTTGGGCAGTGGATTAGGAAGTTTTGCAGCTGAAATAGAAATTGATGCTGAAATCCCTTACAATGAAATTCCACATTTTCCGGTAAGCACAGTAGAAGGACATAGTGGCAAACTGATATTTGGCTTACTCGGAGGTAAGCAGGTAGTTGCTATGGCTGGCAGGTTTCATTACTACGAGGGCTATGGCACTTCAGAGGTTGTTTTCCCCATCAGGGTGATGAAATACCTCGGCATAGAAACTTTATTAGTAAGCAATGCTGCAGGCGGAACACACCAGGATTTCCAGGTTGGAGACCTGATGATTATTACGGATCATATCAGCTTGTTTGCACCCAATCCTTTGCTGGGAAAAAATATTGATGAATTTGGTCCGAGGTTTCCTGATATGAGTGAACCATATAGCAAAGCATTAATTAAAAAAGCTGCAGACATTGCAGAAAAAGCCGGATATGACCTGCAATATGGCGTTTACCTTGGTGTAACAGGTCCTACCTTTGAAACAAGGGCAGAATACAAAATGATAAAATTACTTGGCGGAGATGCAGTAGGAATGAGCACGGTTCAGGAGGTAATAGCTGCAAAGCATATGGACCTTACTGTTTTTGCTATGAGTGTGATTACAGATATAGGTATCAGGGAAGAAGAAAATACGATCACGCATGAGGAAGTTTTGCAGGCTGCAAAAGATGCCGAACCAAAACTCACGCATATCTTTAAAGTACTGATCGCTGGATTGTAGTTTATTTTTTTAAACATTTATTGGAGAGAATTTTATTCCGGTAAATGTAGATTGCAGTAGCACTGCGTATATGAGTATGAAGACTTTCTTGTTTTTATTTTGTTTGATAAGCTCCTTTGCTGCTTTTGCACAGGAACCAGAGCCCATTTTGACTCCGGCAAACAGGAATGGTTCTTCACCGATAAACCAAAACCGTAAAATCAACTCCCCAGACAATGCTGGCGGTTCCACAAGAAAAGACAGCATTCCATTTGAGCACAGGGATGATGCGAAAGATTCTATCAGTGTAGTCTTCCGGTACCTGGATTCCACGACAGTGCAAACCATGGACTCTACTATCTCGGATTTCGACCTTTATTATCCTTTGCCTTCCTGGTATCAAAATTTGGGAGTAAATGGCTCTGCAGCTTTTCCACTGATCTTTCAGCCCAATACAGAACCCGGATTCGATGCAGGTTTTCATGCGTTTGATATTTATAAATTCAAACTGGAAGACACAAAATTTTATAGAACAAGAAGGCCTTTTTCTACCTTTGGATACCAGATTGCCTCTGGCCAGGAACAAATGATACAGGCAGCTCATACACAAACACCAAGGCCAAACCTAAATTTTGGATTAGATTATCGGCTGATATCTTCACCGGGATTTTTTAAAACTCAGAATAATACGGAGAATTCATCCAGGATATTTGGCTATTACCAGGGACCAAAAAAACGATACAGCGGTACCCTTGTGTTCCAGGGAAATACTATTAAAGCATCACAGAATGGTGGTATAATAAACGATGATCTTTTGCTGGACCCCAACAGCAAAGAGCGTTTTAGCATTCCTGTAAATATTGGAAACGTTTCGGGTTTTTCCCCCAACCCCTTTAATACAACTGTAAATACAGGTAATGTTTATAAACAAACAACTTTGTTTATAAGGCAGAGCTATGACATTGGAAAAAAAGATAGTCTCCAGGTAAATGACAGCACGATGGAATACCTGTTCTATCCAAAACTCAGGATGCAATACAGTTTTACTCTAAATAATGAAGATTATCTCTACAGGGATAGAATTGCAGATTCAACTGTTTATAAGAACTGGTATGGAATTACATTGCCAGGACCGATAGACACACTTATCTACCGGGAGAAATGGAATGTAATAAAGAATGATTTTTCTTTAATCCAGTTTCCCGATAATAAGAACCCATCACAATTTTTTCTTGCTGGTATTACCCTGGAGAACCTGAAAAGGGAAGGAACAAATGGAGGTAATAATTTTTACAATGCCTTTGGTCATGCAGAGTATCGCAATAAAACCAGGAATAAATTGTGGAACATCGTTGCCTCCGGTGAACTTTACCTGGCAGGGCTGAACAGCGGCGATTACAAGGCCTCTGCAAGCATAAGCCGGTACCTGAACCAAAAACTGGGCAACATTAGTTTATTCTTTACCAATACCAGTCGCCGACCTTCATTTATTTTTGATTCAAGGTCTGCCTATCAGCTTGGTAATGACCTAAACCTGAAAAAGGAAAACATCATCAGCTTTGGTGCTACTGCAAGGAATAAATTTGTTGACTTAATGTTTGCCAATCATTTCCTCACTAATTATACTTACTATAGTAGTTTTTCTCAGAAAGATCAATATAATAAACCAATAAATGTATTACAAATTGGCGCTTCCAAAAGTATAAAACTGGCCCGGCACATAAACTGGTACCCGGAAGTTGTGGTACAGCAAACAGATAAAGCTGCACCAATTAGGGTTCCATTTATTTACACCAGGAACAGGGTAGCCTTTGAAGGTAATTTCTTCAAAAATCTATACCTGAGTACCGGGCTTGAAGTGAGGTATTACACTCCTTATAAAGCAAATAATTACTCTCCGCTAAATGGGCAGTTCGTACCGCAGGACAGCATTACTATTTCTAACCTGCCGGATGTACATGCGTTTATTCATATGCGTATCAAAGGCTTTACTTTATACTTCAGGGCTGAGAACCTCAACACTGTAAGCTTTCAAAACGGATTTGGATTTGTAAATAATAACTTTGGTGCACCGCATTATCCAACACAGGCAATGGTATTAAGGTTTGGGATTCGCTGGTGGTTTATCAACTAATAACAGAAGTTCATTTTACCATATAATTTAGCAGATTATTTAAATCCTGTTTCTTATTTTTGCAATAGTGAAAAAGTTTTTCTACAGCCTTATTACCTTTATTTATCTTGGCACCTCTACAGGTTTTGCCATGAATGTGCATTTTTGCATGGGTAAACAAACCGGCGTTGAATTACGCTTTGGAGCAGACGAAACACACAAATGTCCGCTCTGCGGCATGGCTAAAAAAAGCAAAGGCTGCTGTGGTGATGAACAGAGTTTTTTAAAACTAAATACAGCTCATCAGGTTTCTGCTGATCATATTGCAGTTCCTGCAATGGTTCTTGCATTACCACCTGCAATCTTTACATTGAAGCAAGCCGATGTTCCACTTGTGTTCTCACTTGTGTACAGCCTGCAGAATCAACCGCCACCAGATGACATCCCGCTATATAAGCGCAACTGCGTTTTCCTAATTTAGAATTTACTGATGAATGATCATTCTTCACGGGTGATCAGAATTTCTATTTATATGCATCTCCGGAACAGTGTTCTTTTTATGCAGTTATTTATTCAATCAATAAAATCTTTATACAATGCGAATATTATTAATTTCTATAGCCATATTTTTTTCTTTTCATGCAGACGCTCAGTTTACTTCTGCTACACTTCAGGCCAGCGGCCTTACCTGTAGTATGTGCAGCAATGCAATTTTTAAATCTCTGCAGACATTACCATTTGTAGCTTCTGTAAAACCAAATATTAAAGAAAGCAGTTTCGAAATGGAGTTTAAGCCTGGTGTGGAAATAAACTTTGATGACATAAAAAAGAAAGTGGAAGACGCCGGTTTTTTTGTGGCTGATTTATATACCACGCTGGATTTTTCCGGAGAAACTATCAACAAAGATCAGCTCATCAGCAAGTCTGGTTTTAATTTTCATATCCTGAATGCTGACGGTAAAAAACTAAACGGCACCAAAACGATCCACTTTTCTGATAAAGGATTTGTTCCGGTGAAAACATACAACAAGAACAAGAAGTTTACTGATATGAAGTGTTATGAAACAGGACTGGCAGAAGCTTGCTGCTCTAAATATGGTTTGAAAGAGGGTAGCAGAGTTTATCATGTTACTATCTGATATTTCTGTTTCACCTTTCTTAAAGCTTCATAAATGAAAAAAATAATTTGCTCAATAGCAATGAGCACATGTGTACTCATTGTATCTGCACAGGAGCTATTTGTGTATACAGAACCTGCTAGTAATATGGCGGCAAAAAGTATTGGTGTAAGGTTGAATAACAACTTCATGAAGGATGCTCAAACCAAACGGGTAGACCATTATTTTAATCCAGAGGTTATGTTTGGATTCAGTAAATACCTCATGGTACACGCTGAAGGCTATTTTAGTAATGCAAATGGAGACTACCAGTTAAATGGTGGAGGACTTTATGCCAAGTACAGGTTTTACAGCACAGATGCTGTACACAGTCATTTTAGAATGGCAGCTTATGGCAGGTATAGTTATATCCGTAATATAGCTGCTGAAGCTCCAATAAACTTACTCCTGCGAAACAGTGGATACGAAGCAGGTGTGGTAGCTACGTCGCTAAAAAATAAACTTGCTTTGTCTGCCAGTGCCTCATATTTACATGCACTGGACAATAGTAATGCGAACAAATGGAATAATATAAATGACCGGAATGCATTTGCATACACCCTTTCTGCCGGACAGTTGGTACTTCCTAAAGAATATATCAGCTATGACCAGTTGAACATGAACCTGATGCTGGAAGCACTGGGACAGACTGATCTTACAAATGGTAAAAGTTTTCTTGACCTGGCACCATCGGTTCAGTTTATCATAAAGAGTAGAATGCGTGTAGATTTTGGCTACAGATTCCAGGTCGTGAATTCTTATGATAGAAAGTATAAAAGCAGTGCGCTATTCAGGTTTGAATATAATTTGTTCAATGCTTTTTAAATTGCAACTGCCTCCCGAATTCGGGAGGCAGTTTTTATAAGTTTTTGATTTGAACTATAATTTCCTGATACCTATGATCAACTTTTTCAAATACCCCTCGTTGATAAAGTTCTGAACAACCGTGCTGGCATCATTTAATATACCTTGCAGGTAATCTTCATTTTTATTTAAAACCTCGAAGGCTATTTCATTTGCTGCCAGTGGACTGATATTTTCAGTTTCCTGCAATGCTTCCGTAAGGGCAAACATTTTTAATCCGTCATCTTTTATAATCCCGAGCCTCGCTATAACCCAACTAAGGGCATAAAAATAATTTCTTTCCAAAATAAGTGCGTAGCGGTTGCTTTTCGGCTCTGCCATTTTGTTAAAAGAGGAATTTACTGTTTCCGGCGTCAGGTAAACGCTTAACACTGCATCAGGCTCAGTAGTATCATCCAGCTGTACCAATCCCTGCAAGGCTTTGGCATATATACTTAACCAGCGAAGTTTCCGGCGCATTTCATGTACCTGGTCTTCCAGTTCAGTAAAACCATTATCTGTTTCCCTTGCAAACATCAAAATACGATCGATCTCTTCATTGAATCGTTTTTTTATAGCCTCCACTTCATTTTTTTCAGAAAGCCAGTCAGCTTTTTTCAGCAGTTTCCTGATCTTATTGGTCTGTTTAGCTTTGGGACCGATCCATTTTTCTACTATTAAAAACTGGTTAAGCGTTTTCATCTTTTCATCTCTTGCATCCTGTAAAAAAGCCGGAACAGTTACCGGAACATTTACATTAGTAACAAACATTTTTCTGAAAGAATCATAATAATCTATCGCTCCTAACAGGTCTTCTATCTGTTTGCTCGAGGAAAGTATTTTGCTAAACTTTTTCTTATCGTGCATCTTCAGGTAAAGACGTGACAGGGCCTGCAGCATAAAAGCGCAGGTTCTTGCATCATTCTCATAAAGCCATAATGCTGGATTATTTTCTTCTCCAGCCTGTGCAAGCAGGGTTTCCAGTTGCACCAGGTAATGTTCAAATCTTTCTTGTCCGGGGGTCATACTAATTCTTTCTTTTTTTTAAATGGTTGCATTAGCTTAGTCTTTTTCAAAAAAAGCCACTGTTCCGCCAACCCATTCTTTGTCTTTGTTGTATCGTGTACCAATCATTTTTCCTTTGCTCAGCCGGGCGAGGTTATGTACCGCTACAGGACGTGCCCATTCCTCTTTCCAGAAATAAAATAACCTGATCTCAGCTTTAGCAGCTTCGTCAGGAGTGAGTATTACAGGATCATAATTTACTTTTCTTTGCAGTATCCAGTTTTCCGGATCGGTAATCTTGTCTATATCTTCCTGCGTCACATCTATAACCACACCCATTCCTGCAAAAGAGAACAAAGGTTTTAGTACAAACTCATCCAGGTTCACAGGCTCCTTTATTTCATTCAGAAAGAAAGTTTCCGGTACGAAAGGATTGTCAATAAATGGCAAAGTAAATTTACTGATGCGGTAAAACCAGTTAGGGTGGGGCACCCATTCTACATCATAAGGTTTGGTCAGGTCAATGATATTTTCAAGATTTTTTTGCTGCTGCAGGTCATCAAAGATCAGGCGGTTATAAATTCTTTTTACCCGTGTTTTCTCACCATCCTTCATATAAAACAACTGATCACCCTCAGCAATTAATTTGGTAAGACAAACAGCGTGAATACCGACAGCTTTTTCATTACAGTAAAAATCGATCCTTGTTTTTTGCTGCTCTGGATATATTTCCAGCAGTATAACATGCTGTGGTTCTTCATCTCCTAAAATAATTTCTTTCAGCAATTGCAGGTAGGTATCTTTAGTATAACCGTTTAAGTAAGCCGAGTAGTTTTCAGGTACATCAGCATAAACTTCCGTGATCTCAGTATGATAGGCCTGGAAGGCAAACAAAGACGGGAAACCCTGCATCTCTATCAGCTGTGGCTCAATTTCACCATTTTCATTTTTACAAATACCAAAATCAAAAACAAGGAATTGGGTATGTGCATCTTCATTGGGCACCTGCAGGTTTGCAGGAATGCTTCTTTCGGTCAACTCCTCAAAATTATCAGCCGTTATCACATCAATAATTTCTTCACAGGCTCCCAGCATTTTATGCTTAAATTCTTTCGGAATAAAAACAGGTGTCTCTGCATTCCTGAAATCCAACGCACCAGGATGCAGATCTTCAATTTTTTGCATGTAGGAAGCATACTTCTCTGCACTAAAATTTTTATTGAACTTACTCCTGAGGGATTGCTGCATAAAAGAAATATTGTTTTAGCTAAAATAACAATTAATGAGTAAATGGATAAATGTAAAATGAAAGGGATAGAATTATTATCTTTTTCTAAAAACTTAAAAGGTAAAAGACAATTTCTGGAGAAGCATTCTGATTCTGAGACTTTGTACTAAGCAAAAGCTGAGTCCCGGCATTACTACAAGCTCTAGCCACCTAAGACAGTAAAGTTTTCTCCTGAATAACAAAAAAAAATGCTCAAATTATCTTTCCAGTTTTTCCTTGGCACACTATTAGCTTTTGTCCCTTTCTAAACCCCAAAACATGAACAAATTATTAAGAGGCCTCATAGCAGGTTATGGAGCAAAAAAATTAGGAGGCGGCTGCCTTGGTACTGTTGTGGTATTTATTATTATTTGGGTGATACTAGGTCAGTGTAATTAATCGATAAACTTTTTCTTAAGTTTATTGATGAATAAAACTAGAAAGCTAAATTGATTTTACGATCAGCCTGCTTGCTATAGACTGTCAGATCTCCAAAGATTTAAACAGCTACCGGATGCAACTTGTCTACTGTATTCAGGAGAAAATTTGGAATAAAATGATCATAAGTATGATGGATCTTTTCTGGATCTTTAAGCTGCAGCATCATTGATTCCCATTTAGCTTCACCATGATTTTCTATTACTGTAGCTTTCTTATCAATTTTTTGCAAATGCATACGCATTCCTATCGCATCTGCTTCCGGATGAAACTGTGTGCCAATCATATTTTCACGGAAACGTATACTCATTATGGCCCGTTCAAACGGGACGTGGGGTCTGGCTTTTTCAATAGCCAAAATATTTCCACCCAGCTTTTTTAGTTTATTATGATTTGGGGTTGTCACCTGGTAATCCCGGCTATCTACTGCATAAAAAGGATCCGATAAATTTTTGAACAATGGCTCAAAATCAGCTGCAGGTAAATAATGCATAGGAAATACGCCAAAAGAAGTACTTTTTCTTTTGCTCACTTCGCCTACATCAAAATAACGGGTGGCCAGCTGAAAAGAGTGACATATAAAAAGCACTTGTTTTTTTACAAGGTTTGCAGCATTATCATTAAAAGCTTCCATGCTTTTTATCCAGCCAAAAAAATTGTTTTCCCAATCGGTGCCTTCACTATCTATAGGGCTTCCGGGGCCACCGCTGCTGATATATGCATCGTAAGAAGTATCCGGCACCTCGTTCTTTAATCTGACATCAAAAATATCGGTAGTAATATCCAGGTGGTGCTTTTCAGCAAAAATATTTATGATCTCCCTTATACAACGCATGCCTTGGTTTTCCACGCCTTCATATAAATCAAGTACGGCAATTCTAAGGATATTTTTTTCACTCCAACTCATTTGCAAAAATACGAAATTTTAGTTGTGCAGCCAATGCTGAACCTATAAAAGGATACTAATTACCAAATACAAAGGACTTTAGTCAGGTATTATTTATCAAAGTCTTCCTGATAAAAATCTTGTTTTGAATTTTATCAAATCAAAAAAAATTACTCTGCAAAAACTCCATCTATCACCCTTTTTCCTTCTTTACTTTCCCAGCGGAACCGCACAATATATTTTGTATTATCTTTTTTCAGGCGGTAGGGAATCTTCAAGAGGTAAGATGAAACATTTCCTTCTACACCAGCCTTAACTCTTTTCAGCAATTTATCATTCAATTTCACCTCGGCGAGCGTTGTTGCATGGTAAACATAATAGGTTTCAGTGCCTGCCAGTACTTCATCAATGGTTGCTCCTGCTATGTTTGTGAGTTCGAGGCTGCGGTAAGCCATTGCAGGATTTACCCTGATGGCAGTATCCACAAAAGTTTCCGCAGAAGCTACTTTTATATTACTGGTGTAGATAGGATTTGGTCCGTTTGATTTTACCGACATTACTCCTGACGATGCCTGCAGGCCCTGAGAAGCTGTGGCTATAGTTAGAGGAAAAATTATTTTCATGCTCTGCTTAGATTTTCTGTCAGTCAGGTTTATGGTAATGTTTAATGAAGTGTTCCCTTTAATTACTGATGCACCAAGTCCAGTTTTTATGATCAGTTCTTTTGCTTTATCTGTTGTATAACCTGTGGAGGCTACACTTGCAAAAGCATCTGCTGTTTTACCCAGCATTGAACCCGAGCCATTGTTTACAGTAACTTCAGCTGCAGGAAATATCTTCATAGATTCTGTAGCAAAACCTGTTGGGTTAATTATTTTGAATACTACTTCTTTATTTAAGGGGACAGTGTTATTCAGCAGGATATATCCATCTACACTGATTTCTATTGATTTTGCAGAGAGTCCGGAGGAAAATATTTTAGCACCTGTAAGCGGTAAAATGGAATTTTGCGCCTGTAAGGCAATTGGGAAAAATAACAGGATATAGAAAAAGATTTTTAAAAAATGCATAGAATTTCTTTTTTGCTGAATGTAGTAAAAAAAGATTTTTTCTATGTACAAAGTGGAAAACATTATCCTAAGTTTCAGCAAAAAACTAAGCAACCGGGCACTTATTCAAACAATTCTAGTTTGTTCTTTGGCCTTCTCTTGTCCTGCCAAAGGAAATTTTTCAAACTCTTTTTATCCTCAGTGACCATCCTGAGCGGATAGAGCACACCATCAACATCATTTACAAATTTTATTTTGTTTAATTTCTTTTCAATAAAATATGCATCGATCACATCGCTGGTGCTTCGGTTCATGCCGATGTATGCACTGTCATCATCCTGGGGATAAAAGATACTTTCGGCCGGCGAACCTTTAACCCTTACGTAGTCTAAGTTTCCATCAATAAAATATCCGTTCAGCGTACGACCGCCGACCTGGTTGTACATGGCCTCATTTTCTTTATTGATGATAATGGCATTATTGAAAACGTATAAGCGTTTTGGTTTTTTATTTTCTGTAAATAAATACATCGTATCGCCAGCTACCTGGCTTTTATCATTCCAGAATACAGGATTACGATACATTCTGAAAACAGAGTCTTCCGTGCTGTAATACATAGAATCAGAAACAGCCTGGAGGGAGTCATTAAATATTCTTACATTTCTAAAACCCAGAAAATAGCGGACACTGTCACTGGCAACCGGTTTATTCACCACTGAATCTGCATTCAATGCTTTCCCTTTCAGGTTCTTGTTAGATGGTTTTTTTAAAGTGGAATCTACAATGCGAACACTATCTTTTACCCGAGGTGCAGCAGGTTTGTTTTCATTGGCTTCTGCCGTTGCTTCTCTGAGAACATTTTCAAACCGTGGATCAACGGCATTATTTTCTCCTAAATTTATTTTTACAGAATCTGTAGCCTTTGTAGAATCACCCTCGTTGATAATTTCATCTTTCCGCCTCAGCCTTACTCCGCTAAATAAAGTATCTGCAGCTACATAGGTACTGTCGCTGCCCCGATAGATGATTAACACTGGCTTACGGGTGCCAAGAAAAGTTTTATTAATCTTATCTAAAAATAGTAAATCACCGATCATGGTTACATTGTTTGCGCTGTCCACTATCTTACCACGGCCATCTATCTGCAAAATTCCTTTGTCTTTTACATAAGCTATTTTATCTCCGATCACAAAATAACTGCTATCACTATATGAAGTTCGATCATAAAATTCTGCCTCACCTGTTTCCAGGTTATAAAATCCATTGCTGGTATTGGTTGTACCTCCGTCTTTAGTTTTGATCCTGGTTGGAGCAATAAATCTCGCTTCTTTTCTTTGTGTGTTGTAGAGTAGGGAGTCGGCTTTTATATCATAAATGGGATCAGTAAGATGTACATATTTTTGAAAATAAACATCCTTAGTATCAGAATAATAGACCGCTTCTGCACTTGTCAGCACAGTTTTTCCGTTTAGCACTCTACCACCATTCCTGTATTTAGCAATGCCTGTGCCCAGGTTGTATTCCAAATCATCGGTGAGTAAGGTACCTCTGCCGTCAGTAAGTTTTACATTTTTTTTGAGGTAAGCAATTCTTTCAGTTCCCAGGTAGCGCAGGTAATTTGAATAAGTGTCTACAGTATCTGCATCGTTAATATGCACATGGCCAAAAACCTCTGCTACACTGGTTGCCTGGTTTACCGCAATGCTATCGCCGGAAATAAGGGTATTTCCCTGCCTCACTCTTGCGTTGCCTGCAAGGCTTATAATTGTTGTAGAAGAATCAACAGTTATTTGTCTCAGGCTCTGGCTACCGGGCAGTATAACTATAACCCTTGTATCGTCCTGTGCAAAAATATAAGGACTGAAAAGAAATAAGATAGCTGTGACAACTATAATACGCTGATGAAGAAACCTGTATTTACCGTTGTATAATTGGCCCATTTAGTGTTTCTATGTAATAAGGGGAATTGAGCGTATCCGGTGTAGGAACTTTAAGTGGTGGATTTACAGACTTTTTGCCAAACACAGAAATACTTACATAACGTTTTGGATGAAGCCTGATATCGTCAATGAGTAAATTAAGTTTGTTTCCTGTACTGGCCAGGTTCTGATACAAGGTAGGATCGTTGAGCAATTTTCCCAAAGTTCCATCAGGCTTGTTCAGTTTATAAACAATATCTTTCATAGCATTAACTGTTGCATCAAGCGAATCAATTGTTTTTTGCAAATTGATCGCTGCTAATTTTGCGGTTGCTTTGTCGAGATTTGTAACTACTGAATTTATTTTTTCATTGTTACTTGCAAGATTACTGGTAATCACATTCACGTTTTGAAGCGATTTGGCCAAAGCGCCGGTATTAGCATTCAGCAGTTCCTGCAGAGAAGCAGAACTGTAAGCTAAAGAAGCTGTTATCCTGGTTATATTTTCTATAGAAGTACCTAGGTTTTGCTGGGCATCGGGATCAAGTATAGTATTAAATTTACCCAAAACACTGTCTATTTTAGTTACCGCCTTAGTCACCTGGTATAGTACTGGATCTACTTTTTTGAGGAGGTCATTAAACATATTACCACTCACCTCTGTGATTACAGTGTCGCCAGAAGCTAGTATTTCTTTACTATCACCTAATTCTATTTGAATAGATGGTGCTCCTATTGGATTGCCTTTTATAAGTGCAATAGAGTTTGCCGGTATATTTATGTCTTTGGTAATATTTAATTCAACAGCAATTCGTTTCATGTCTTTAGATACATTAATCTTGTAGACAGAACCTACCTGGAGTCCGTTAATGATCACAGGATTAGAATTTTGAAGACCCTGAACGTCAAGGTATAAGGCATACAAAGTAGTACTTTTTTTAAAAAGCTTTTTTCCTTTTAAAAAATTAAATCCTAACACAAGAAGGGCTATGCTTACTACGGCAATTACGCCTATCTTAAATTCGTTGCTTACTTTCACAAAACAGGTTTAAAAAATAATGAGTTGTACCTGGTAATACCAATACTCTGCCAGAAACAATATTCCGCAAAAATAGGATTTATTTGTTATCAGCCTATTTCGCTTCAAACTGGGCCCTGTACCGAATTACAGCTTTCGTAATGGCTTCTGCGAGTTCCTGCTGACCCTTACTGCTATTAAGGTAACGCTCATCTTCTTCGTTATTAATATAACCGGTTTCCACAAGAATAGCAGGCATATTTGTGGCTTGTAATACCCAAATTCCCTTTTGGCGTTGATTTACACCCAATGCAGGACGTCCGGTTTTATCTACTTCATCATTCACATAAGTAGCTATGCGGTCACTTTTTTCCTGGTATCTTTTTGCATAAACGTTTGCTATCGCTCTTCCTTCAGGAGTATTAAAATCAAAGTTATTGTAGGTAGAATCTGAATCACCTGTTTCTATTTCAAAATCTTCGGGGTCATTGGTGATGGCCTTTAGCTTATCGCTGGTTTTATGGGAAGCAAAAATATAAACAGTGGTTCCCCTGGCTGTAGTAGGTATTTTATAATACTCGTAGATAGGTTCTGTTACTTCATAAGGTGTAGTGACCTTTTTCCTGCTTTTACCCTTGCCTGTGTAAGTGACCTTATATTTCTTTACAGTACGGCTACCTACTTCTCTTTTACCTGTTTTCAATTCTCTTGAATCGGCATGTATACAAATAAAAAGATCCCCGCCATTTTTGTTGGCTATATCAGCTTTTTCTTTTGGGTTCTGGTAGACATCACTGGTCCTGGTAGGAACAATTTTTAAATCCGGTAGCTGCCTTTTTAATTCCGCAACGAGTTTCATAGAGATGGCAAGGGTAACATCTTTCTCCTTACTCTTTAAGGAGTTTTCATATTGACCGACTGCTCCTACATCTGTTCCACCATGCCCGGCATCTACAATTATTGTCTTTAATTTTTTTTGTGTGCCCTGTGCAAAAGATGGTTGAAATCCAAAGGCAAATAAAATACAAAAGGATAGCGTGAATATTCCTCTTTTTCTCATCATAATTCTTCTAAATTTAAAAGGGTATTTCAGTGATCTAATTATTAACTAAATCTTTTATTATATTGGTTATTTTTGCTGTCTTGTAATCGTATGACCCATTGTAGCAAAGGTAAGGCAAATATAAAATTGGTAACTGTCTGTGGGCTGCTGCTGATAATTTTAACTTATTTTAATTTTAGTGCAGCAGGTGCCCGAAATTTTATAGATGCTTCTCCTTTTACCCTTACTGACTCGCCTCCACCAAAAAAGTTAATCCCCGATACTTTTAAAGGAAAGCAAAAAATAATTGTGGATAGCCCTCCGCCACAGAGAGCTATTGCAGACACGGGAACGATAGTGACTGCACAGGTTTTTACAAAGGATACTTTTAATTTTAAAACCAGCAAGGATAGCCTTGATGGCCCCGTTTCCTATCATGCAGATGATAGTATGGTGCTGGATGTGCCCGGAAAAAAAATGACCCTGTACGGAAAGCGAAGCAATATTTTGTATGCTGACAATGATTTATCTGCTCCCGAAATTCAATACGATCAGCGAACAAATCTTGTAAAGGCTTACCTCAAAAAAGACAGCCTGGGAAAAGTTGTTTCATATGTATCATACAACCAGGGCGATTTTAAATCTGTGATGGATAGCATCACTTTTGATATGCGAACGCAAAGAGGAATAACTAAGGGCACGTATACACAGCAGGGAGAAATGTATGTATATGGTGAAAAAATAAAAAGAGAAGGTCCTGATGTATTTTATGCTTTGAATTCAAGGTTTACTACTTGTAACCTGGATACTCCTCATTTTGCTTTTGTAAGTAAACGCATAAAATTTATCAATGGCAAAATGGCTTTCAGTGGTCCGGTGCATCCTGAATTTGAAGGTGTACCTGTTCCCATAATTTTACCTTTTGGAATTTACCCTTTGCAAAAAGGAAGGCATTCAGGCATACTATCTCCAAACTTTACTACTAACAATACTTACGGTATAGGTTTAGAAAACTTTGGGTATTATAAAGTATTCAACGATAATTGGGATACCGAATTCCGTGGTAGTTTATTTTCTTATGGTGGTTGGACAGCCACCCTAAGGCCCAGGTATTATAAAAGGTACAAATACCAGGGTAATTTTAATCTTAGTGCTTTAAACCCTAAAGCCCTGGACCAGAAAGGAATCAGGCAATACCAGGTGAACTGGAGTCACCAAATGGACAACAAAGCCAGGCCAGGTGTTACGTTCAATGCTTCTGTAAATGCCGGAAGTACACAATTCAATAACCAGTTGCCTAACAGTCCTGTCACTAATTTTCAAAATAACCTCGGATCTACTATTCAATACTCCAAAGTATGGAAGGATAAACCTTACAATATAACCATAGCGGGTACACATACACAAAACTCTGTAAATAAATTAGTCAATCTGAATTTACCAGATGTATTGTTTAACATGAATACCTTATACCCTTTGCGGAGGGAACAACGTGTAGGAGAATTAAAATGGTACGAGAATATTGGTTTGGGTTTAAACACAAGGGCTTCCAGCAATACTTTTTTCTACGATACGTTTAACATTATTAAACAGGCAAAAGACAATTTCAATTATGGTGTCACTCACAATGTTCCAATCACACTCACTTTACCACCCATAGGGGTATTACAAATTGGCCCTAGTATTTCTTACCAGGAAAACTGGTACCAAAAAAAGCTGATACAGAAATGGAATAATGTAGATAATAAAATAGACAGTAGTATTTCCAATGGATTTTATACGGCAAGGGATATGACCTTCGGACTAAGCCTGAACACGAGGATCTTTGGTCTTTTTGCATTTAAACCAAGCAGTAAGGTAATGGCTATCAGGCATGAGATAAGGCCAAATTTTAGTATTTTCTATCACCCGGACTTCTCAGGAAAAACATCCAAATTTGTTCAGACTGATTCTTTTGGAAGGATGCAAAAATATTCTGTTTTTGCGCTATCCCAGGTTGCGGGTGCACTGCCCTTCAATCAATCAGGCGGTTTCAATATCAATATAGGGAATAATATCACGATGAAAGTGAGAGATCGAAAAGATACTTCTGCTTCAGCTTCCAAAAAAGTATCTCTCCTGGATAACCTCAGTTTTGCTACGAGTTATGATTTTTTCAGGGATAGTTTAAGGCTCAGCAATTTTGATTTTAGTGCAAATACAAGTTTGTTTAATAAAGTAAATCTTACAGCAAATGCCAGCATCAATCCTTACAGGGTTTCTGATTCAGGTTTGATCATAAACAAAGTAGCTTTTCTTAAAAATCCATTCAACCTCGGGACTTTAAACAACGCAAATATTTCTTTACAATCAAGTTTCAGAGGTGGGGATAAAAAACCTGGTTTATCAAGACCAAACAGTTATCAAAACAACGCACAAATTAGTGGTATCTCTGTGGATGAATATCAACGTGAGTCTGCCTACATTCAGCAAAACCCCGGAGAGTTTGCGGACTTCAGCATACCATGGAGTGTTGATTTTAATTATTCCTTAAGTGTGAATAACACAAGAATTCTCGGGACCAGGAGAATCATGTCTACATTTATTCAAAGCATAAATGCAAATGCCAGTGTAAACCTTACGCCAAAATGGAAAATAGGAGCTAATGGAACATTTGATATCACAAACGGAGAGCTTGGATTATTGACCATGTACCTGAGTCGGGATTTACATTGCTGGCAGATGTCTATAAATGTAACTCCTGCGGGACGATACAGGTTCTTTAGTATTAATATCAGTCCTAAATCACCCATACTGCGAGACCTGAAAGTAAACAGGTCACGCTCTTACACGAATTTTTAAGGAAAATATTGAAGCCGTTTTATAGCAGGTTTGCAAGATGCAAATGCTGGTGTTGTCTCACTATCACTGAAATAAATCAACATTTATTTATTGCATATTTTCTAACGCTCACTTATTGTAAATGAGTTATTCCGTAGTACCTTAAATACATTATTTTTTCTGGACTATTTCTTTGGTGTCGCCTTTTTAGTTGCCGCTTTTTTTCTTGGAGCTGCTTTCTTTTTTGCTGCGGATTTTTTATCAAAAGCTTTTGGATCCTGGGCCAATATCATTTTCTTCACCTCATCCAATGTAAGTACTTGTACCTCATCTTCGGTGAGCTTTTTACCTTCCTTGCTCTGACCAAGTTTCAGCATTTTTTTATTGAAACGTATGAACGGACCCCAACGGCCATTTTCAATAGCAATTTTTTCTTCCGGCCATTGTTGAATAAACCTGTTGGCTTCTTTTTCTATTTTCTTGGATATAAGGGTATCCATGTCATCTTTACTCAGGTTTTCAAAATTATATGCCCTGGGCACATTGATAAACATTTCGTTCCATTTGATGAATGGGCCAAATCTTCCAGTTCCTTTTGTGATAGGTTTCTCCTCATAAAAACCAATCGGAGCATCTTCAATTTGTTTGGCTTTGATTACTTCAATAGCTCTTGGAAGGTCTACATCCAGCGGCTCTTCACCCTTTGGCAAAGAAATAAATTGCTCACCCCATTTTACATAAGGGCCAAAACGACCAATATTCACTGCTACTTCAAGGTCTTCGTAAGTACCGAGTTGAAGAGGAAGTTTAAACAGATCCATTGCCTCTTCCATTGTAATGGTTTCAATGCTTTGGTTGTTTTTCAATTTAGCAAATTTCTTATCCTCATCATCTGCTGCACCCATTTGTACCATCGGACCGTAACGCCCCATTCTCGCTATTACTAGTATACCTTCTGCAGTATTACCCAAAGTTCTTTCTCCTACCGCTCTTTCCGCATGTTCTAATGTATGCTCTACACCCTCGTGGAAAGGAACATAAAAATCCTGGAGCATATCATTCCAAACTATTTTACCCTCTGCTATTTCATCAAATTCTTTTTCTATTGCAGCAGTAAAAGAGTAGTCCATCACCTTTTGAAAATGCTGGCTGAGGAAATCTGTAACCACAAGTCCAAGATCAGTAGGGAAGAGTTTGGATTTTTCTGCACCTGTTGTTTCTGTCAGGTCTTTTCCTTTTATTTCATTGTCTTTTAATTTTAGCATCCGGTAATGCCGTTCTGTTCCTTCACGATCCTTTTTTTCTACATAGTTTCTTTTAATGATCGTACTTATGGTAGGGGCGTATGTACTCGGACGGCCAATACCAAGTTCTTCCATCTTTTTTACCAGCGAAGCCTCCGTATACCTGGCACTGTGACGGGTATATTTCTGCGTAGCATTCATTTCAATAAATCCTAATTCCTGTCCTACAGTGAGGGTAGGGAGTTGGCTTTCGTCTTCTACAGTAGCATCCTCATCATCATTACCTTCCAGGTACAATTTTAGAAATCCGTCAAACTTCATCACCTCACCACTTGCAGTTAATTGCGCATTATTGGTAGAAACAGAAATTTTAGCTGTTGTTTTTTCAAGCTCTGCATCGCTCATCTGGCTGGCTACAGTTCTCTTCCAGATCAACTCATACAAGCGAACCAATTCAGGATCGTTGATGGTATGATTCTCCATATATGAAGGGCGAATGGCCTCATGCGCTTCCTGTGCGCTTTCATTTTTCGATTTGTATTTTCTTTCTTTCAGGTATTTTTCTCCATACCGGGAATGCACTTCTTGTTTTATGGCTTCCATTGCTGTATCACTCAGGTTCACGCTATCCGTACGCATGTAAGTGATTTTTCCGCTTTCGTAGAGGCGCTGTGCAATGAGCATGGTTTTACTTACTCCATACCCAAGTTTACGACTTGCCTCCTGCTGCAAAGTACTTGTAGTAAATGGTGCAGCCGGGCTGCGTTTCGTGGGCTTCACTTGTACATCTTCTACCTTATATGTAGCGCCTTTGCAGGATTCCAGGAATTTTTGTGCACCTTCTTCTACATCTTCTCTTGCAGCTTCTGCCTTGAATTGCACCAGGCGATCATTAATAGCTTTTGCAGAGAGAATTGCTTCAATTTTAAAACTTGCCTGGGGAACAAAAGCATTGATCTCTCTTTCTTTCTCCACGATAAGCTTTACAGCCACACTTTGCACCCTACCAGCACTAAGTCCGCCTTGCTGACCAATTTTTCTCCAGAGCACAGGGCTTAATTCAAAACCCACGATCCTGTCCAATACACGGCGGGCCTGCTGTGCATTCACCAGGTTCATATTTATAGTACGTGGGTTTTGCACTGCTTTCTGTATAGCAGGTTTCGTGATCTCATGAAAAACAATACGCTTCGTGGTAGCTACATTTAATTTTAAAACTTCCGCAAGGTGCCAGCTGATGCTTTCTCCCTCACGGTCCTCATCCGAGGCCAGCCATACTTCATCAGCCTTTTTAGCCAGTGAACGTAACTCTGTAACCACTTTATTTTTTTCCGGAGGTACTATATAAGTAGGATGGAAATTGTTTTTGAGGTCTATGCCCATATCATTTTTCTCCAGGTCACGAATATGTCCGTAACAACTTTTTACTTCAAAGTCTTTTCCCAGAATTCCTTCTATGGTTTTGGCTTTCGCAGGGCTCTCTACTATTAATAAATTCTTTGCCATAATAATTTCTTCGGTTTCTTTCCCTATAATTTAAGAAAGAAAATTAATGTCTCGTTTTGTTCTGATAGAAGCTAACATAACGGATTTAAAAAAAAAATATTTTCTACTTTCCAATGATCAAAGCTACCAATTCGGTGCAATAATAACTTAAAATTAGAAAATGCCATACCTGATCAATTAATTCCTATCCTACTATAAAGTAGTTTTCCTACTAAATACAATTACGATAGTTTTGATAGTAAGCGTTGAATGGAATATATTTTGCATTCAATAATTACTACAATCAGGTGTTCAGGAATTAAATAAAATTTACACAATCAAATGAATATAATTATATACGGAACCGGAAATGTAGCTCATGTATTGGGAAAGCTTATCATCAACAGTAAACATCATCATGTCATTGGTGTAAGCGCCAGGAATGAAACACCTGGAAATTCTCTTGCTGATATACTTGGTACAAAATTCATTTCGACAAATGACCTCCAAAACCATGAAACTGAATTAACGATTATCACCGTGTCAGACAATGCATTAACAGGGTTTGATTTTCCACAAGGGATGAACTGCGGCCTACTCGTACATACTGCCGGAGCAGTAAGCAAAGAAGTTTTAAAAAAATATTCTAACAGGTATGGGGTTCTTTATCCTTTGCAGAGTATGCGAAAAGAATTGAACCATTTACCCGAAATACCTTTTTTGATAGATGGAGTAAATGATGAAGAAACAAATATACTTGCGCAGTTTTGTACTTCATTAAATTGTATATCTGAAAAAGCCAACGATGAACAACGACTAGCCATGCATACTGCAGCCGTTGTAGTTAGTAATTTCACCAACCATTTATATGCACTTGCAGAAAAATTTTGCCACAATAGAAATATAAACTTCAACATGTTGAAACCTTTGATTGTAGAAACTGCAAGCCGCCTCGAATACGCTTCTCCTGCAGAAATGCAAACAGGCCCTGCTATCAGGAAAGACCTGGCTACAATTGAAAGACATTTATCAATTTTAGATGAACACCCAAAGCTGAAAGTTTTGTACGATCAACTCACAAAAAGCATACTTGGAACTGATTAAGGAGCTTTAACCGGGAAAATAATGTCGGTACGTATATCGTAAACTGTAATTTTTTTCTTTTTGTTCCGGGCCACCGGTTTTGGATAAATGATTATAAAAGGATCACCGGCTTTATCGAGCGAACGATCATTCATATATTC
This sequence comes from Chitinophagales bacterium, assembly GCA_038208485.1. Taxonomy (GTDB): domain Bacteria; phylum Bacteroidota; class Bacteroidia; order Chitinophagales; family Chitinophagaceae; genus Ferruginibacter. The sequence continues at coordinate 26,293 of JBBQYS010000006.1, forward strand.
TTTTATTGATCCATAGCCAATATTTAGCAAATGCCGTGGACCATAAAAATGTGCAATCACCACTGTTTTATAATCGATTGTTTTAACCCTTAAACCTTTAGGGAGTTTAGCAGGTGAATGAGTAACAGGAAGTCCAATTTCAAAAAAATAAGGTGGGTATATTTTCTGAAAGAAAATTACGGGCAAACCGTTTTGATTCCAACCCTGTGCAGTAAAAACCGGTGAAATAATTGAATCAATGATCCGGGCAATTTTTTTCTGAAGAATTGAATCATTCAATGCACTGTCTTTTAAATACAAGATTTTCATCGGACCATAACTTGTATCGGTGATATTGACAATTGGTCCTCTTGCTGCCTCTGCACTGGGGATCATAATTGTAGAAACACTGTCTTTTCCAAGGTTTCCGTAAGGGTTTTCCTGGGCAGGCAGGGTGGTTTCAAAATTGCCTCCACCCTTACAGCCTGCAATGAATACAATAGCAGTAAAAAGAATATTTATGACTGTAAATACCTTCAAGGTAAAATGATTTTTGTAAGGATCAAGATTAATGGCTTTATACTCAATATACTAAATATTTCCTTCTGCGAAAACAGTTTATTTTACAAAAAGGTCATTTTAAAGTAGGTTTGCAGCCTGAACTGAAGAATGCATGTATAATATTACTTTTAAATTTGAACAGAAGGGACTGGAACCGGTAACCATCAACAATGTGCCGATAGGGGATTCAATACTCGAAACTGCATTGAAGCATGACATAGACCTTCACCATAATTGTGGTGGAGTATGTGCCTGTAGTACCTGCCACGTGTACCTGGAAAAAGGTGAAGATTTTGTAGAAGAACTTACAGACCGTGAAGAAGATTATATAGACCGGGCTGTAAACCCAAGATTAAATTCTCGCCTTAGTTGCCAATGTGTATTGCAAGATGGAGAAGGAAACCTTGAAGTAACTTTACCCGATCAGACACAATTCCTGGGTGAATAATTTGCATTACTACTTTCTCAAACTATAATTCTATAATTTTTACCAACATGTTTGAACCTCCTATTAACTGGAACGATTATGAAGATATCGCCCAGAAACTCTACGAAAAGTTTGGTGATGATTTCAACGAAAGCAAAATTTACCGCATACGCTTTACTGATTTGCATAAATGGGTAGTTAGCCTTCCACATTTTGAGGGCAAACCTGAAGATAGTAGCGAAGGCCACCTGGAGATGATCCAAAGCAGTTGGGTCTACGAATGGAGAGACAATCAAAAATAGATTTATGAATGTACTTGCCCTGTTTACCCCGGTAAAACATTTTATTCTTGATGTAGATGGTGTACTCACCAATGGGCAGGTATTGTTGATGGATAATGGCGAAATGGCCAGGGCAATGAACATTAAGGATGGATACGCCATGCAGCTAGCCATTAAAAAAAATTACCAGATCCATATTATTTCCGGGGCAAGTTCCCCTGCTGTAGAGCAAAGGCTGGCCAGGCTAGGTATCACAGAAGTGTACATGGGTGTGTCGAATAAACCCACCCTGGTAAAAAAAATAATTGCTGATAATAACTTATCTGCTGAACAGGTTTTGTACATGGGTGATGATATTCCCGACCTTGATGCGATGCAGCTCACCGGACTTCCTTGCTGCCCTAAGGATGCAGTTACAGAGATAAAGCAGGTGTCTAAATATATTTCTCCTTTTGCAGGTGGTATGGGCTGTGTGAGAGATGTCATTGAAAAAGTTTTACGCCTGAATAAACACTGGCAGCAAACCGGCCATGTTGCTTCTATATAATAAGGTTTTGTTTTAGGGCCTTAATTCTATTATTTTGCAGGCACTAATAAATAGTACATGAAACCTCTCAGGGCATTTTTTACATTAATCAGATGGCCCAACCTCGTTTTTATTATTCTAACCCAGGCACTATTTTACTTCGTAGTTTTTCCTTACTGTACCCAAACTGACATTTCAGCTTTTTCACATTTAAATTTTTATTTACTGGTTCTTGCTTCGGTTCTTATTTCTGCAGCAGGATATATTATCAACGATTATTTTGATGTACAAATAGATGCTATAAACAAACCATCAAAACTAATAGTAGGAAAATCTATAAAACGGCGCTGGGCAATAGTCTGGCATCTTTCTCTTTCCCTGCTAGGCTTTATTTTAAGTTTTTATGTGGCCGCTGCGTCAGGTGCTTATATCATCGCATTTGCCAACTTTGGGTGCATTGTTTTATTATGGTTCTATTCCGTAAGTTTTAAAAGATCCTTGCTGATCGGTAATGTGATCATTGCTTTACTTACAGCCTGGGTGATTTTCGTCATTTATTTTTACGCAAAAAATAATTCAGGGAATGTACTAGGATTAGACTCGGGCATCACCAAATTTTTCAAATACAGTTTGTTGTTTTCAGGTTTTGCATTTATAGTCACCATAATAAGAGAAGTAATAAAAGATATGGAAGATATGGATGGCGACAGACAATATAGGAGCAACACTATGCCGATTGCCTGGGGAATACCTGCTTCAAAAGTATTTACCGGGGTATGGATAGTGGTTTGCAGCGGAATGCTTGCTGCAGTAGCAGTTTATGCTTTATACCTGCACCTTTGGTACGTATCGGTTTATATTGTGACTTTACTTATTTTCCCTTTGATATGGTTATTAAAAGACCTTACCAAAGCAGCTTTACAGTCAGATTACCACAGCATGAGTAGCAAAGTGAAATTCATCATGCTTGCCGGGATAGTTTCTATGTGTTTTTGCCTGATTATCTAGTTTTTGTTATTTAAAAAAAAATATGTTTTCCAAAATTATATTAGCATCTCAATCTCCAAGACGACAGCAATTATTGACATGGGCTGAAATACCATTTGATGTAAAAGTTTCCAACAGTGATGAAACCTTTCCGCCCCAGCTGGAGCCTGCAGAAATAGCCATGTATATTGCAGAGAATAAAGTAAAAGCTGTGCTGGATGGTGAATTTTCTGATGTGGCAGTACTTGGCGCTGATACATTGGTAGTATGCAATGACCTCATCTTTGGGAAACCATCCAATGAAGTGGAAGCCATTAAAATGCTCACACTGCTTTCCGGAAACAGCCATGAAGTGATTACCGGTGTTTGCATTAAAAAAGGAACAGATACTTTGTTGTTTTATGATGTAACGAAAGTTCATTTTCATCAGCTAAAACCTTCTCAGATCTCATTCTATGTACATACTTACAAACCTTATGATAAAGCAGGTGGCTATGCCATACAGGAATGGATAGGCGTAGTAGGGATAAAAAGTATAGAAGGAGATTTCTATAATGTGATGGGATTGCCTGTGAGCAGGGTAGTGCAGGCACTAAAACGAATGGAAGGTAAAATGAAATAAACTACTTAATAGCTACCATGAAAACCCTTTCCGAAGACCTACTACAATTCATCTGGCAGTTTCAATATTTTAACCAGAGAGAGCTTCATACAACTGATGGCAAACCGCTGCAAATCCTTTATCAGGGGCAATTGAACAGAAACCAGGGACCAGATTTTCTTGATGGCAAGATCAAATGTGGTGATACAACCTGGGCTGGTAATATTGAAATTCATATTAAATCTTCTGATTGGAATTTACACAAACATAGTGAGGATCCTCGCTATAATAATGTAATTCTCCATGCAGTTTGGCAGCACGATAAAGAGATTTCCATTTCATTCCCAACCCTGGAATTACAACCGCTGGTGAGTAAGATTCTGCTGGAAAAATATGAAGGGATGATGCTCAGTAAAAAGCTAATCCCTTGCCAGGATCAGCTCACAGAAATTAATCCGCTAACCATCATCGTTTGGAAACAAAAACTGTTGGTAGAAAGATTGAAACAAAAAGCCCGGCATATAGAATCGGGGCTGGAAACAACTTCATATTATTGGGAAGAAAGCCTTTGGCAATCTATTGCAAGAAGCTTTGGAACTGTTGTAAATGCTGATGCTTTTGAATCTGTTGCCAAAACAATTCCTATGAAAATACTGGGAAAACACAGGAACAACCTGGTACAGTTGGAAGCACTGCTTTTAGGGCAGGCGGGTTTATTGGAGAAAGAATTTTCTGATAAATACCCGGTGCTGCTTCAAAAAGAATTCAAGTTTCTGAAAAAGAAATATGGATTGACACAACCTGCATTCCCTGTGTCGTTTTTAAGAATGCGGCCAGCAAACTTTCCGGGCATAAGGTTGGCCCAGTTGGCTGCGCTTATTTATAGCAGCCACGGACTATTTAGCAGAGTAAAAGAAATAAACTCAGTAAAGGAATTGCAAAGTCTATTTGATGTTACGGCAAATGATTACTGGCATTACCATTACCATCTGGAAGATGAAGGGGTTTTTAAAAAGAAAAAACTGGGCAAGCAAATGGTCAACAACATCATCATCAATGCTGTAATTCCTGTCTTGTATCATAATGGAGATTTCCATAATAATAAAGAATTGATTGACAAAACAACAGGATGGTTGGAGCAACTTCCGGCGGAGAAAAACAGTATTACAAACGGCTTTGAAGCAATGGGGATAGAAAATAAAAATGCTTCCGATTCCCAGGCCCTCATTCAGCTGAAAAAGAAATATTGTGATGTAAAGCTTTGCCTGAAATGCAGCATTGGGAATGCCATTTTAAAAAAAGAAAAACAGCCTGCAGATCAGGCCCAGTGATAGCCGATCAATAATTCTACTTCGGGGTTCAGGCTTTTTTGTACCGGGCAATTATCACCCGTGCGTTCCAGTATTTTTTTATCTTTTTCAGAAATTTCCAACTGTGGTAGATGAATGCTGATTTCAATTTTACCAACCCTTCTTGGATCGGACTTCATCGTTTTTGTTACTTCAATCGTTGCACCAGCAATATCTACATTCATATCATTTGCTTTGATACCCATGGTAGTAATAATGCAGGTGCCCAATGAAACGCAGAGCATATCTGTAGGACTGAACCTTTCCCCTTTGCCTTTATTGTCAGTTGGGGCATCAGTTTCTATGGCTGAGTTGCTTTGAAGATGAGTGGCTTCACACCTTAGATTTCCCGTGTATTTTATCAATGCTGTCATAATATTATTTTTAAAAAAAGTTAAATTAATCAATCTTACCCAACTTATTCTTATCCATTTCGTTCATTAGACTATCTAATACATTTTTTACCTAAATTTACTTCAGTAAAAATTATTCATGAAGAAATTATGCTTTATTGTTTTTGTGCTTTTTGTTTCCAATCACCTATATGCACAAAGATCTGATACTACATTATCCAGGAAAGAATTAAGAGAGATAAGGTTAAATGAAATGGCCAAAGCCGAAGAAGAAGGCCTGATTACAAACCGCAGGCATATTGCTGGTGGCGTAAAACTTACAACCGATGGCTATGGCGCCTTCCTGGAAATAGGAAGAGCGCAATCTATCAAGCGTTCCTTATTATTTCAACTGGAGATCACAGAAAAAAAACACCCCAAGGAAGACAAATTCTTTGATCCAAATATAACAGTGGAGCCATTTATTTATGGTAAAATAAATTATTTCTATCCTGTAAAATTAGGCGTACAGCAACAGTTTCTTTTAGGTAATAAAGGAAATAGAAATGGCGTACAGATCACAGGAAATGTTGGAGGTGGACTTATTGTAGGGTTACTTCGTCCATATTTATTAAAAGTGAGGAAATCTTCAGGGGATGAATTTGTAGGTTATGATTCACCTGACAGTACGCTTTTTCTTCAAGGTCCATATTATGCCGCTCCAAATCTTGGTACCGGCTGGAACCAATTAAAAGTTACACCAGGAGTTTACCTCAAACCCGCCATCCGTTTTGATTACGGAAAGTTTAATGAATTGATCAGTGCTATTGAGGTTGGGGTTATAGGAGAATACTACAGTAAGAAAATTCCACAAATGGTTTACCAGGAAGACAAGAAATTTTTCTTTTCTGGTTATGTAGCTATAATTTTCGGTAAGCGAAAAAATTAAACAAAACCCCCTTCAGTTTTGTCATTAAGGTGCTGCTCAGAAATAAACTCCCTGTTTATTAATTAACTTCGCAGCGTTTATTAAATCACTATTATGGCTTGTGTACCAGAGATAACAGAAACCAGTAAAATAAAGAAACCTGATTGGCTTAGGGTAAAACTTCCTATTGGTGAAGAATACAAACATGTGCGCAAATTGGTGGACACCCATAAGCTGCACACGATCTGCGAAAGCGGCAATTGCCCTAACATGGGTGAATGTTGGGGTGCAGGCACGGCTACATTCATGATTCTCGGAAATATTTGCACCCGTAGCTGCAGGTTTTGTGCGGTAGCTACCGGGCGCCCCCTGGAAGTGGACTGGGATGAACCTCAACGTGTGGCAGAAGCCATTCATTTAATGAAAGTAAAACATGCCGTTGTTACTTCTGTAGACAGGGACGAATTAAAAGATGGCGGAAGCATCATCTGGTACAATACGATCAATGCGATCAAAGCATTAAATCCTGAAACAACTCTAGAAACCCTCATTCCTGATTTTAAAGGAAATGTAGAAAATATACAACGCATCATTGATGCAGCACCAGAAGTTGTTAGTCATAATATCGAAACTACAGAAAGACTGACCAGGCAGGTGAGGATACAGGCAAAATACAAACAAAGTTTATTTACCCTCCGCACCTTAAAGGATGGTGGTATGCGTACCAAAAGCGGAATCATGCTTGGCCTTGGTGAAAGAAGAGAAGAAGTAATAGAAACCTTGCAACACCTGGCAGATAATGCGGTGGATGTAGTAACCATAGGGCAATACCTTCAGCCTACAAAAAAGCACCTGGCGGTAGAACGTTTTGTTCATCCCGATGAATTTGCGGAATACCGTGAAATAGGCTACCAGCTTGGTTTAGACTATGTAGAAAGCGGTCCTCTTGTTCGCAGCAGCTACCACAGCGAAAAGCATGTGATTCAAGGCTGGGGCAGGGAAAAATGGCTAGAGGAAAAAACAACACTTGCTGCAGGGTAATAGATAAAATCACTCAAGCATCTGATCCTTGCGTCCGGCAAATTTTGGCAGCTCCCATACCAATGCACTGGCACCCAAAATGGCTGCATCGGATTCCGGCAATTCGCTATATACCAATTTCACTTTGTTCTGAAAGATAGGTAGGAGGTGAGCCTCCATTGCTTTCTGAGTTGGAATCATGAGTAAATTTCCGGCCTTGGTCAATCCACCAAAAAGTACAATAGCTTCCGGTGAGGAGAACATGACGAAGTTGGCCAAAGATTCTCCCAGAATATTGCCGGTAAATTCAAATATTTCGTTGGCAATTTTATCACCCTGCACTGCACATTCATGTACTGATTTACTGGTAAGTTCATTTATGGAATAATCCCTGAGCAGGCTCGGTTCTTCCGGATGCTTGGTAAGCATTTCCAAAGCTGTCTCCCTTACTCCGGTTGCAGAAGCATAAGCTTCCAGGCTACCTTTCATCAAAGTTGATTTATGAATTCTTCCCCCCGGCCTGATAATGGTATGCCCGAGTTCTCCGGCAAAACCATCATGACCAAGCAATATTTTTCCATCTATAACAATTCCGCTACCAACGCCGGTACCAAGTGTTATGGTTATAAAATCTTTCGATTCCTGCATGCAACCGTACATCATTTCTCCCATTGCAGCAGCGTTTGCATCATTGGTTAGTTTGGCATCCAGTTTAAACCGTTTCTTCATCAAATCTGCAATAGGAATGATACCTTTCCATTTAAGGTTAGGTGCAAATTCTATTGTACCACGATAGTAATTTGCATTAGGTGCTCCCATACCAATCCCATGAAAGTTTTTTATTCCCCCCACTTTTTTGATCATCGGCATCATTTTCTTATACAGCTCATCTATAAAATCTTCCACAGCATCATGACTGTTTGAAAGCATTCTATCCTGTGCCAAAATTTGACCGGCACGGGTTACTACACCAAATTTTGTAGTGGTGCCGCCTATATCTATTCCAATGGCGTATTGCATATTTTGGTGATTAAAAAATTAAAAAAAGACAGAAGGCTTTTAGTTAAACAATTATTACAAAAAAAAAGTTCTACCCTGGAAACTTTTATAGCTTCTGTAAATTATATTTCTTTACAACTGTTTTATTTCGCTAAATTCTAAACAGGTTTTACTTCTTCATCCGGAGTGGAAACAGGTACATTTTCCCCTTGTCGTGCCAGTATGCCTTTGACTATAAAAGCAAATACAGCTATATATGCAAAGCAGATAACCGGTACCCAGTAAGATTGATGGATGCCTGCTCCCTGTACGTCAGAAGATGCCTGTAAAAAATCGGCCAACTTACCTTGAATCGGGGGAATGATTCCTCCGCCCAGTATCATCATTACTAAAAAAGCAGCACCTTGAGTTGTGTACTTTCCAAGACCGGTAAGAGACAATGCAAAAATAGATGGCCACATGATAGAGCAGAATAATCCTCCGCTCAAAAATGCAAAGATGGCAACTTTACCTGTTGTGAATATACCTACCAGCATAGCTATTACACCAAGCGTGGCAAAAATCTGAAGTGTGCGTGCAGGCTTGTCTTTACTAATGTAGAAAGCAGCAATTTGGATGGCGACACAAACAATAAATACATAGAATGGTGTCATATCATAATTTGAAAGTGTATTTACTCCAATTACAATTGCGAAAGCAACCAAAGGGACTATGAACGTAAGAATTTGTTTTGTGTTTTTAGAAAAATCAAAAGCTGATATTGAACCTACCCAACGGCCAATCATCAATCCTCCCCAGTACACACTAATATAAGGAGCAGCATCGGAGGCTGATATTCCACCAAAATCAGGCTTGCTCAGCAATTCACTCAGGTTACTTACGGTCGCTACTTCCACACCTACATAAGTGAAGAGTGCCAGCATACCCAATACCAATTGAGGAAAACGCATAGCACCCCAACCTTCAGGATTCTTTTTTGCCCTGAAATTAGATACCAGGAGTGAAATAATAACGACTGCCAAGGCACCAAATAACCAGAACATTCTCCTTTGCTCCAGTGGATGTTTTATTGCATTAATTTCTGCCTGTAAATTAGTTACATATTCATCTGCAATATTTACTGACGCAGCATTGGTTTCACTAATTGATCTGTCGGTCATCTGATCTACATGATCCTTGATCATAATTTCCTTGGCAGTTATTTGCTTTTGTGCATCTGATTTGTAGCTGCTGAATACAGGAACAAACATAATAATTAGTAAGCCGGTCATCACAAGAAGACTGGTAAGCGCCTTGTTTGCTTTTTCAGTTTTTTCTATTGATACACCGGCAGGTACTTTTTTGCTGAAATAAAATAATGCTGCAGCACCAACAAACAATGCACCAACACAACTATACAAAATGATCACCTTATCCAGGCTAAGACCCGCAATTTGTGCATCAGTAAAAGATGCTGTACTTCCAAATAAGGCAATGGCTACAATGATAGGACCAACCATAGTTCCAAAACTATTCACACCACCACCCAGGTTTACACGGCTTGCCCCCGTTGCAGGATCACCAAGTGCAATAGCAAAAGGATTAGCAGCAGTTTGTTGCAATGAAAAACCCAAAGCCACAATAAATAAACCTGCAAGCATGCCCATAAATGTATTACCATATACAGCGATGATCATAACGATGGCACCAAGTGCAGAAAATAAAAGTCCATAAACAATGCTTCGTTTGTAACCCCATTTTGCTACAAGATCTTTTCCGCCAAAGGCACCATAAGCAAATAACCCAAGTGCGCCGATGTAATAAGCAAGGTAAAATGCAAAATCAACCAACTGGCTCTGGAATTGATCCAGGTTAAATTTGTGTTTGCAAAAAGGAATGAAAACAGAATTTCCCGCAGCAATAAAACCCCAGAAAAAGAAAACGGTAACCAGCGTTCCCAGTGCGCCGTAGTTAGTTGGTGTGCCGGTAGATTGAATTTCACCCTGCATCACATTAGATTGAGCTCCTGCCATATAGTTAGTTTTTTTAGGCTTACAAAGTATAGTTTTTTTTCTACATAAAAAATTTGAATGGTCGGGATGGAGAATTGCAAAATCCTGCTTACTTTGTAAGCATGGAAATATTACATGTAAGTGCGGAGTGTTATCCTATGGCGAAGGCCGGTGGACTGGCAGATGTAGTAGGTGCACTGCCCAAATATCAAAACAGGCTCGGGCATATTGCTAAAGTGATCATGCCAATGCATCGTACCAAATTTTTGTACAACAATGAATGGGAAGTGGTGCATAAATCAGCCTTCGCCATGGAGTTTACAAATTTTGAATACACCATCATCAAAGAAAAAACGAATAAACTGGGCTTTGATCTTTATTGTGTGGACATTCATGGACTACTGGACAGGGAAAATATTTACAGCTATGATGACGATGCAGAAAGGTTTGTTGCCTTTCAGATCGCCGTGTGCGAATGGGTGAATAATTGGGAACACAAACTTGATCTGATCCATGTGCATGACCATCATACTGCACTGATTCCATTCATGCTACAACAGTGTTATGTATACAATGCTATATCCGGGATTAAAACAGTGCTCACCATACACAACGGACAATACCAGGGATGGATGGGCTGGGAAAAAGCCGCCTATCTTCCTGCATGGAATACCTGGAAATGGGGATTGCTGGATTGGAATGATGTCATCAATCCACTGGCATGTGGGATTAAATGTGCAGACAGGGTAACAACTGTAAGCCCAGGCTACATGCAGGAAATGATGAGTGATGCCAATGGATTAGAGTCGTTGATTAGAGATGAAGCTCATAAATGTTCGGGTATAATTAATGGAATAGATTACGAAGTATGGAATCCTGAAACAGATCCATACCTGGATAAACCATTTGCACAAAAAGATGTTACTAAAGGCAAAGCAGCTGTGAAAAAACAATTGTGTAAGCAATTTGGGTTTGATGATAAACTACCCTTATTTATTTTTATAGGAAGGTTGGTTGCAGAAAAAGCTGCGGACCTTCTTCCGGGATTCCTGATGCAGGCTTATGAGTATCATAAGAATAAATTCAGTTTCCTTATATTGGGAAGCGGCGATAAAAAAGTAGAAGCCCAACTAAGTTCTTTTAATAAACCCTTGATTGGTTTTTTTAATGCCCGTATGGAATACAACGAAAAGCTCAGCCACGAAATGTATGCCGGTGCAGATTTCCTGATGATGCCAAGCAGGGTAGAGCCATGTGGACTCAACCAGTTATATGCCATGCGGTATGGAACTGTTCCGATGGTAAGAAGGACCGGTGGCTTGCAGGATACAGTTATAGATTATGGAGATGAAAGTGGCTATGGAATATGTTTTAGTCACGACAGTATTGAAGATATGTTGCACGCATTTACTCGTGCCCTTGATTTGTTTAAGGATAAAACCGAACTGGAAGAAGTAAGGGAAAACATGATGAATGTAAATACAAGTTGGGAAGAAAGCGCTCAAAAATATATTCAACTATATCAATCTATCTAACTAAAAAAACCTCGAATGAATCCACAAGAAGTAATAGCCGTAATACTCGGCGGCGGAGCCGGTAGCCGGTTGCATCCACTTACAGCCACAAGAAGTAAGCCGGCAGTACCCATTGCCGGTAAATACAGGTTGGTAGATATTCCCATATCTAATTGTATACATAGCAACATAAACAGAATGTTTGTACTCACCCAGTACAATTCTGCTTCACTGAATAAGCATATTAAAAACACTTACCAGTTCAGCAGGTTCAGCAGCGGATTTGTAGATATACTTGCTGCAGAACAAACGCCCGACAGTCTTGGCTGGTTCCAGGGAACTGCAGATGCAGTTCGTCAGTCATTGAAGCACATCCAAAAAAATGATTTTGACTATATCCTGATATTAAGCGGAGATCAGTTGTACCAAATGGATTTTGTTGCAATGATTGATCACCATAAAAAAGCGAATGCAGATATTACAATCGCCACCATACCGGTTGGAGACAGAGAAGCACCTGAGTTTGGTATTCTAAAAAGTAATTCAGATCAGGTGATTACTGATTTTATAGAGAAACCTGCAAAAGAAATACTGCATGCCTGGACAAGCGAAACCGGTGAGGAAATGAAAAAACAAGGTAGAAATTACCTGGCAAGCATGGGAATTTATATTTTCAATCGTGAACTTTTGTTTCAGTTATTGGAAGAAGATAAAAAGGATGCAACAGATTTTGGCAAAGAGATCATGCCTGAATCGATACATAAATTTAATGTAATGAGTTACCAGTATGATGGATACTGGACTGACATTGGAAATATATATTCCTTCTTTGAAGCCAACCTTGCACTCACACTTGATATACCTCCATTCAATCTGTTTGACAATACAAAAATGGTATACAGCCGAGCCAGGATGCTGCCTCCTGCAAAGCTTAGTGGTGTTACTTTAGATCAGGCAATTATTGCCGAAGGTTCTATCTTAAAAGCAGAGAAAATAAGCAATTCAGTAATTGGAATCAGGAGCCGGATAGGAAAAGGAAGTGTGGTAGAAAGCTGTTATATCATGGGCAACGATTATTATGAAACGATACAGGAGATAGCCCGGGCTTATGAAAAAGGTGTGCCACCAATCGGCATCGGAGATGATTGTTATTTAAAGAATGTAATCGTAGATAAAGACTGTCGCATTGGCAATAATGTAACGATAGAAGGAAAGCCAGATATGCCCGATGCAGATCATGGTGTCTATTCAGTGAAGGATGGGATAATAGTTGTGAAGAAAGGTTCTATTCTTGAAAATGGGACTACCATCTGATATTTTTTCAGGAAAGTTTTTTCCATAAAATAAATTAATCAATGTCATGAATTTCATGGCATTTTTTTTATTCTAAAACTCGAGATTTAGCTGATCAACAGCTTCCTTAATCACATTTTGCTGATAAGTTTTTAAAGTGTCCATGCCTGAAACAGAACTAAGAGACTTTTTAAAACCCCGAAGTATATGATCTGCTGCGACCGGCCCGAATTTGTTGCATATGTGATCTCTTAGCAGCTCCAGTTTATCTTCATCAGGTTTCATTCTCAGGTCTATGTCCTTAGAACGGATAAATTTCTGTGTAGATTTAATGAATGGTATTTCGGGAAAATCTCCTGCCGGTATATTGATTAACTCCTCAATTTTTAATAAGGATTCATCATCTCTTTTTAGCCTGCTGCAAAATGATTTTGGCGGAAACTGGCTTAGAGGGTTCTTACTCATAACCAGTTGCTCTGCAATTGAATCTGTAAAAACACTGGCAGGTGGGATATTATATTCTTTAGCAATTTCATTCCTCAGCAGCAAAAGTGCATATATTTTTTTTTGTATAGTTGTATCAAAATTCTTTTTTTGATTCGCAGAAAGTTTTACCCGGAATTCAGTAACGGCAATGTTTTCACAGGCTAGACAGTCCTCCTCTACAAATGCAGTGACATTATTTTCTGCTGCTCGTTGTACAAAAATTTCTTTAAGCTTGAGTAAGGCTGTAACATCATTACTGGCGTATAGGGTCTGCTCTTCTGAGAGTGGTCGCTTTCTCCAGTCTGATCTTTGCATGGATTTATCTAATTCTATATCAAGCTCTTTTTTTAATAATTCTGCATATGAATTGGAAGGACTGTTACAAAGTTTTGCTGCTATCTGCACATCATAAATATTGTGTGGCTGGCATCCATTCACTTTTAGTATCTGCATATCCTCTGAGCAGGAATAAACAACTTTTGTAATGACCTGCGATTCAAAAATTGGCCAGAGACCGGATAAGTCAGTAATGGAAATAGGATCAATAATAAAACAAATTTCGCCGTCAAAGATCTGCAGCAATGACAATTTGAAACCGTATTCCCTATGGAATCTATCAAATTCAGTATCAAAACTTATTTCAGTTTTTTGGCTTAATTGATTACAAATTTCGGAAAGGCGTTCCTGGGTTTGAACGAACTCAATTGGCACTTTGTTTATTGTCATAAGAATAAGGAGACAGGTTTTTCCTGGGTTGGGTAAGTTTGAATGTACAAAATAAGAAATTCTACACTTTAAGTTAGAAAATTAATTCCTCCATTCTCAAAAGTTATCAAATGTCGAAATCATCATCTTCTAAAAAATCAATGTCATCTTCATCTTCTTCATCATAGACATCATCCGTAAGAACAACCCAAAGCAACATTTTCTTTGTGTCATCATCTAATCGCAGTATCTCCCATTCCTGAATTTCCCAACCCGAGACCAGGTAAGCATTAATGGAGTCAACTTCAAAAATATTTGTTTCTTCTATATTATTATCAAGCAACAAAGTGGTATCCAGGGTGATGGTAATTACTTTTTGCATCGGACTTTTTTTTAGATGAACAATATTTAACTAAGTTAACAATTTGATTGGAGTTATTACAAATTAAATGTAATCTGTGGCTCAACAAAAAAAACGAGGTTTGGGAGTGCTTGTTTTTTTTGAAATTTTTGAAATTTTAGTTTATTTTGGGGCATTATTTTTGATTCAATTCAGCTGTACATAAACTAAATAATTTCATTATGGAATCCCGCAGTTCACACATGACTACCCTAAGCCAGGTTTTAGAAAAATTAAGACTTAAAAAACAAGATAACGAATTCGAAATTTCACCAAAAGGTTTTACTCAAAGTAACGGGAAAACATATAAGCCCGAAGACCTGAAGATCATACGCACCTATCGGTTTGAAGGCGAGAGTGATCCTTCTGATTCTGTCATACTTTACCTGATCGAAGCCAGGGATGGGTTAATTGGCTATTCTATGGATGCCTATGGTGTGTATAGCAATCATGTGGATGATGGCTATGATGAATTTATTAAACAGGTTCCTGTTGAAGAACGGGATGAGCAAAAAATATTTGGATAATATTTCTACTCATATCAATGTTTAAAAAAAAGGGATTTGCCGGTACCGGTAAATCCTTTTTTTTCGTAGAACTTATTCCTCAAGCCTTGATAAGATTCGATCGTCATATTTAATTCCCAATCCTTAAGAATAAATAATAAAATTCCTGATGGTTCCAACTAACATTTCTGCAGCCAGGCTTGATAAGATCCTGAATGATCCGGAAAAAACTGCAAAAGCAATAAACCTGTTATACGTCTCCGATGAAATACCCGGCATTAGCAGAATTAAAAAAGGAAAAAGTTTCAGTTATTTGTTTGCCAATAAACTATTGAAAGACAAAGACACGCTTGCCAGGATTAAATCATTGGTTATTCCACCGGCCTGGGAAGATGTATGGATTTGTACTAAGGAGAATGGGCATCTGCAAGTGACAGGAAAAGATGTAAAGCAGCGGAAACAATATAAATATCACCCGGACTGGAATACATTCAGGAACCAAACAAAATACCATAAACTGCAGAGCTTTGGCAATGTACTGCCAAAAATAAGGTTGCAGGTAGAAAAAGATCTGGCCATAAAAGAACTGAACAAAACCAAAGTTTTGGCTGCAATAATAAGCTTGATGGAAAGAACACACATTAGGGTAGGGAATACCATGTATGAAAAACTTTATGGCTCCTATGGGCTTACAACCCTAAAGGATAAACATGTTGATATAAAAGGGTCGACGGTAAAATTTCGTTTTATCGGAAAAAAAGGAGTGGAACATGACATAGATCTGAAGAACAGGAAACTCAGTAAGATCGTAAAAAACTGTAAGGATATTCCGGGCCAGACCTTATTTCAATATTATGATGCAGATAAAAAAAGACAAGCAATAGATAGTGGAATGGTTAACGATTATATCAGGGAAATAAGCGGTGAAAATTATACTGCTAAAGATTTCCGAACCTGGGCAGGGAGTGTAGAAGCATTATTGGCTTTCAAAGAAATAGGGGATTTTGAAACAAAAACTGAAGCAAAAAAGAATACGGTAGATGCACTGGATATTGTAAGCGAATTGCTTGGAAACACAAGAGCTGTTTGCAAAAAATATTATGTCCATCCGACTATACTAAATCTGTATGAAGAAAAGACTTTAAAAAAATACCTCGATCACCTGGATAAAATAGAAAAGAACGATAATAAATCAGGACTTACTGCAGAAGAAAAAGTATTGATGAAGATCCTGGAATCCTGATCTTAAAGCATCGTATTCCAGAAAAGCATATGTACATGGTTGTCACCTTCCTCATCATCGCTGCCCCAATCACTTGTCCGGGATCGCAGTGTTGCCAGCAATTCCTTTCTTGTAAACATTTTTTTTGATGAGAGTGGTTTTAATAATTTTTCATCCGCTACTCCAGGCATTACTTCTGTGGCTATCCAGGAAGTATACATGCGGGGGATCGTCATGCCTAAAATAGTACCTGGCAAACCACTAATAGAACAAGGACCTCCGCTCGATGTAATTTCATCTGTGTAAAAAACAAATACATACACGCTATCCATTACAATTGCGGAAGCTTTCCTGCAGGTGAAGCCTGCAATAATCCGGCTTTCATTCTCCAGTTTCCAGATTATTTTAGGTATAGTATCCTTCACGGAAAATGAAGTGCCGTAAATTGATTTCTGCATCGTAAATAAATTCTGCTCCTGATCCATATACCATTTGCTTTGCTCGTCGTTCTGCCGCATCCAGGTTGGCATTTTCATATTTGCATCCCAATGATCAAAAACATAAGCACTTTTTTGTTCATTAAAAACAAGTTTAAAATAACCGGTTTTAAATTTAGACATATTGTCCTTCATCATTTCTGCCCAGGTACCGGAACCCATCGTTTTTTGAATACTGGTTTTCACTTCATAAGTAATGGTTCCTTTGTTTACAAATTGCTGAGCCATTACATTTCCGGCAAAAAGTAGAAGGAAGAATATGTTTAAAGAAATTACTTTTTTCATTATTGATTTTTTGTTCTGTAGAAAACAGGAATTATTGAGCGGCGGCATTATTATCGGCTGGTTTATTCTGGGTTTTATTTTTAAAATCCCATCTTAAGCCAACCAGGAAATATCTTTTCAATCTGTCATTTACTGTTTGATAATAATAGTTACCATCTATGTATTGATCGATACCAGTGTTTTGATTTAGGATATCTCTTAAGGTAAAGTAAACAGTATATTCATCTTTTTTGAATGTACGCTGTAACCTTGCATTGATGATATGAAAACTTAAATCAGTGCCACCCTGTGCTGTGTTTTTTCTTGAACTAAAGTTGTAATCAGTCTCCACCGACCAGACTTTTTTATAATAAATCTTTCCGTTGAACCCTATGTCATTTGTGTAAAAACTTGTCTTATCATTATTTTGACCATTTTTATTATAGGATTTGCTGAAGTTGCTGCTTAAGGTTAAATCGTATTTTTTTTCCTTTGTTTTGTTGATGTATATATTCATGGCAGGACTAAAGGTGGTAGAATAGCCCTGAATTTCATTCAGGATCACTGCCCGTTTGTTATAGCTTATACTGGGATTTATATTAAACCTGGTATCTAGCTTTTTATCTTTGAAACCTATGCCAGACCAGAAGTTTATATTGTAATTGCCATCCACATTCACCGGCTGACGGACTGTTTTTCCACTAGCTGCACTCACAGTAGTTTTTTCAATGATGGCATTCTGATAAAAATTACCGTTTAATGATCCGTACATATAAGTTCCTTTAAGAAAATCATAACTGTTGTAGCTCAGGTTTACATTGTTGGTAAATGACTGCTTCAGGTTTGGATTACCGATGTATAAATTAAATTGGTCATTATTATTTCTCAAGGGTTGCAATTGATTCAGCGTTGGTTGGGTGGTGCGTCCGTTATACCGCAGGTTAATATTCTTATTTCCTTTTGCTGTGAAAGAAATACTGGCGGTAGGGAAAATATTGGTAAACCTGCGATCATATGCTTTATTGAAAGTGATATCTGTAAAATTGAAATCAGTGATACCAAAGGCTGACCCAACATTCCATTTTAGTTTTTTGTAAGAATAACTAAGCTTTGCACCAGGCCTGTTTTCTAATATTTTCTGCTCAAAATTATTGGTCAGTGAATCTACTGCAGTTTCATATTTTCCTGTAGAAGTTGTAAAACTGTATGCCTGCTGATCATTTTGTCCGTTGGTGAGGATAAAAGTATGATTAAGTTCCACAGCATATTTTTTGCCAAGTGGCTCGGTATATACAACAGTTGATGATGCAGTGGTGGAGTTCTTATTGTTTAGAAATTGCTGGTTTACATTTAGCGGAGTGTTGGTGCTATAATCGATATTGTTCGTTATCAGGTTATTTACTCCATCACTATTCAGGATGTCAAAATTACCCTGTACTGAGAAAGTTCTTCTGGCTTTATTGAATTTATGTTTATACAATATTGTTCCGCCATAAGCCTGCTTCTCAAGTTCGGTATTCAGAAAACGATCACTACCGTTTTTAAGGTTTCCATTCTTGCCAGTAGTAACACTATTAGTGCTGGTAGTAGATTCTGTATTATAAAAATTAGCCTTGCCGGTTAATTTTATTGTATTGTTACTGTCAATTTTAATCTCATAATTCCCCCCAAATTTTTCGTTGCTCCTGTTCACATGTATTCCTGAAAGTGCATTTATATTTAGTACACTATCCTGCGACAATTGTATCTGGGTGTATTGCTTTGTATTATTATCGTAAATCTGGCTGTTGTATTGAGGAGAAAAGTTCAGCGTTTGTTTGTCATTCCATTTATTACTGTAACTCATTCCTGCATTTAGATTCCGGATAAATCCCTCATTTGTATTTATATATGGCTCGCCGTCTGAGCTTCCACCACTTGTCCAATACGTATTGCCATCATCATCCATTGTAACATTATTGTTTGACCCACCATACTTATCCTGGTCCTGCCAGCTTAGTCCATCCTGGCCCGTATTTCCATTAAGCACAAAAGCACTTAGTTTTCTTTTCCCTTTAAATGTGCTGAATAGAACATTGTTATTGTACCTGTCATCAATATCTTTCATCAGGCCGCCACTGAGGTCTACTTTTCCAAAATAACCATGCTTTGCATTATCCTTCAATTTTAGGTTAATGGTTTTCTGGGTGTTTCCGTCATCTATGCCGGTAAATTCTGCTTGTTCGCTTTTCTTATCAAAAACCTGTACTTCTTTTACAGCATCGGCCCTAAGATTTTTTACAGCCATACCCGGATCATTGCCAAAAAATTCTTCACCATCCACTAAAACTTTTTCTACTGTTTTTCCCATCGCCGTTATTTTTCCATCTTTATCTACCTGCAGTCCCGGCAGCTTTTTTAATAACTCTTCTACATTTGCATTGGCACTTACTTTAAAACTATCTGCAAGAAACGAAGTGGTATCACCTTTTACCTTTATTGCGCTGGCGCTGGAAATAACAATCTCCTGCATCAGCTTTGCTTTTGAAGTAAGTGAGATACCGGGCATTTTTGTTTGCGCTTTTGATATATCTATTACATCCACAAAATCTGCAAACTGTGGGTGCATCACCATCAGGGTATAAGTGCCTTTGGCGGGAGCAGGTATGCTGTACTGTCCATTAGCATCAGTTCTTGTAAATGCCACCAGGACTGAGTCAGAAGGCCGTATTATGGCAACAACTGCGTTTTGAATAATTGTGCCGGCTGTTGTATCGGAAAGCTTTCCGGTGATTTGAGCAGATGCAGTAGAACAAAAAAGGATCAAAAAGAAAATAACGGGGACCTTAAACATTTTATTTTTGTTGAGGTTAAGACTTGGGTTTATTGCAGACCAGTAATGTTATTACTCAACAATTAATTTTTCCAGGTCAGTTTTATTCCCAGCTATAGATTCTTTAAGCAAAATGAATTTCGTTTGTATAGACTGATTTTTTGAAATTAGGGCTAACTTATGCATGATTAATTTCGGTTGGGTTATGGTGCAGCAAATTTTAGTTTTAAATGAATAGTTCCAAAAATAGATATGCTAAATTTACCTTAAATCATTTTTTACACGAACGGTAAAAACAATAATAGCCATGGTATATGAAGATGAACACTTTATCGATACAACAAAGATGGTCTGGAATTATTCTTTGTTTACCGATGAAGCCATCAGGTTATTTCAGCACGGCGATCTATGTAATGCTTATGATTTTTTTGGTAGCCACGCCATATCAATTAGCAAAACACAGGGATATTATTTTGCTGTGTGGGCGCCACATGCTAGGTCTGTAAGTATAGTGGGAGAATTTAATGGATGGAAACATCATTTACATAAATTATTTGTAAGGCTAGACAGCTCCGGCATTTGGGAAGGATTTATTCCTGACATTGACGATAGCTGTTTATATAAATACCACATCACCGGTATCAATGGGGTAGAAGCATTTAAAGCAGATCCTTATGCAGTATATGCTGAGCTCCGACCAAAGACAGCATCACTCACCAGATCGCTCAATTATGAGTGGAAGGACGACAACTGGATGCTGAATAGAAAAAAGCATAACAGCCTGAATGCACCCTGGTCGGTTTATGAAGTGCAGCTTGCCAGTTGGATGAGGCCTGTAAAAGATGATGATAGTGCTTATACCAGTTACCTGGATCTTATAGAAAGACTTGTTCCTTATGTAAAAAAAATGGGCTTCACGCATGTGGAATTTATGCCTGTGATGGAATTTCCTTATGATGGAAGTTGGGGCTACCAGGGTACCGGGTTCTTTGCTGCAACTTCAAGGTTTGGTACGCCACAGGAATTTATGATGCTGATAGATGCCCTGCACCAAAATGATATAGGTATTATCCTGGATTGGGTTCCATCTCATTTTCCCAAAGACGACCATGGGTTATTCATGTTTGATGGCACACATACCTATGAGTATGCTGATATGCGCAAAGGATTTCATGTAGACTGGAACAGCTATATTTTCAATTACAAAAGAGGAGAGGTCGTTTCATTCCTCATCAGTTCTGCACATTTCTGGATGAAACTTTACCATGCAGACGGACTTAGGGTAGATGCAGTAAATTCTATCATCAGGCTCGATTTTTCCCGTAAAGAGGGAGAATGGGAGCCAAATGAACATGGTGGAAATGAAAACCTGGAAGCCATCGCATTTATTAAGAAACTGAACAATACTATTTACCGTGATTTCCCAGATACACAAACCATAGCAGAAGAAGCCTCCGACTGGCCGGGTATGACACTATCTACTAATGAGGGTGGGTTTGGTTTTGGCATGAAGTGGATGATGGGATGGATGCACGATAATTTTAAGTATTTCAAAAAATGGACTGATGAAAGAAAGAAAGTGCAAAACGACCTGACGTTTAGCATGATGTATTTCTACAAAGAAAAGTACATGATACCGCTGAGCCACGATGAAGTGGTACATGGCAAAAGTCCGATGATCTATAAAATGCCGGGCAATGAATGGGAGAAGTTTGCTAATCTCCGCTTGTTGTATAGTTGGATGTTTACTCACCCTGGTGGAAAACTCTTGTTCATGGGCAATGAATTTGGTCAAACCTCTGAATGGAATGATAAAAGTGAGCTAGACTGGGATTTGTTGCAATATCCGGCACATGAAGGAGTCCAGGAATGTGTGCGGGAGTTAAACAGGATATACAGGACCTATCCGGCTATGCATGAGTACCAGTTTGAGGAGAAGGGTTTTTCCTGGTTAGATTTACATCACCCGGAAGATGGCATCTTGTGTTTTGAACGTAGGGGAAAGGTAAATGATGAAATTTTGGTAATTGTATTAAATATCAGCCATATACCACAACAAAATTGGAAACTTAGCGTTAGAAATAAAGAACAATGGGAAGAGATTTTCAATTCAGATGAGGAAAAGTACTGGGGAAGCGGCAAATATGTGAATCCTTCCTTAAAGGCTTGTAAAAAGAAACACAAAACTGAAAGTTTTGAGGTGAGGATCAATATTCCTCCGTTTTCGGCACTGATTTTGAAATAGGCGGCACGGATTTTAAAGCCTATTTCATAGTATTAAGTATCCAATAACCACACATAAATATTTAAATGAAAAACTTATTTTTTTTCGCAGCAGTTTTCTGTTGCAAACTGGCAACAGCATCGCCGGACAGTGCTAAAGTTTACTTCCAGAAAGGTATGGATGAGAAAGCTGCAAAACGGTATTTGGTTTCTCATAATTATTTTACAAAGGCGATAAGTTTTGATCCTACATACACTGATGCCTATTTACAGGATGCTTTTGTAGCGTTGGAAATGCGTAAAACTGATCTTGCGATTGCGCAGTTTAATAAAGTCCTGGAGTTGAACCCCGGGAATGCCGATGCTGTAAAAAATCTTACAGACCTACATTATAGCTACAGGCAATATGCTAAGGCAATAGAATTAGCTAAAAAATGTGCTACTTGCCTTACGGCAAACAGGATCATTGGTATGAGTTATTATAAACTTGAAGATTATACGCAGGCAATTAAGTACCTTAACCTTGCGCTGAAGCAGGATGCGAATGATGCAGAAGCAACTTATACGCTGGGAAGAACTTATTTGGATATAGAAGATTATAAAAAAGCTGTACCATTTTACACCAGCGCCATCAAACTTGCTCCAGAAAAAAATGTGTGGAGCTATGAGCTTGGTTTATTGTATTATAATATAGGAGATTATAAGAATGCAGGAAAATATTTTGAATCTGCTGTAGAAAACGGGTATACTGCAAATAATGATTTTAAGGAGAATATGGGATTTGCCTATTTATATGCCGGAAATTATGAGAAAGGGGAGAACATGATCCTTGATGTCTGGAAGAAAAAGCCAGGGAATACACAGCTGATCAGGGAAATGGCGGATGTAATGTACCAGCAAAAACAGTATGATCTTTCGCTGAAATACTGCCAGATGCTGATGGAAAAAAATGACAAAGACGGAAAAGCACTTTACCAGGCAGGATTAAACTTTATCAAAAAAGGAGAGAAAGACAGGGGACAACAAATGTGTGATAAGGCAATAGAAATTGATCCTACTTTAGCAGGGCTACGCTCCAAAAAGGAAATGCCAGGAGGCATGTAAAACGTATAGTTACTGGTTAATTATAGTTGTTTTGTTTACAAAATTAAACCGGGTTCGTCCCGGTTTTTTTGATGTTTATTGGTGAACCAAATCTTAGTTCATCATAAGTACATTCACACTTCGCTGCAGGATATTGAAAGCGATTTCTGCCATCATATTCTCTTTATCCAGTGTGGGATTTACTTCGGTGATTTCAAAACAACAGACTTTTCTGTTCTGCATAAATTTACTGATCAGGTCTTCTGCTTCTCTTTCCTTTAGCCCATTACTTACCGGCGTTCCGGTTCCTTTTGATATAGTTGAATCCAGGCTATCCACATCGAAGCTTACAAAAATATCTGTACACTCATTCAGGTAGCGAAGTACTTTTCGGCTCACATTCTCAGAGCCGACTCTTCTGACTTCAGCTGTAGTAATCACTTTCATTCCGTGTTTTTCTATCAGGTGCTTTTCTTCTTTTTCATAATCTCTTAGGGCGATAAAGACTATATCTTCCGGCTTCACCTTTGGCTGCACATTTCCCAGGGATTTTAATTTTTCCCATGCCTGGGTTGTTTTAGGGTCCAGGTCATGAACAGATGATTCAGCATTATCTTCATCTATAGCAGTGGCCAAAGGCATACCATGCATATTTCCACTTGGGGTAGTGTAGGGTGTATGTAAGTCAGCGTGCGCATCTATCCATATAATACCCAACCGGCTTTTAGGCTTAGCCATTTTTATTCCAGCTATTACACCACCGGCTGTACTGTGGTCGCCAGACAATATAACAGGAAAGAAATTAGTTTTCATGGCGTCCTTAACTGCTGCACTGGTTCTTTCATAAATGTCCAATACACCATCTATTCTTTTGGCGAATGGAGATTTTATAGGCTCAAACAACAGGTTATTTGCGGTCTCTATTTTTTCGGAAGGAAAATGAATAAAGAAATTACTCATGAAATCCAGGGCTGCAATTTTTATAGCATCAATGCCAAGGCTGGCTCCCCGTGTGCCTGCACCAATTTCTGATGCCACTTCTATCAATTTAATATTCTTCATAAAAATATTGTTGTTGTCAGTTTTCCCTTTTTAAGGAAAATTTTTCCTGCCTACTGTATAACAATAAAGATTTGGCTCTTTATTATGTATTCGGCAATTCGGTCAAATCTACAAATTATCCGGCAATGGATTTTTTCCACGGAGTGTTCCACTTTGATTCACTATTTGAAAACGCACAAACATATCCTCGCTATACCATTTTTCCTTTCTTGTCTTTTTCACAATATCGGCATGTGCTTTTGTCCCATAAGCAAACTCCATCATTTCCTTTTCGGTACTCCATACACTAAAAGTTGCTTGTTTGATCCAGGGTACTTCGCCGATGCCTACAGAAAATAAAAATCCTTTTGCTTCCAGCATACTGTTCGCCGCTGATGCCACGTTTGCCCAGAAATAATTCATTTTGCTCAACTTTATGGTTGCCCTGGTTAATGTTGCTATAGGTTTATCTGGATTGATGGCTGTAGAAGAAAATTCAAACGGTTGTTTTCCATCCCAGGATCCATGTCCTTTAATCGGCTTTAAACTTATACTGAATACTTCGCACCGGAAGAAACGAAACCAACTGGATATGAAATTCCCAAGAAATGAACTTACATCCATAATAGAATTGTTTGATTTATTTTTTTGAACAGTTAATATTGCCCATTGCTGCAAATCAGGGGTTTTATCAAAGGTTCCGTTTCTTCCGCTCCCCATTAGTTTATAAAATACCACATTTTTGTTTAGGGATAAAGGAAACCGGAATAATGCCATACTCATGAAAGCAAAAAAAATAAACCGTTTTTTATATCGAACAATAGTTAGTGTAGTACTCATTTATATGCAATAATAGGACTTATCGGCCTTCGTATAGTTTGTAAAAAAAAGAAAAATCATATTTATTGGCATGCTATATGTTAAGATAGCTTTAACAAACTTATTATTCACTTTAACTCTACTTAGATGAAAAAAATTTTTCAACTCTCCGTTTTTTTTGCATTTGCTATTAGTATGCTTCAGGTAAATGCGTATGCTTCAAATCTTCCTGTAAGTACCGACCCGGTAGAAATCAAAATACCTGTGGGGCCGGTTTCTGTAAATACTGGCATTACAGAAGCAATGAAAGAATATAAAAGCCTTACACGCTCAGAAAAAAAGCTTAGAATAAAAGAAGCAAAAAAAGCCCTTAAAGAATTTAAGAAAGAAAAAAACGAAGGAAATGCACCAAGCACTAACACGTTGTTATTGGTGATCCTTGCAATTTTACTTCCGCCCTTAGCTGTATATCTACACGAAGGTGAAATCAACAACAAATTTTGGATAGCACTTGTTTTGACTATTCTCGGATTTTTACCAGGTATCATCTATGCACTCGTAGTTGTTCTTGGCTAATCAATTGATAATTTTATAGAAACAAAACCATGTAGAAGCTCTACGTGGTTTTTTTATACCCCAATCCTGGGATCAACTTTTTTGTAAAGAACATCCGCAAGCAAGTTCACAAAAATAAAAATGAAGGCGCTGAATAAAACGGAACCCATCACCACCGGGTAATCGAGTTTCTCTAATGCATCTACAGTTATTTTTCCAATTCCCTTCCAGCCAAAAATATATTCTATAAAAAAAGCACCTGCAAGTAGTTCTGCAAACCAGCCGGTAACTGCTGTTATCACAGGATTCAAACTGTTTCTCAAGGCATGGTTGAAAACCACTTTTCTTTTACTTAAACCTTTGGCGTAAGCAGTCCTGATATAATCCTGGCTTAGTACGTCCAGCATACTACTTCTTGTAAGTTGTGTAATAATGGCCAGCGGGCGAATGCCTAAGGTAATAGCTGGTAAGATGAGGTTTTGCAGCATGAGTTTTTTCTCCCCGGTTATTTCGTCTATCTCGTATAAACTTCCACTTATGTGTAGCCCTGTATAATCATGCAGTACAATGCCAAATACATAAGCAATAACAATAGCCATGAAGAAAGAAGGGGCGCTAATGCCAGCAATACTGCTGAATATAGCTGTATTATCTATCCATGTTCCTTTCTTTACGGCAGAAATTATTCCGAGCAAAATACCAAAGAATACTGCAAAGGCCATTGCTGTTACAGTAAGCACCAGGGTTCCCGGTAATGCTTCTGCAAGCATACTTATTGCGTCTTTTTTAGTTTGGTAACTTTTACGCAGGAAAGGTATTTTAAGACCAATAGTTTTTTCGTTTCCAGCAAAAATACCTTTAAGTCCTTT
The DNA here is from genome assembly GCA_038208485.1 of Chitinophagales bacterium. Taxonomy (GTDB): domain Bacteria; phylum Bacteroidota; class Bacteroidia; order Chitinophagales; family Chitinophagaceae; genus Ferruginibacter. The sequence goes on from JBBQYS010000006.1 coordinate 52,563, forward strand.
AGAGGATATCTCTTCACGGGTTTGAAAACTGATAGGGGAAACGTCATTAATATAGTAAAGAAGCTGCTGCCATTTTGGTTTATCCAGGTTCAGCTCTTTCCGGATGTTTTCCATGGTTTGTTTATCTCCACTTTGCCCCATGAGCAGACGGGCAGGATCGCCCATTCCCTGGAACATAATAAACACAAGTATCACCACACCAAGAAAAACCAGCAATCCTTGTCCGGCTTTTAAAAAGATAAACTTCATGGAGATGATTATTTAATAATGAACCTATTTTACATCATCAAGGTCGGCCCAGCTTTTTTTGTCTTTGATCACTGGTCCTTCCATGGTAAACATAGTTGGGTTTGCCCTTGCTGCAGTTTTGATAGCTGTACCATCTGCAGTTAATACGTCAGTGAATGAAAGGCCTTTTCGAAGAATAAACTTATTGCTGATGCCCGATTGGGCAGTCACCAGGTATACTTTATCAGCTGAATGTGTTTTTAAAAAATCTTTCAGGTCCCCAATCCATTCATCGTAATTGGAAGGCACCTCTTTCATAAAGAACAAATAGTATTTCCCCTCCGTAGAAAGAATTTGTTCGGTGACATTTTCTCCTGCACTATTGGTAAATGAGAAATCATTGATCAGCGGAATATTATTTGATCCGGCTTTTACCAGGACCTGTTTTCTATCTACAAAAGTCCAGGTACTATCTGGCAGGGCACTGACACTAAAATCTTTTTGCTGACCATCTTTTTCATAAACAAAACTATAATCAAATGAATCCGCTATAGCATTGGCGGGCATTTTTCTTAGTTCCAGGATGTTATTTCCTTTTTTAAACGGAAGACAATCTGTGACTGGCAAATGCTTCAGGGCGTAAGTTTGTACATACAAACAGATAAGGATGCCGAGTATTAAAAGCACAGAATTCAAAGCAAAGTTTGCAAGTGGCTGAATGTATTTTTGCTTCCATATCAAGAACAAAGCGAATACAATCAGAATAATGTCTTTAGTAAAAGTTTGGTATGGTGTAAGCGGGATACAATCACCAAAACAACCGCAGGCCCTGATCTTACCGCTATAAACCACATACGCTGTTAGAAAAGTGAAAAAGCTCATTAACAACAGGAGTATCCAAAGCGCCAGTTTTTTGTTCCAACCCAGGATGAGTGCAAGTCCTACAGCAACTTCCAGCGTGATCATAAAAATTGAGAATTGCAGGGCATAATCATTTAATGAATACATGATTTCTTTCATGAAACCCGCATTGGCCCACGCTTCAAAAAATTCCTGCATTTTGTATCCCAGTCCCCTTGGGTCCATTGCTTTTACCATTCCGGAAAATATAAAAAGCAAACCTGTGATCCATCGGATGATCGTTACCAATAATTTCATGTATGTTATGATTTAATACTTGTAGCTTCTTCAATTAAGATAAGTGCAAAAACGCTATAATTCAGGATATCATAAAGATTTGCATCAATACCTTCACTGGCGATTGTTTGCCCTTCATTTACCAGGATTTGCTTGATGCGTAATATTTTGGCAAGAATCAGGTCTGTAAAACTTTCCTGGCTCATATCCCTCCAGGCTTCTCCATAATCATGGTTTTTGGCCTGCATTAATTCTTTAGCTGCTGAAATTTTTTTGGCATACAAGGCTGTAACCTGCACCTGGGGCAGATCTTCGGGGTATTCATTGTTTATCTCCAGTTGTATCAGGCCAATGATAGAATAGTTGATAATACCCTGAAACTCTGAACTGATATCATCCGATATTTTCTGCTCCTTTCCTTCCTGGATATTGCGTATCCTTTTTGCTTTGATATAAATCTGATCCGCAACAGAAATAGTACGGTAGACCCTCCAGGAAGTCCCGTAGTCTTTTGTTTTTTTTAAAAAAGTATGCTGACATTCCTGTAAGACGGCATCGTAATTCTGCTCTGTATTCATCAATTTATTTTTCAGCTCCGGTTTATTTAGTGCAATTTTGTACTAATGCGTCAAAAATACAATTAGTTTTTTTTAAAAAATGTTTAGCCTAAACTGTAAAGGAAAATTATTGAGTCTCCGGGAACCTGTTGTAATGGGAATTATAAACGTAACACCCGACTCATTTTACAAAGGATATTTGAATCATTCTGCATCTGAGATTGTGGAAGTAGCAGCAGCTATGGTCACTGCCGGTGCAGCCATCCTGGATGTAGGCGGACAATCTACCAGGCCGGGAAGTACATTTCTTTCAGCTACTGAAGAAGCAGACAGGGTAATACCGGTCATAGAAAAACTGTCGGCTAATTTTCCGGAAGCGATCATATCCATTGACAGCTTTCATGCTTCGGTAGCCATTGCAGCGGTACAAGCTGGAGCCAGTATCATCAATGATGTAAGCGGGGGAAACCTTGATGCTGATATGATACCTGCAGCGGGAAAACTTAATGTGCCTTATATATGCATGCACATGAAGGGCACACCTGCTGATATGAAGCAGCACAACGAATATGAAGACCTCATTGGAGACCTGCTTAAATATTTTGGACAGAAAATTAAAGCATGTACTGAAGCAGGAATAAAGGACATTATCATCGATCCCGGATTTGGATTTGCAAAAAATATTCAGCAAAATTTTCACCTCTTAAAAGAACTTTCGGTGTTCACACAGCTCGGATACCCTTTACTGGCGGGACTTTCCAGGAAAAGCACTGTTTATAAAACCCTAGGCACTACCGCTGATGAAGCGCTCAATGGCACCACAGTTTTACAGACAATTGCTTTACAAAACGGAGCTAATATACTCAGGGTTCATGATGTAAAAGAAGCTGTGGAAACAATCCGTTTGCTCAAAGCCTATAACGAAAGTTAAATCAGGGGTACACGATTTTTTTCCTTGAAAATTTTTAAGGAATTTTGCAGCTCAAGCATTAAAAAAACGGGAACAATTCCCTTATGAAATTATACCCATCTTCTACAATAAAACAACTGGAGTTTGACAAAATAAAATCCCTGGTCGCGGGAAAATGCCGGTCAGAGTATGCCAAACAAAAAGCAGAAAATCTTAGGATACATACCAGGATAGATTTTATCAGAAATGACTTGCAGCAAACTGCTGAGTACAAAGAACTGGTTCAGGCAGCGGTATATTTTCCAAATGATTTTACACAAAATATCAGCCGGGAGATCAAGTTGTTAGGCATACAAGGAGCAACGCTATCTTCAGAGCAGTTCATGCACCTGCGCCAGCTCCTTACAAGTATTGCTAATATTTTTCGTTGGTTCACAGTAGAAATGAGGGATCAGTATGCAGCACTCACCAGGGTAATAGAAAATAATTATTACGAAAAATCCATCATCAAATCCATTGATGAAGTATTGGATGAAAGCGGTATTGTAAAAGACAATGCCAGTAAAGAACTTGCAGAGATAAGAATGCGGCTTTACCGCAAGCGAAACGAACAACGACGGATCTTTGACAGGCTGGTAGGCAAGCTCAATAAACTGGGTTACCTGTCAGATATTTCTGAAAGTTTCATGAATGGCAGAAGGGTACTTGCAGTGTTTGCAGAGCAAAAAAGACAGGTAAAAGGGATCATGCATAGTGAAAGTGATAGCAGGCGTACAAGTTTTATAGAACCCGAAGAAACGGCAGAAATTAATAACGAAGTTTTCTCCCTGGAAACAGAAGAAACCAGGGAAGTGAACAGGATCCTTCGGGCACTTACAGCCTCATTGGCAGTCTATGCTCCGTTGCTGCAGAGTTATTACGAAATTGCAGGTGAGTATGACTTCATAAAGGCCAAAGCATCCTTTGCCTCGGAGGTAAACGGAAACTTTCCTGTCATCACAGAAAAAGCTCAACTGCACCTCATAGAGGCATATCATCCTTTGCTGTACCTGTATAATAAAGAACAGCAAAAACCTACCATACCTGTAGACCTTCACCTGACACCCGAACAAAGTATCCTGGTGATTAGCGGACCAAATGCAGGAGGCAAAACAGTAACATTAAAAACTGTGGGACTGTTGCAAATAATGTTGCAGAGTGGCCTGTTGGTGCCGGTTTCTCCTGATAGCACCATGGGAATCTTTAAACAGATTATGATCCATATTGGAGATGAACAAAGTCTTGAATTTGAGTTGAGCACATATTCGTCTCACCTGAAAAACATGAAGCATTTTATAGAAAATGCAAATGGAAAAACCTTGTTCTTTATTGATGAACTTGGTAGCGGCAGTGATCCTAATCTTGGAGGGGCATTCGCAGAAGTGATCATGGAAGAGTTGGCATTTAAACATGCTTTTGGTATTGTGACCACTCATTACCTTAACCTGAAAGTAATGGCGGGAAAAGTAAAGGGTATAGTAAATGGTGCTATGCAGTTTGATGAAAAAAATCTATTACCGCTATATAAATTACAAACAGGCAAGCCGGGTAGCAGCTACACTTTTTCAATTGCAGAAAGAATTGGGCTGGATAAAAAGCTGATAAGCAAAGCAAGAAAACTGGTGGATGAAAGCCAGTATAAGCTGGATAGTTTGCTGAACAGAACTGAGCAGGACCTTCAGATAATGGAAAAAGAAAAAAAGCAGCTGGACAAACTCTTGATTGAGAATAAAGAATTGAAAGAGAAGATGCAAAAGGTTTTACAGAAAGAAAACCATAAGGAGGAGGTAGAAAAGCTTCAGCTACAAAATAAGATCAGCGAGGATAAACTGACCTACCTAAAAGATATGGAACGCCGCCTGAAAGCAATGATAGTGGATTGGAAGAAATCGGATGACAAAGAAGCAGCAATGAAAAATGTTCAGTCTTTACTTTTTGCACAAAAGAACAACCTGACTCCAAGCAAAAAAGAAAGGAAGATGAATGAAAAATTTGCCGAGAGCGGAGAGGAAATTAGGGTAGGAGATAAAGCCAGGATGAAGGCAAACCGACAGGTGGGAACTGTGGTAAAAATAGAAGGCAAAAAAGCTGTAATACAATTAGGACTAATGCCGATTTCTGTTTCCCTGGAAAACCTGGTGAAAGTAATAGAGAAAGAAGAAAAAGCTACAAATTAAAAAGAGCCACAATTTAGTGGCTCCTTTAATTTTAATTTTCTGAATTTTTATTTGTTTCTTTTTTTACCCTTGCCACTTTGGCTTTATCAGCGGCCTGACTTTTTGTAAGTGACGGAATCAATGCCTTAGCCTGTTTAGGCCAGGTACTTGGATTAAGTTTTGCAAACTTTGGCCCACCATCTTCAAGTAATTCCTTTAAAGACATAATGGTTGTTTTGCTCAATTGTTTAAAGGTTTCAATTCCTTTTTGTTGCAAAAAACCTGCTATTTGCTTCGAAATTCCTTCAACTTTCGTAAGGTCTTCTTTACCGGTCATGATCTTATCTTTTGCATTGGCCGGCGCTTTTTTTACTGTCTTTTTCGGAGTGGGTTTTATATCCGTAGCCTCTGTGGACATATGCTCTGTTTCATACTCTGAAGCAGCGCTCACAAAGATTACACAGTTGTCTACATCCTGCGTAGCACCGAGCTCATAACTATGTGCTCTGTCATCGTTTTCCCATCGGCCATCGCTGAGCAGGTAACGATATTTATACGATTCGCCCGAAATCAGTTCCACAGTTACGGTTAGATCTCCGGTCTCATTTTTATGCAAGGGAATACCTCTGTCAGTATTCCAGTTATTAAAGTCACCAAGTAAAAGACCGCCTTCAGCATCTTTTACAATATAGCTTGGAAGTACAAATGTTACTTTTCTTGTCGTCATTGCTTGTAATTAGAAGTTATTAGTTATTTTGATATAATTCGATTGAGGTTTTGCAAAGCTACTTAATTTATTAAAAATCCCAGACAATCCAACTATTTGAAGTCATTTTACAGGAATTCTCAGAAAAAAGATTTCAATTTAAACCAGACCTCTAAACCAGTTATGAAACGTTTCTCTATCCATTTTTGTTTGGATATCGTCTGAGATTTTTTTCTCATCACTAAGTGCAAGGACCTCTATAATTTTAAACTGCTCCCGGCTGTCTTCATAATTGATGAGGATAAGTTTACTCTTTGTTTTTTGTGCCAATCTCCATAGTGCAAGGAACTTATTTTTATTTCCAATCTTGTCGGGAACATAATCCCAATAACGGTTTGGATGGCTTTCGAAGGGTCTTATCTTAATACACCTGAGAAATTCTATAATAATAAACCCATGTTTTGTCCGTACCAGGCAATCGATATCGCCGCCGCCCGTTTTGTTACCATCGAGTGCTTCAATAATAATTGATTTTATATCATCGTCTGATCCGGATCCCATGAGATTTACTTTACATTATTTTGTAAAACAGTTTTATTTAGCAATTGAAACCACTCTTTAAATTCTTTTTGGGACTTTACAGATTCTTTAATGAAACTTAGCTTTTCATGGCTACATGCCACCACTTGTTTCAATAGAAAATGTTCTTTCCTGTCATCGTAAAATATCAGCCATAGCCTGCCTTCTGCCAGTTGGACAAAATCCCAGATATTTTTAACCTGCTTTAATACACTGGGTTCATCCATTTTAAAAATATCACTTATTGCATTTTCACTGCAATGAATAAATTCAAGGAAAACATAAGTTCCATTCACCAGGTAATAACTGTCAATATCAGTAATAGAATCTGTATGATCAGGCGCTACCTCCTGCAACAGCAGCAGTGCACTGTCGTCGGTTTTCCTGATTATTTTTGATTCGTTGCCCATGGCAGTTAGTGGTTAAATTATGAACATATTAAATACCTGAATCCCAGATCTTCTTTGGTGGATTGTTCTTCCCCTATTTTTTCCAGTTCCAGTTTTTCAATCGCTTTTAGTAAACGTAACCTGGCTACATCAGCAATTGTATTACAACCCAGTGAGAGTGCATTTTTGCCAGCCTGCGTCCTTTCATCAATTATCTCTGCAAGTGTTACCAGGATGAAATTTCTATGCTTTCCATCAGCCCTGTTTTGCACCATGACAGCCTCAGCAGTAGTACCGGAGCCACCAAAAAAATCCAAAACAATATCGTTATCATTATTGGTTCCTAATTGAATGAAACGTTGTATTAAGCTAAGAGGTTTTGGGTTGGTAAATATTTTTTTACCTACTAATTTCTCCAGGTAACTTGTTCCGTTTGAGGTTGTTTCAATGTCAGTCCAGAGAGACTTGGCCACTCTCCCTCTTTCCATGGCTTCAAAAAGAAAACGCTTGCGCTGAGGTCCGCTTTGGCCAGTAGAACCAAATACAATTCTTCCTTCTGTCATCAGTGTCTGGAATTTTTGCAGATCGTTCTTCCAACTGCAACCCGGGTTTGGGAGATATACTTTCCCGGTTAGCGGGTTTATGATCTCATACATTTGGTTTGGTCTTTCTCCTTCCACCTGGAAAGGATCGGCTTTCCAGGGACCACGCTCATCATTGTCAGGATTAGAAAAACCTAGTGGTGTATCAGGAAGCCTGAATGCCGTTCGATTTTTTTTATGGTATTCTAAGTTCTTAAAATAAACCAAATTATGGGTATGAGAAACAGATAATAACGCAGTATTCGTCACAGATTTTGTAGAATTCCAGATGATATTGCCCAGGAAATTTTCTTCTCCAAAAACCTCATCAAGCAATAGTTTCAGGGCATAAGCCTCATTATCATCTATGGAAACAAATAATACGCCGGAGTCCGACAATAATTTTTTCGCCAGTATCATCCTGGGATACATCATTGACAGCCAGTTGGAATGGATTTGCCCGCTATTATTTTTTACTTGTTTCTGCTTCTTTTTAGCTGGAGCGATTTGCTCAGCTTCGTGCTCACGGTGAAATTTATCTGCATATATAAATGTATCTGACCCTGTATTATAAGGCGGATCTATGGTGATCATTTTTATCCGATCCTCATATTCGTTTACCAGCAACCTGAGTGCATCTATATTATCTCCTTCAATAAATAAGTTTTGAGAAGATTCCCCATGCACCGATTTTCCCTCTGAGTAAAATAGTTCCTTATTTATTTTTTGGGTAATAGTTTTTTTAGCCCTTGTTTTTCCAGAAAAACCCAGTTCATACTTTTCAACAGTATGAGGGAATTGTTTCATTTGGTTGATCAGTAAATCAACATCAAGCCCTCCGGGTACAAATAATTCCGGCCATAAGTCTTTCATTTGTTTTTTCTGCTCCGGGGTTAATTTGATCAAATTATCACTCATGTATTGCTGATTATGGCCTGAACACTAATATATAGCTAAATGCTTTTCCACCTACAAATAATAAAAAATCCCTGTAAACACCGGGCCTACAAGGATCATCTATTTTTTTCTACAATGTATTTTGTGCGGAGAGCGAGGGATTCGAACCCCCGGACCTGTAACAGTCAACAGTTTTCAAGACTGCCGCAATCGACCACTCTGCCAGCTCTCCGCGGCAAAAGTAAGGGAACAATTATTTAATTCAAAAATTAAATAAAATTTATTTTCAAGGTAGGTAAACGTATTTCAGCATGAACTATAATTCATAGATTTTGAATAGAGAAATGGCAAGAACTTCTTGGGCAAATTTTAAATAGGAAGTGTTCCTATTTTATAACATAAATTCGTCAAAAAATTCATAAAATAAGTGGCAGATATAAAGACAATTTTAAGGGAGCTAAGTGTTATTTTAGGATTTATATTAGCCAAATACAAGCTAACTTTTACACAGGAGAAGCTTAAAGTCAAAACCTATTTAGAATTCATCAGTAAATATTGCAAAAATGTTGATGATTGTAATTCTGAAATAGAAAAAATAGAAGAACTTGAAGACTTAGTAGTTCACAAAGCTATAATAAACAACGGTTTAAGTTTAGGAAAAATGTTATATGAAAAGCTAAATCTAGAAGGAGATATTTATTGGCTTGGTTCAATTGTAAATTCCCGATATCCTTTCGATATTAAAATTGGAGATACAGGAGTGTCTCTTAAGGAGGATAGTTACATTTTAAAAAATCCTTCCTTCGCAAAATATTTGAATGCCTTAACACAACCTGAACAACTCTTTAAAAATGTTCACGTTTTTAGAGAATTTGCAAAATCTGAGTTTAATGAATGGTATAATTACTCGTACAAGAAATTATTTGATGAGTTTAATAATACTAATCGTGGTAGTAACATTTTTACTTATCCAAAAAGGGAGACTTACATTAAAAAGGGAAGGACTGGATTAATTTTCGGTAGGGGTGATACCACCATTGAGATTGAAATAAATGAGAACTTAGATGAGATTTCACTAAATGCAAGATTAGGTGGTTTTATTTTCGAGCATACAGTTAGCAAATGGATAAAGGAGAATTTAGAAAAGAAAGATGGAAACTATGAGAGGCTGAAA
>JBBQYS010000007.1:0-50351 GCA_038208485.1 Chitinophagales bacterium
ATCTTAGTAACATTTCTGCATCCAAGTCCAAAATAAAGGTGAATATCATCAGCCAAATTTGACAATTCTTCAGCAGATTCTTTTCCTGTAAGTATGGCAATGGAAGTTCGGTTCTTCCTGATGATGTTTGGATACTTTCCAAAGTAGGATTCAAAATATCTTCCGGTATTATTGCTTCCGGTAGCTATGTATGCATCAGAATTATTTAGCCGGTCCTGGAACACCAGGAACTTACTTATCGCCTCATTCTGTTTGTATAAAAAATCATAGATGCCTTTGAACAACATAGTATCTTTTGAAGAAAGCTTTACGATAGAAATGTGTCCGCAAATGAAGCAACATAAAAAATCATGGAAGCCTACCAGTGGAATATTTCCCGCCATGACGATACCAATTTTTTTTGGTTCTATGTTATTGTCAATATGATAATGCGCTGCCCATTTTTCTAAAATATCTTTTTGCAGAAAACCTTTTGCAATTTGATCGCAAGCCAGGTTAATAAATTGAGGAATAAACCAGCTGTTCTCCACTTCTGCCTGTACTTTATAATTTTGCCACTCTTCTCCAGACCCGGAAATATGCTCACCCAGGCTGACCATTAAATTTATTCGTTGTTGTAAATCCATTTCAATCTTAGTATTTTTGTGCCACAAAATTACAAACATGGCTATAAAGATCACTGATGAATGTATAAACTGCGGTGCCTGTGAACCCGAATGTCCGAACAACGCTATCTACGAAGGTGGAGTAGAGTGGGCAATATCCGATGGAACAACCATAAAAGGAACTTATACTTTAATGGATGGCAGCACTTTGGATGCTGATAAAAGGAATGAACCGGTTGCCGCTGATATATATTATATAGTACCAAACAAATGTACAGAGTGCCAGGGTTTTCATGAAGAACCTCAGTGCGCTGCTGTTTGCCCGGTAGATTGTTGCGTACCGGATGAAGACTACAGGGAAACTGTAGATGAGTTAATGACCAAAAAAGAAAAATTACATATCTGATCCGATCAGGTATTGTAATTACACCAACAAATATTCTTAAACTTTTACAACAAATGAAGCCTGAAGGAATTTCTTTGTTATTCCTGATTCTTTTGCTTTCTTCCTGCAAAACAGATGAGAAAGTAAAAGCTGTGGATCAGGGAACAGAAAGGCTGGAATTATTGAGTGCAGATTCAGCCTTCTCTGCACTCAGTGTAAAAGATGGGCGGACAGCAGCTTTCACTTTTTTCCTGGACAAAGAAGGGACATTGCTCCGTCCTGATGCTTCACTTTTATCAGGTGCAAATGCTATAGAGCATTTGTTATTTCAAACTGATACCTCTTATACATTTACCCGAAAGCCACAGCGTGCGGTTATAGCGGCCTCGGCAGACCTGGGTTATACTTATGGATACTATTCTATTCAGCCGCATGGTATTGATACTACTATGTTTGGTACTTATATTAGTATCTGGAAGAAACAAATAGACAATACCTGGAAAATTGTAATGGATTCAGAAAATGCAGGTATTGGAGTGGAGGAAAATAACGAAGTAGAATAATTTTTCTTTTAGAAATTAAGTATGAAAAAAAACATAGCACTTGTTACAGGAGGTTTCTCCGGCGAGGCAGTAATCTCTTATAAAAGTGCTGCTGCAATTCTGTCTAATCTTGATAAAGAAAGATGGAATTGTTTCTTGATAGATATCAGAACTGAAGGATGGTTTTATATTGGTGAGGGTCATAAAACTCCCGTTGATAAAAATGACTTTTCAATTTTAGTAAATGGGCATAAAACAAATTTCGATGCTGTTTTAATAGGATTGCATGGTACACCGGGAGAAGATGGAAAACTACAGGGATATTTTGATTGTCTTGGAATCCCTTACACATCCTGTGATGCAGCAACCTCTGCAGTCACTTTCAATAAAAAATACACTGTTGCCGTAGCTTCTTACGCAGGCATTACAGTTGCACGGTCTCTGCAGGTTTCATCAGGAGAAGAATTTACTACAGAAGAAATTCTGGAGAAACTCAAACTCCCGCTTTTTGTAAAACCAAACAGTGGAGGAAGCAGCCTCGGTATGAGCAAAGTAAAAACACCGGAAGAACTTTTACCGGCTATTGACAAAGCTTTTAAAGAAGATAGTAGCGTATTAATAGAAGAGTTTATCGATGGCAGAGAATTTACTATCGGTGTGATCAAGTCCAAAGGAAAAATCATTCCGCTACCCATAACTGAAATTGTAAGTAAGAACGAATTCTTTGATTTTGAAGCAAAATACCAGGGCGCAAGTGAGGAAATAACACCTGCAAAAATTTCTGCAGATATGGCTGCGGAGATAGAAAAAGTGGCGACAAAAGTTTACGAAGTTTTTAATTGTAACGGACTCGTAAGAGTAGACTTTATCTATGATAAATATGTACAAAAACCTGTGATGCTGGAAGTAAATACCGTACCCGGACAAAGCGAAGCAAGCCTTGTACCACAGCAAGTAGTAGCTAAGGGATGGAAATTACAAGATTTTTATACTTTGCTCATCGAGGAATGTTTTTATTAATATGTATCTTACCGCCATTCCAAAAAAATAACCCTTGTTTAAATTTATCACACACCGCCCTTTTTGGGTGAATTTACTTGTTGCAATCGTACTCGCAGGACTGATTATATTTGGCATCTTACAATTATTGGGTAGTATTACCCGGCACGGCGATTTTTTAAAAGTTCCTGCCGTCCTTCAGAAAAAAACAGCTGAAGCTATTCGAATACTGGAAGAAAAAGGGTTTGATGTGGTGATCACTGATTCTGTTTATATAGACAGTATGCCAAGAGGTGTTGTACTCAAACAAATTCCCGATCCCAACAGTACTGTAAAAATCAACAGAACGATCTTATTAGTGGTCAACCGTGTGACCTTACCAATGGTAGATGTGCCGTCACTGCAAGGCAAATCCCTATCGTATGCACTGGAGCTCATAAAGCGTTCCCACCTTCAGTTAGGAGATACTACTTATCGTCCTGATTTCATGATGGGTTCTGTGTTGGAACAAAATTATCATGGTGCTCCAATACAGTCAGGTGCTAAACTACAGTGGGGAAGCAAAATTGATCTTGTTATAGGTGGTGGACTCGCAGATGTCAGGTTGCCTGTTCCAGATCTCATTGGAATGACCTTTGGTGAAGCGAAAGCTATTCTTGATGCCGATGGACTTTCTGTAGGCGCTATGATTACTGATGCCGGCATTAGTGATACTTTAGCAGCATTCATATATCGCCAAAACCCTCCCAGGTATACAAAAGATGAACAGAAGATGCTTATGTATATTCAGTCAGGGCAATTGGTAGACCTTTGGCTTTCTCCTGTACCAAAAATACTTGCCGAGGATAGTGCAAGAATATTAAGAAATCGCACTATACCCGTTCCTAAAAATCCCGGGGAATAATTAGTAGAAATAATATAAAATGAAAACAATCACAGTTGCAGAACTTAAAGTGAAACTTGCTGATAATCCTGAGCTTCATTTGCTTGATGTAAGAGAGCCGGATGAGCATGCAGCGTTTAATATTGGTGGAACGCTACTTCCTCTTGGACATATACTTAGCATGCAAACAGATGATATTGCTGATTGGCAAAATGAAGAGATTATTTGTTACTGCCGTAGCGGTATGAGAAGTATGCAGGCAGCTATGATGATGGAAAGCCTTGGTTTTACAAATGTGACCAACCTTAGCGGTGGTGTGCTGGCCTGGCAGGAAATGGGATAATAAGTATGCGTTAATTTTTCAACGCTTTTTTTTGGAACAACCTCTTCACTAATCGAAAAAAATCTAACCATGAAACGCTGTTCTTTTTTCTTTTTTATCTTAATCTCGAATCTCTGTTTTACCCAGGTTTTTGCCCAGGTTGAAGGGACAATCCTGACAGACCCTATTATTTTCAGGGCAATTGACAGAGGGGCTAAAGAAGCAGCCTTGTTAGATAATTTATATAGAAATATTGGCGGATTGGAGGTGAAGGGGAATACCATGATTCTGTTTGGAAACAATATCACCGACGTGTATACACCAATGGGAATAGGGGTTAATCTACCTGTAAGATTTGATTCATATGATCAGCAATTTAGTATTGTGAAGGAAGACAGGCAAAGTGAGATTATTCTAAATTGGAATGAGGTAGATTCTTTTTTTGTAAAAATTGACAGCAATAATATTAGTAAAGGGCCCAGATTTTACATTAATTCAAAATATGTTGATCCATCACAAAATCTTTTCCTGGAGCGATTGGTAAATGGAGCAAAATATAACCTGTATAATGCTTACCATACCGAAACAAAGAGAGCAACAATGGATATTGCACAAACTAATAAACAAGAGTTTGTAATAATGAATGACTTTTATTATACCACTGCAGATAACCCAAAAACTTTGGTGAAAATCAAGTCAAACTTCAAAAATTTAACCGGGCTTACCTCTGATGGTAATATCCTGTTTTTGTTGAATGATAAATATTACGACAAAGAAACAAGGGTTATGTCATTCTTTAATGAGCTTAATAAATAATGCTAAACGCTTAATAGATATTATTCCAAATTAATAAAAAGGGTTTTCAATTTTTACATTGAAAACCCTTTTTGCATTGTGGTATATGTGGTTTATAATTTAATGTTTATTCCTCCCATAAAGTTTATTGCAGCCATTGGGAAATAATAATTTTCTGTGGTTTGACCTCCACCAGCTATATAGCTGAACGTATAACCATTCGGTGTATATTTTCTGCTAAATAGATTATACACATTTGCGAAGAAGGTAATCTGCCTGTCTTTTTTCATTTTTAAAATGTACCTCGCCAGTATGTCCTGGGTGTAAAATGAGCCAAGACTTCGGTTTTTATTGCTTGTATTGTCCAGGTATTGGCGGCCAACATATTTTGCAGGAAAATCTATTTCAAGATTTTTTACTGGCAGCAGAGATAGAGTTAATCCTGCAACAATATTTGGAGAATAAGCAATATCTGAGTTGCTGAATTTATTTTGGACCTGACCTCCATTATCATAATCATCTATGAACTCAATAAAGTCTTTTATCTTGTTTTTGCTTAATGCAAGATTAGCCGCAAGGTTCATGAATTTATTTGCCTGGAAGGCACCCTGCATTTCTATCCCCGCCCTATAACTATTTTTAATATTTGTACGGGTGTAAGCTCCTACATCATTGATTTCACCAGTAAGTACCAGTTGATTATTATAATCCATCAGGTATGTGTTAATACCTAATTTTCCTTTTTTCAGCTTTTGTTCAAATCCAATTTCAAAATCATTTAGCTGCTCTGGCTGTGGTGCACTGCCTGCTTCAAAATCATCCCGGTTTGGTTCTTTGTTTGCCCGGCCATAAGAGAAATATGCTTGTGTGTTTCCTTTGGCATATGTAATACCAGCCTTTGGGTTAAAGAATGTATAATCGTTGGATATAGTTAAACCAGGATTATTCCGAAAACCACTGATATCATAGTTTACATTTCTAACCTGTAGGTCCAGGAATGTGTAAAAATTTGGAGCTACTTTCTCAGTCCATTTTCCATATACTGACAAATCATTTTTTCTGGCATCATTATCATACCAACGATAATTTTTAGGAATAGCGGCTTGCTTTGTTGCAGAAATAACCTCACCAAAATGTTTGCCATCATAGGTATTGTAACCACCTCCAAAGATGAGGTCAGTCGTTCCTTTTTTATATTGCAGAGAAAATATTGTTCCCACTAAATCATTGTCCAGCCAGAGCCTTCTTACCAGGTCGGTTCTCCGGGTAGTATCTGACCCATTTATATAATTTGGCAGGCCATAAGAACTCAGCTTTGCGTTAGCCTTATATTGTTCGTAATATCCCTCGCCATGTGTGTAATACAAAGCAACATCTGCTTTGAGGTTATTAGAAAAACTGTGTGTGTAGAATAACTGGTAATGTGTTTGTTTATAATTGTCAGTTTCATTATCATAAGGTGAGCCTGGTTTATCAGTTCCTGCACTGTTGTACTTTCTATCGTTGATCAATTGATCACCATTTATCCCATACCATGACTGGTAAGTTTTTTCTTTTCCATAAATTATATTAAACCTTACTGTGTTTTTCTTATCGGTATAAGCTGCACTACCGTAAGCAGACTGCAGGCTTGATGATGCTCGGTCTACATAACCGTCACTGCTGATATTACTCAACCTTCCATCCAGGGTAAAATGTTTTCCCAGCAATCCGCTACTGAGGATCAGGGTATTCTTAAAAGAATTAAATGAACCTACCGTATTATTTATTTGCACACCTGGTTTTGTAATGAGCTCATTGGTATTAATGTGAATACTTCCGCCAAAAGCACCTGCACCATTGGTAGATGTTCCAACTCCCCGTTGTATTTGAATACCTGAAGTGCTGCTGGCTACATCCGGAAGGTCTACAAAAAAAGTGCCCTGGCTCTCAGCATCGTTATAAGGAATTCCATTGAGCGTTACATTGATGCGGCTTGCATCTGAACCACGGATGCGTATGCCTGTATATCCAATGCCATTTCCTGCATCGGAGTTCACGACCACACCCGGGGTTTGGTTCAGCAGGAAAGGCAGATCCTGCCCTACATTGTATTTTTGAATTTCAGCTTTGGTAAGGTTTGTTTTGGTCACAGGCATTTTATCTGTAGCCAAAATTGCCGACACCTGCACTGCAGAAAGTACAGTAGTGTCATTGAATTTTTTTTCCTGGGCAAATAAAATGTTGCTGATAAATAAGGCAATAATAGCCGGCAAAAACTTTTTCATAATAAGTAAAAAATTGCCGAATATCTCCCGGGTACCCTCTGAGTGAGGCGGATCTTTTCTCCCTTCGCAGGTATTATCCTGAGCAGGTTATTCGGGTATTATCTCAGCTTCTTTTTATCAAAAGAGGCACCCCGGAAAAATTCGTTGATGTAAAAAATCTATGCAAAGCTAAGGGTTATTCGTTTTTTTAAAGAAAAAAAAATTGACCTAAGTTTATTTCAAATAATAAATTCTATTTCCACCTGCTTATTTTTGTTTGATGAATGCATATAAAAATTACAAAGAAGCGATGCAACGAATTGCGGATATTAAATACGCTTCTGCAGTACTACAATGGGACCAGGAAACATATATGCCGCCAAAAGGAGCTGCATTCAGGGGACGGCAGATAGCTACCCTTGCTGAATTTGCACATGAGCTATTTGTTTCAGAAAAGAATGCTAAACTCATAGAACAGGCACTCGCAGATATAAGCCTTTCTCCTTTGGAAAAAAGAAATGTTGAATTAAGTAAAGAAGATCTTGAGAAAAATAAAAAAATACCTGCGGCTTTTGTTAGGAAAATGAGTGAAGCTGTAAATATTAGTTTTCATGCCTGGATAGAAGCGAGGAAGCACAATAGTTTTTCTTTTTTCGAACCATCACTGGCAGAGATCATAGAATTGAAAAAACAGGAAGCAGATTATCTTGGGTATGAAAAGCATCCCTACGATGCATTAATGAATGATTACGATAAAGGACTAACAGTTCAAAAAACAGATGAGTTGTTTGCGGGCTTGTTACCACAGCTCAGGGAGATCATTAACCTGAAAAGGAATATGCCTGACACTGATGATAGCTTTTTGCATCAGTTTTTTGCAAAGGATAAACAATGGGAAACCGGATTGAAATTACTCAGCAAGATGCATTATGACTTTGATGCCGGGAGACAGGATATCAGTGAACATCCCTTTACGACCAATTTTTCTGCAGAAGATGTTCGGGTAACTACCAGGGTAGATGAACATGATTTTGCAAATATGCTCTGGAGTTGTATACATGAGGGTGGACATGCGTTGTATGAGCAAGGGCTTCCCGCGGAGGAATATGGACTGCCTTTGGGAGAATATTGCAGCCTTAGTATCCACGAGAGCCAGAGCAGGCTTTGGGAGAATTGTATTGGCAGGGGATTAGATTACTGGCAGGCACATTTTCCTCTTTTGCAACAAGCTTTTCCTGAGCAGTTTTCAGAAATTTCTTTAAATAGTTTTTACAGCGCCATCAATAAAGTGCAACCTTCCCTGATAAGAACCGAAGCAGATGAACTTACTTATCACATGCACGTGATTATTCGCTACGAAATAGAAAAGAAACTGATTGGAGGAGAAATTAAGGCGCACGAAATTCCCGCATTGTGGAATGAGTTATACAAGGAATACCTGGGGGTAGAAGTGCCCGACTATAAAAGAGGTTGCCTGCAGGATGTACATTGGAGCCATGGCAGTTTTGGTTATTTCGCTACTTATAGTATTGGCAGTCTCTATGCTGCGCAGTTCTGGCAAAAAATAAACGAGGATATTCCATCTGTAAAAGAAAGTTTACAAAATGGAAATTCTGTACAGATCTGGGAGTGGTTAAAAAATAATATTTACAAACATGGCCGTAGATATACTTCTGAAGAACTTTGCAAACTTGTGACATGTAAAACTTTGGACAGCAAATATTTTATTGATTATGCAAGGAATAAATTTCAGTGAACATTAATTAAAAATTAATGTTGATACGTTTATTCAATTCTTACTTTCGCAAAAAAATTAATAATTATGGCTGTTACTACAGGCACCACTGCTCTTGATTTTACATTATTCGATTCGGATAAGAATCCGGTTTCTCTTAGCAGCTTTAAAGGTGAAAAAAATGTACTGTTGCTTTTTTTTCCAGTGGCGTTCACAGGAGTATGTACTGCAGAACTATGTAGTGTGAGAGACGATATCGGCAATTATGACAATGATAATACAGCAGTACTAGGGATTTCTGTAGATTCAGTTTTTACCCTTGAGGTATTTAAACAACAACAAAACTATAACTATCCGTTGCTAAGCGATTTTAATAAAGAAGTTTCAACAAAATATGATACCATTTATGAGTCATTTACAGGAATGGATATGCATGGCGTAAGCAAACGCTCTGCTTTTATAATAGATAAGTCAGGTGTGGTTCAATATGCTGAGGTTTTAGATAACGCAGGTGAAATGCCTGATTTTGATCAAATAGATAAGAAGTTGGCGGAATTAGCATAGTAATTGATATACTCTTTTTATAAATAACTTGTTGCTTAAGCAATAAGTGTAAAAAAATGTTGTTATAAAGAATAATTATATTTATTATTAAAAAAACTTTTACTACTTTTAATTATTGAAAAAACTCTACCTGATATTAATTTTATTTGCGGGTCTTAATTTTACTTCTTCTGCTCAGACCAAAGATCTATCTACTGATGGACCTCAGCAGAAACTAGTGAAATTCTATCCTAATCCGGCTTACAACTTTATTAATTTTGATTTTGAGAAAGGTTATGCAGCTAACTACACCCTTGTAATTTTTAATTTTATCGGTAAGCCAGTCTACGAATCCAAAAATATTTCATCCCGTAACAATGTACCATTGAATGACTTTTTCCGTGGTATCTATATTTTCCAACTCAGGGATAAAAATGGTACAATAGTACAGTCTGGCAAGTTCCAGGTTGTTAAATAGTCCCCTAAACTTCATTTATTGTGTCAATTTGACTGCATTTGTGCCTTGGCAAAATGTTTGACTACTTACCTTTGCACACATTTTACACTATAATTATATGCAAGAAAAAGATATGAACGAAGAAAACGTTTTCGAAGACCAGCAAATGGATATGGATATTAACGCAGATTCGGATATTCCGGGTGTTAATCACCTGAGTAATCCTATAGAAATGGAAATGGATGGGGCAGAGGTTGTAAAACTTCAAGCTGAATTGCACGAGCAAAAAGATAAGTATTTACGGCAGGCAGCAGAATTTGAAAATTACAAAAGAAGGACAGCCAAAGAAAGAATGGAACTTTTCCAAACAGCCGGAAAGGATGTGATCGTTTCTCTTTTAGATGTGCTTGATGACACAGACCGTGCTGAAAAGCAAATGGCGGAAAGCGATAACCTCGCTATCATCAAAGAAGGGAATGCCCTTATATTTTCAAAATTTAAAAATGTATTATCTCAGAAAGGCTTGAAATCTATGGATAGCGTAGGAGAACCATTTGATGTAGAAAAACACGAAGCAATCACAGAAGTCCCCGGTCCGGAAGATAAAGTGGGGAAAGTAATAGACGTGGTTCAAAAAGGATATATGCTGAATGATAAAATAGTTCGTTTCGCCAAAGTTGTCGTTGGTAAATAAATTCAATATTAGTTTTTTAACTGATAGGCTCATCAATAAATAATTTCCCATAAAGGGATACAATCATACAATGAAAAGAGATTACTATGAAATCCTTGGTGTTTCTAAAACTGCTTCTGCAGAAGAAATAAAAAAAGCTTACCGTAAAGTAGCTATGCAATATCATCCTGATAAAAACCCTGGTGATAAAGCAGCAGAAGATAAATTTAAAGAAGCGGCGGAAGCTTACGAGGTGCTGAACAACGGAGATAAAAGAGCACAATATGATCGTTTTGGTCATAATGCTTTTGGTGGAGGACAAGGTGGTATGCGTGGTGGTGCCGGTATGAACATGGATGATATCTTCAGCCAGTTTGGTGACATATTCGGTGAAGATGGATTTGGAAGTTTTTTTGGTGGCGGCGGCGGTAGAAGAAGCAGTACCAGCAGGAGCAGAGGTACAAGAGGAAGCAACCTAAGGGTGAAAATTAAACTCAACTTCGAAGAAATTGCGAAAGGTGCGAACAAGACCATCAAAGTAAAAAAGTACGTGTACTGCGATACCTGTGATGGAAGCGGAGCAAAGGATAAAAAGAGCCTGGCTACTTGCAATACCTGCGGTGGAAGCGGGCAGGTAAGAAGGGTACAAAACACCTTCCTCGGACAAATGCAAACTGTGACCACCTGCCCAACCTGTAGCGGTGAAGGCAGCACGATCACGAATAAATGTGGTTCATGTAAAGGAGATGGAAGGATTTATGGAGAAGATACAGTTACGATAGATATACCGGCTGGAGTACAGGAAGGAATGCAACTGAGTGTAACCGGCAAAGGAAATGCCGGCGAACGTGGTGGCAGTTTTGGAGACCTGATCGTTGTTATACAGGAAGAAGCACACGAACATTTGCATAGGGATGGTTTAAATGTAGCTTACGATTTGTACATATCCTTTCCTGATGCTGTATTTGGTACCCAGTTTGAGGTACCTACCATTGATGGACGGGCTAAGATAAAAATACCACCGGGAACCCAGAGTGGAAAGGTTTTTCGGTTGAAGGGAAAAGGGTTTCCGAGTGTACAGAGTTATGAAAAAGGAGATCAGCTGATTCATGTAAATATATGGACACCACAGTCTGTGAGTGACACAGAAAAAATAATGCTGGAAACCATGCAGAAATCAGAAAACTTTGAGCCAAGGCCCGAAAAAAATGAACGGTCTTTCTTTGATAAAGTAAGGGATATATTCAGCTAAATAATAAGATTAATTAAGAAAAAGGGAAATAAAGTTTCCCTTTTTTTGTGTCCAATCTTTTCATGATTTATTAATCCAGGAAGACAATTTCTCTGAAATTCTCCCATCATTATCCAACCATTTGTTTTAATTTGCCGGCAATATTATGCTTCAAAAACTTTTCATTTCCAATTATGCAATTATAGATGAACTGCACATCAGTTTTCCTGGTGGGCTCAATGTAATTACCGGAGAAACTGGTGCAGGTAAAAGTATCCTTATGGGTGCACTTAGCCTGATATTGGGGCAGCGTGCAGATACTTCTGTATTGCAGAAAGCAGATCAGAAATGTATTGTAGAAGCTAGTTTCGCAGTCAAAAGTTCGGATGAGATAAATGCTTTTTTGAATGATAATGAATTGGATGAAGGAACGGAAATCATTGTACGTAGAGAGATTTCTTCAGCAGGAAAAAGTCGTGGTTTTATAAATGATACGCCGGTTACGCTTACACAAATGAGGCAGCTCAGTACCTTCCTGGTCGATCTTCATCAGCAGTTTGACACCCTTGAACTTGGAGAACTTTCTTTTCAGAAAAAAGTATTGGACGCACTGGCAGGAAATGCTTCATTACTCACAGAAATGAACCTTTCTTTTCATGCATATTCTTCTTCTGCAAAAAAATTAAACAAACTGATTGCAGCGCAGGAAGCTGCCAATAAAGACCTGGATTATAACCAATATTTATATAATGAATTTGAAGAACTCTCTCTTATAGAAAATGAACTAGAAGCACTGGACGAAGAACTGAAAATGCTAAGTAATGCTGAAGAGATTAAATTGAGTCTGCAATCAGTATACAACGAACTGGCAGAAGGCGAGGAGCCTATTACTCCCAGGTTAAAATCATTACAACAAAAATTACATACGCTCCAGGAATTACATCCCCGGTTAAAGCCATTACAGGAAAGATTGCTCAGTGCTATGCTGGAAATAGAAGACATTGCAGAAGAAATATCCCAGGCAAATGACGCTGTTACAGTAGACGCAGAAAGACTTGAAATAGTAAATGACAGAATAGCCCAAGGTTATAAGCTGCTGAAAAAGCACCATGTAAAAACTACAGCTGAACTTTTAGGTATACAAAAAGAACTTGCGCTAAAGCTGCAGGATGTAACAGATTTGCAGCAGGAGATAGAAAAGCAGAAAATGGAAGTGGAAGCTGCAACAAAAAAATCAAATGCACTGGCAGAAAAAATACATGTGGGTAGAGAAAAAGCAATTCCTGCTTTTTGTAGAAATGTAAATGAGCTGTTGACTAAAATAGGAATGCCCAACGCTTCTATAAAAGTTCAGTTGTCAAAAGCAACGCTTGATGCTACAGGTTTTGATGAAGTACTTTTTCTCTTTGATGCGAATAAAACCGGAAAGTTTGAGCCGCTTCATAAAGTAGCCAGTGGTGGAGAATTAAGCAGGCTGATGCTTTCTATCAAATCGCTGGTAGCAGAAAAACTTGCTTTACCCACATTGATATTTGATGAGATAGACACCGGAATCAGCGGCGAAGCTGCCAGGCAGGTTGCTACTATCATGCGGGGTATGAGTACAGGTCATCAACTTATAGTGATCAGTCATCAGCCGCAGGTGGCAGCAGCAGCAGATACCCATTTTTATGTATATAAAGAAACAAGGGATAAATTTATTCGTACAGCTGTAAAGATCTTGCAGCAGGAAGAAAGGGTGAATTCTATAGCACAAATGATCGGTGGAGAGAAACCTACCAGTGCCGCACTTGAAAATGCACGTGAACTGGTACTTCGCAGATCTGAAATGATGAATTAATAAAAGTGAAATTAAAAATTGGACTGATACTTTTGTTTGTACTGATCTGTGCATATGGCATGCATAAAGTAATTCGCTATTTCATAGATCCCAAAAAGTCTTTAAACCACATGGTGCTTTTTTTTATAGCTCATTTTGTAGGATTGTTTTTATTGTCTTTCCTGCTCAATCTTGTCATCCTAAAACTTTCAGATTTTTTATTTCAGCATTAAAAAATATATTTACTGCTCTCTAATGCCTCACTGTTTAAATTAAATAATATGAATTACAATTTATTAAAAGGAAAAAAAGGAATCATCTTCGGCGCACTTGATGAGCAATCTATAGCCTGGATCACAGCTTTGCGCTGCCATGAAGAAGGTGCAGAAATCTTGTTGACAAACGCACCGGTAGCCATGAGAATGGGTGCTATCAATACGCTTGCAGGAAAAATAAATGCGCCAGTGGTGCCTTGTGATGTCAGCAATGCAGAAGATGTAGATAACCTGATCACCAAAGCAATGGAACATTTTGGAGGTAGTTTTGACTTTATCCTGCATTCTATAGGTATGAGCCTGAACGTAAGAAAAGGAAAACATTATACCGAATTGGACTATGGTTTTAATGAAAAAACACTTGGCATCTCTTCCATGAGCCTACACCGGGTACTAAGCACATGTATGAAAAAAGATGCACTAAACGAGTGGGGTAGTGTAATTGCACTTACTTACATTGCTGCACAAAGGGTATTTCCTGACTATAATGAGATGGCAGATGCGAAAGCCTTGCTGGAAAGCGTAGCACGAAGTTTTGGCTTTCATTATGGTGTAAAAAAACATGTAAGGATCAATACTGTTTCTCAGTCTCCGACACGTACTACTGCCGGAAGTGGAGTAAAAGGGTTTGATGGATTTATAAATTATGCTGAGATGATGAGCCCGCTGGGAAATGCATCTGCTGCAGATTGCGCTAACTATTGTGTCACCTTATTCAGTGACCTTACTAAGATGGTGACCATGCAAAACCTCTTCCATGACGGAGGGTTTGCTACCACAGGCGTTACCGTAGAAGTAATAGAGCAAATGGAAAAATAACAAATATTATATGCGAAAGGCATAATTATTGCAAATTACTATAAGTGTTTATGCAATTTTAACCTTCAAAATAATTATCAAATGAAATTCATTCAAAAGTTCACTGCTATTACTTTCTTATTTATAGCAGCAATGACAATAAGTTCCTGCGACAAAACAGATCCTCCTCCCGTGGCAACACCTTCTACTGTGACTCAAAATATAACAACCGGGCAATTCCAGATCAGCTATTTTTTTAAAAACGGTCAAACATTGACCTCTGATTTTGCGGGGTATAAATTTACATTTACCAACAATGGGGTGGTAAATGCAGCTAATAGTTTATTGAATAATCCCGGAACATGGGCCGTTAGTAACGGTAGCAACGGGAAAGTTAATTTGTCTATTACTTTTACCACCCCAGGTACTTTTGTTCCACTTACAGAGATCTGGACAGTAGATGCCAGCAGTGCTCAGCTAATACGACTTTCTCATATATCCGGTAGTGGATCTACCCAGGTGACGGATCAACTGGTCTTTGAGAAAATATAAATCATAATAATGTAAAGCGCCGATAACAAATGTTACCGGCGCTTTTTTGTGTCTTTTAAAACTTGAATTATTAATCCAGGTTATTCAACGCTTCGTTCATATTTCTTACGGCATCAGCACTTTTTGCAAAAGCTGCTTTTTCATTTTCATCTAATTGGAAATCCACAATTTTCTCCCAACCATTTTTTCCAATTATTACAGGGACACCAATACAAATATCTTTTTGGTCATATTCTCCATCAAGATACACACAGCAAGGCATTAGTTTTTTCTCATCTCTTACAATTGCTTCTACAAGTGCAGACCCCGCAGAACCCGGAGCATACCATGCACTCGTACCGAGCAGGCCGGTAAGTGTAGCACCACCAACCATTGTATCAGCAGCAACTTTTTTTAATGCTTCTTCAGTTACGTGATTTTTTATCGGAGTGCCACAGTAAGTAGCAAGCCTGGTTAAAGGTATCATCGTAGTATCACCGTGGCCGCCTATAACTGTTGCCTGAAGGTCATTTGGGCTGCATCCAGCTGCCTGGCTAAGGAAATAACGAAATCTTGCACTGTCAAGAATACCACCCATTCCTATTACACGGTTTTTCGGAAGACCACTGCTCTTAAGCGCCAGGTAGGTCATTGTATCCATAGGGTTACTAATCACAACAATAATACAATCAGGTGAATGCTTTAAAATATTTTCAGTAACAGATTTTACAATTCCAGCATTTATACCAATCAATTCTTCTCTTGTCATTCCGGGCTTACGGGGAATCCCTGAAGTAATTACTGCAACAGTACTTCCAGCAGTCTTGCTGTAATCGTTTGTACTTCCAATAATTTTTGTGTCAAAACCTTCCAGTTGTGCTGTCTGATTCAGGTCCATGGCCTTTCCTTCAGCAAATCCTTCTTTGATATCCACAATTACAAGTTCATCACATAATTGTTTCCTGGCAATATTATCAGCACAAGTTGCACCTACGGCACCTGCACCTACTACGGTTACTTTCATCTACTTAGTTTTATATATATGGAATAAAAATTTTTCGCATCAAAGATAAGTGCTTTGCTGATCTTCGCCCAGCTGCACAAGGTATAGAAAGGAGTGAAAATTAAATTACATGCTGCTTTTAAAGTTTCTCTACCAATAATCTCTCGCACACCACACTGCTCAGTGTTTCAGCCATCCTTTTACCGTAACTGACAACAAAACTGTTATCAAATGTTTCTACGGATTTTATTTTTATTTTGGTGCCCAAATTCAAATTTCTTGCAGTAAGAAATTTTAAAAATTCTGAGGTTGTGTTGATTACTGCACCAAGCTGTACCGTTTCCCCGGCTTTGCAGTCACTGAGCTTATTGTATTGCTTCCAGTTGACTCTTCCATTTTTATCAGGGATGGGCGAACCATGCGGATCTATGGTTGGGAAACCAAGTAGCTCATCCATTTTTTCAAACAAAATGATCGATTTTATATGCTCTACCTGCTCAGCAATATCATGTACTTCATCCCACCCAATATTCATTTTTTCTACCAGGAACATTTCAGTAAGCCGGTGCTTTCGTATAATGAGCGCTGCTTCTTTTTTACCCTTCTCTGTTAATTGAACAGGCTTATACGTCTCATAAAATACTAATTTCTTTTCAGCCAGCTTTTTGATCATGCTGTTAGCTGTTGGCATCTTAATGCCCAGGGCCTTACTCAGGTCATTTACACTCACACCACCTTGCTCATCTGCAATATTGTATAATGCCTTGAGATAATTTTCTTCAGTTAATGAATTCACGTTTCAAAAATAATACATAGAAGATGAAGTTTATAAAATAAATTTGTTAGATAAGGCTAACTCTTTTATTTTTGTATCAATAACATTTGGATAAACAATGCCTAACATTTATTTATGAAAACTTTATTTACTTTCAGCCTTGTCTTTTTTCTTTCAGGCTTGCTATATGCACAAACAGTTAATGTTTCAGGAAAAGTAACTGCTATAGGGAAGGTTTTGGAAAAAGCTACCGTAAGTCTCAAAGGCACAGCTTATCATACGCTCACTGATTCGGCAGGCAATTTTAGTTTTAGCAACTTGCAAATTGGTAAATATACAATTGCTGTATCAGCTGTAGGATACTTGCCTGAGGAAGAATCAGTAACACTGACTGAAAATTTTATTGGTTTATTAAATGTAGAAATGATCAAAACTACTAACCGACTGGATGAAGTAGTAGTTACAGGTACAAGAACGCCGAAACGCCGTATAAATTCTCCTGTAATAGTAAACCTGATCAATAGCAAAACACTGGATAAAGTGGTAGCTGTAAATTTATCTGAAGGATTAAAATACCAAACAGGTGTAAGGGTGGAAACCGACTGCCAGACCTGTAGTTATACACAGTTAAGAATTAATGGCCTGCAAGGCGGTTATTCGCAGATCCTGGTAAACAGTCGCCAGATCTTCAGTCCATTGATGGGATTGTATGGGATGGAACAAATACCGGTAAATATGATAGATCGGATTGAAGTAGTGAGAGGTGGAGTATCTGCTCTTTATGGCTCGAGTGCCATTGGAGGAACCGTAAACATAATTACTAAAGTACCTACAGAAAATACTTACGACATTACGAATACATTTCAACGTATCAAAGGGCAAACCTCGGATAATATTCTCTCCGGAAATCTTTCAATGGTAAATGAAAAGAAAACCGCTGGTTTTAGTTTATTTGTAAACAACAGGAACCGGGAGCATTATGATGCCAACGGTGATAATTTTTCTGAACTTCCACAGCTTAAAGACAATAGTTTTGGTACCAATATTTTTTTAGTACCGGGAAAAGGACAGAAACTACAGCTTAGCCTTAGCAGTATCAATGAGTATCGTTTTGGTGGAGAAAATGTAAAAAAAGCTGCTTACCTGGCACTGCAGTCAGAAGAACGAACGCACAACATAATAATGGGAAGTGCGGACTACAGCATAGAGCTGAATGAAAAAAACACTTTGGCAATTTATTATGGCGGACAAAAAACGGATAGAAAACATTATACCGGAATAATCCCCGATGACTTTTTAGAACAACAGGCATTTTTTGCCAATCCTCCTTATGGTACTTCAGATGTAGTTACACACCAGGGTGGTGTGCAGATAAACAACAAATTCAACAAATTCCTGGGGGGACAAACTACCCTGACCACAGGGATAGAATATATTTCGGATGCTGTCTTTGACGAGATTGAAGCCTATAATTATAAGGTTGATCAAACAACTACTAACCTTGGTATGTTTGTACAAAATGATTGGGATGTCACAAAAAGTCTAAATCTCCTTACCGGTTTCAGGGCTGATAAGCATAACCTTGTAGACCATGTAATCGTAAGTCCCAGGGTTTCTTTGCTATATAAATTGCAAAAGAATACACAGTTCAGGTTAGGTTGGGGTACCGGTTTTAGAGCACCCCAGGCATTTGATACTGACCTGCACATTGCTTTCGCAGCAGGAGGTGTCTCCCGTATCTCCCTTGCAAAAGGACTAAAAGAAGAAAAATCTAACAGCTTTACAGCCTCGGTAAATTATGACAAGGCCAGCGAACATATTATAGCAGGCTTTACAGTAGAAGGATTTTACACCAACCTGAGAGATGCTTTTTTTCAATTCCCACTGGGAGAAGATCAGTTTGGGAAAATATTCCAAAAAAGAAATGGTGATGGAGCTACAGTAAAAGGTATAACCCTGGAAGCTCGTGCAAATTTTGACTATGTAGTAGAAGTCGATGCAGGATTTACAATACAATCCAGCAAGTTTAATGTACCGGTAGACAATATTAACGGCCTGTCTGCAAAAAGGGAATACCTGAAAACGCCAAACCATTACGGATTTGCTACAGTAATAATCAACCCTACTAAAAATTGGAATGTCGCACTAAACGGGGTTTACACAGGAACTATGTTGCTGGCACATTTTGCCGGAGCGGGTACAGGTCAGGATGTAAATGAGTATTATACTTCGAGGTCATTTACAGATGTTGGCATAAGAGTAGGCCATACTTTTGACTTCAAAACAGTAAACACAGGCATTGAAATATTTGGAGGTATGAAGAATATATTTGATGCCTATCAAAGTAATTTTGACCTGGGTAAAAACCGGGACAGTAATTTTATTTACGGTCCAAATATGCCAAGGTCTGTATTCATTGGCCTGCGGCTAAAATCGATCAAAGGTTCTAAATGAGAAAGGCAATTTTTTTTGATAGACTAATTATTTTGCTGTGCATTTTTATGTCCGGTCTTTCTTCTTATGCCCAGGAACCTGAGAAAATAAATTGGATCAGCTTTTCCCAACTCGAAGATTCTCTGAAAGTAAAACCTAAAAAAGTGTTTATCAACTTTTATGCTCACTGGTGTACCAATTGCCGGGCAATGGATAAAACAAGTTTTATCAATGAAGAAGTAGCAGGCATTTTAAATGACAATTACTATGCAGTAAAAATGGATGTAGAGTCTACTGATTCTATCTTTTTTGGTGGAAAGTGGTTCGTGAACAAACGAAAAAAAAGAGTAAACGCTATCCATGAAATACCGCTGTTGATGGCATCAAGAAAAGATGAACCATTTTCCCTACCAGCTTATATAATACTGGATGAGGAATTTATAGCCAAGGCCAGGTATTTTCAATACCTGGATCCGGAGACGCTGGCCAATATTTTAAAAGGCAAACAGTAGTTTTATTTCCTGGCAGATTACCTCCGGTAAAAAACGCAATTATTAATTCAAGTGAACAATTCAAACGTGCGTTTAACCACCTTTTATGATCAGCAATGGAATATTTATTCTGTGTCTTAATGCTTCTACAGTTGTTCCAAGCACCATATCCTTTATTGCTTTATGTCCATGAGACCCCATAATTAAAAAATCTATTCCTTCTCTCTCCACGATTTTTGCAATCTCATCAGCTACATTTCCAAAGCCAATATGTATATCAGCATTAAATCCTTCCTGTACTAGTTGGTCACGATATTTTTTCAGGTTTTCTTCATCCATGATCGTTTCAAGGTCCCTGGCTTTGCTTCCAAGATAGCGGGCTACTGCAGTCTCTACGACATGAATAAAACTGTAGCGTGCTTCCACTCCTCCCTGGGATAAAGCATTTTCAATGATCTTTTGATCAATTTGTCCAAAATCTACACAGATGCCAATATGCCTGTAGACTGGTTTTTTGAAAGTTGCTTTTAAGGATGCACCTTCATGAGGAATTTGCCTGGTTTCCTTTATCTTTTTATTCAGATAAGGGTGTATGAATACATAGACCAACAAAGCAAAACATGCCAATGCTACCGGAATTACAATTGTATAAATGACTATCTTATTCTCACTTGTTTCCAGCCAACCCATTATTTCATCCATCACCAGTTTTATATTCAAAGCAATGATGATTCCTGCACTAAGCCAGGCTAAGACCTTCAGCCATGTTTTGATGGTGAACTCTTTCATTGTTTTTCTGTCCGAAGTAAAATGTATTAAAGGTATGATGGCAAAACCAAGCTGCAGACTGAGTACCACCTGGCTTAATACAAGCAGTTTTCCTAAAGACTCTTCACCAAAATAGAGGATGGTAAATATAGCAGGGCTGATGGCAAATAACCTTGTGATGAGCCTCCTGAGCCATGGCTGTATCCTCAGGTTTAAATGTCCTTCCATAATGATCTGGCCGGCGAGTGTTCCCGTTATAGTAGAACTCTGGCCCGCTGCTACGAGCGCTATACCAAAAAAGATCGGTGCAGCCCTGCCAAATAAATTACTTAGTAATTCCGATGCATCCTGGATTTCTGCCACTTCGAAAAAACCATTTGCATGAAAGGCCGCAGCTGCAAGAATAAGTATGGCAGCATTTACAAAAAACGCCAGGTTCAGTGCAACTGCAGTATCTATAAAATTAAACCGAATTGCTCTTTTTTTTCCTTCAGGTGTGGGTTCTGTTTTCCTGGTTTGCACAAGCGATGAATGCAGGTAAAGGTTATGTGGCATTACGGTAGCACCAATGATACCTATGGCTATGTAGAGTGCTTCACCATTCAGCTTACTGGGTATAAACCCGGCCAATACATCGGCATATACTGGCTGCACAATAAACATTTCTATGAGGAAAGAAACGCCAATAATAAACACCAGGGAAATGATGAACATTTCCATAGCACGCATTCCTTTTTTGAGCAAAAATAAAAGCAGGATAGTATCCAAGGCAGTTATCGAAATACCCCAAATCAGTGGAATGTCAAAAAGTAAATTTAACCCAATGGCCATACCAACAATCTCAGCAAGATCACAGGCTGCAATGGAAATTTCTGCAAGTATATATAAAGGAATATTTGCCCATTTCGGGTAGGTGTTTTTTGATGCCTGTGCCAGATCCATTCCCCGGATGATGCCTAATCTTGCGCTAAGCGATTGTAATAGTAAAGCAATAAGGTTGCTCATCAGGAGAACCCACACGAGCTTGTATCCAAACCGGGAACCTCCTGCAATGTCGGTAGCCCAATTTCCGGGATCCATGTATCCCACACTCACCAGGTAGGCAGGGCCAAGATAGGCAAGCAGTCTCCTCCATTTAGTCTTCTTGTTTACACTTACTGAACTGTGTACTTCACTCAGCGATTCTGATGCCATTGAAAATGTGTTTGTACAAACCTAAAAAATAATTTAGACTAATCTAACATTTATTTTGGATGCAATTCTCGATTGTTGATCTGCAGGAATTTCCCTTGCGTATTATTTTATATAGCCTGCGATTGTGGCAAATGGGATAGTCCCTTCTATAAAGCGCACAAATTTTCCTTTTTTATCATACAGGTACATACTCGGAAAATTTCTTACACCGTAAAAATTTCCCAGGAAATAAGTGGGATCACGGCCGACTACAATATTTTTTTGGTTAGCCAATTGGTATTTCTGATAGAACGGTATGATGAGACGATACTCCAATGGAGTCGCCATAATAATTTGTACTTTTTTGAAACTATTGATATTTGCAAGTAAATCTTCTGTGGCATGCTGGCAATGATCACAATCAGGACTAAAGACCATGATCAATGTGTATTTCTTTTTTTTCAGGTCATCTTTTTTAAATATTCCACTATCTGGCAATGTAGTAAGCATAAAAGGTGGGACATCCGGAAATTTCTTATACAATGGAAGACTATCTGTGTCTTGTGCAAAAGAAGCTGTATAACTGAAAAGAAGTATTGCAATAAAAAAATATTTCATCATTGTATCTGTTGTGATTTGTTGTTGTAAAACTAAAACATTTACAACATTATGGCTTGTTAATGAACTCAACAATCGAATTTCTGCTGGATTGTGTAACTTAGTATAAATAGAAAATATCTTATTAATAATAACAATATAGAAATGAAAAAGTATTTATTCCTTTTAGTTTGTTGCCTGTGGTCATTTTTTTCGTTTGCCCAGGATGGAACTTCTCCTTTAAATGTAAATGACGATGCTCCTTTATTTGAAGCATTGGATCAAAATGGAAATGAGGTATCTCTTCAGGGCCTTACCGCTAAAGGCAAAGTGGTTTTAATTTTTTATCGTGGTGAATGGTGTCCTTATTGTAATAAACAACTTAGTATGTTAGAGGATTCTTTACAATTTATTACAGACAGGGGAGCCACCGTTGTTGCAGTAGCTCCGGAGACCAAAGAAAATGTTGCGAAGACTATTGCAAAAACAAAAGCCAGCTTCCCGGTTATATCTGATAAAGGATTAAAAATAATGCAGGCATACAATGTTGCTTTTGAAGTGGATAAAGCCACGGTTCAAAAATATAAAGGATATGGGATAGATTTTGCCAAAGCAAATGGTGGAAATGGTGCCGTATTACCAGTGCCTGCTGTTTACATAATAGACAAAGACAACAAGATCATCTATAGTTATTTCGATACTGATTATAAAAAAAGAGCCTCAGTAGCTGAGATCATAGAACATTTATAAATGACATTTTAAACTAAAAAAGGAGAATCAAATTGGTTCTTTTTTTTATAAAAAAAGCCATCCGAAAAAATTTCGGATGGCTGATTTTACGAGGGACTGGTTCCTCACTGTATTTACGATTGCCTATTCTGTGTTATTCTTTTTGTCTGCATGATGCTTCTTCATCTCTGCTGCTTTTTTTTGTTGATCTGGTGTAAGTAAACCCTGGCGGCTACTCATAGTTTGCTTTTTAAGCGTTTGAAGTTGTGCTTTTTTTGCTTCTTCAGATAAACTTGTATTTGCTTTTATTGCCTGGGCTTTTGTTTTAAAATCCTGGTTAATCGCTTTCATTTTTACAGATTGCTCATTGCTAAGTCCAAGTTCGTTTTTCATATCCTTACCTGCAACTTTTCTGTCTTTCATCTTTCCATCATGAGATCTGTGGCTCATGTTTTCTTTCAATTGCTTTTGTTGCTCTGCAGTAAGAATTTGCTTTATTTGTTGTTTTTGTTTTTCTTTCAGTTCCTGCATTTGTTGTTTCTTGGTTTCTTCACTTGCCGAACTATTTTTGATAGCATCTCTTTGGATTTTCATAGCCTCTTTCTGAGCTTTCAATTTTTCTTTCTGCTCTTGTGTCAGGTTAAGCTGGGAAACTTTATCGTGATTGCCTTTATGCTCCATTTTGTTTTTTGAAGACCTATCCATACGATCTACCTGTGCATTCGCACTAAAGTTAATTGCTGCAAAGGCGAAAGCCAGGGTGAGTATTTTTTTCATGATTCTTTTTTTAGTAGTAATTGTTACAAAGCATAGACCTGCCTTGGAAGACATGGTTTAAATCAAAGCTTTGTTAAAGCAGGTAAGATAATCCATTGAAATACACAATAAATAAATGAAATGATATGGCTAAACTCTATCTGCTTCTGCTATATCGAAGCTAAGCGCTTTGGCATCATCGAATTCTCCCTCCCATCGTGCAATTACACAACTGGCCAATGTATTACCGATCACATTTACGGAAGTACGTGCCATATCCATGAGTTCGTCTATCCCAAAAATAGCTGCAATAGGCCACAGAGGAAGATTGAACTGGTCAGCAGTAGCTATTAATATTACAAGGGACGCTCTTGGTACTGCAGCCACGCCTTTGCTGGTAAGCATTAATATAAGCCCCATTGTTATCTGTGAAGCAATAGTCATATGCATGTCTGCCGCCTGTGCCACAAACACAGCTGCCATAGAGAGATAAAGAGTAGTACCATCAAGGTTAAATGTATAACCGGTAGGAATAACGAAAGAAACGATCTTACGGGGCACGCCAAACTTTTCCATATTCTCCATTGCCTTTGGTAAAGCTGAATCACTACTTGTGGTAGCAAATGCTATACTTACCGGTTCGCTTATTGCCCAGATAAACTGGCGTAAAGGAATTTTGAAAATTTTAATGATCGGAAGCAACACACAAAATAAAAAGACGATAAGGCCTGCATATAATGTGAGTACCAGGTGAGCCAGGTTTTTTAAAACTACGATTCCTAAATGCCCAACTGTAAATGCCATTGCCGCACCAATTCCAATCGGGGCAAAGTACATGATGATATTGGTGAACTTGAACATAGCCTCACTGATACTTTCGCAGGCACGGATCATCGGCCGTTTTTTATCATCGGGCAGCATCGCTAAACCAATAGCAAATAGTATAGAAAAGACGACGATTTGAAGGACCTTGCCTTCGTAAATAGACTTAATAAAATTGCTTGGGAAAATATCTACGATATGTTCGCTCCAGCTTAGTGGCGTAGTTTGAGGGAGTACCTCCATTATTTCCGGTTTCACAATTCCTGTTCCTGCACCACTAATATTGATAGCCAGAAGGCCGATTACCAAAGCAATGGTAGTAACGATCTCAAAATACAATAAGGATTTCCAACCCAGGCGGCCGACTTGTTTCAGGTCACTATGGCCAGCAATACCTACCACAAGTGTACTGAAAAGTAAAGGAGCAACTATCGCTTTGATGAGGTTCAAAAATATCTGCCTGAGGAATTTTAATTCCTGGGAAAAGTTTGGATAATCATAACCAATAAATACCCCAATCACCATACTGGTCATGATCCAGGCAGTAAGTGATTTTTTTATAAAAGAATAAACGATCAGCGATGCAGAAAGAACCCAACGTGAGGTGGATAATATTACATCCGGAATATTAACCAGGTCATTCCAGTCAAGCGCATGAAGAATAGCAACTATTGTAAAAATAAAAAGAGCGGCAATGCCGGCTTTGCGAGCTGTCATAAGCAATAAAATCAGGTGGCTAAAATAATTGATAATTATGAATGCAGAAATATTAATTTGAAACTAATGCCATTTGTCTTATTTCAAAAAGATCCCTTCAGCCGTAGCGTTATGCCCAAAGACAGCATCGCAGGGACCTTTGCTGTAAAATGCATGAGCAAATCCTTTGTAAAACATTACAGTGATCTCACAATTCTCGGAGTAAGGAACTTTGTAAACGATCTTACCCTGGTTGATATCAACTGTATCCTTTTCAATGTCTGCTAAGTTTCTTGCAGGGGCCGATGTTACGGCATTTAAACTGAAAATTGCCTTTCCATTTCCTAATTTTTCAAGACTCAATGTTCCCATGTTTCCTTCTTTGCTGTATTGATAGTTATAAGTTCCAAACAAATCTGAAGTGTTTGCTGTGAGTTTTTCTGAAACAATTGAAGTGTCTTTTGCGGTAAGTTTTAAATCCAACGATTTCCTTGTCCTGGGAGAAAACCAATTTCCAACAAACTGACCATTCTCTGACTTCCCGGTTATGATCCCAGTAATATTGCCGGAGTTTTCAAACTCCAGCAGGCGATAATTATTTCCTTCATCAATAGTTCCAATTAGTTTTATTGGCTTTTGCGCAGCAGTGTTCAGGTAAATGATTTCACCACTGATTACCTCATCAACTTTTTGGTAATGAATAAACACAGGCACATTTTTTTGGAGGTATCCCATCCATGAAATATCTTTTTTTGCCTGGGATTGGTCGATACTGCTTCCTGAGGTAGTATGCATTTCTGTAGCCGAATCACGGCTATTGATGGTACCACTATTGGTTTCCTTTTTTTGTTGATCACAGGAAAGTAAAGTCAATATAAATAGGAGGGAAAGAAAATTTTTCACAGGCATTAATTGTTTGAATTATTCAACATTGATTTCTATCTTTTACTTTCACGTTCAAAAATGATTGCAGCACCTTGCCCAACACCAACGCACATAGTAGCCAGGCCATACTTTACTCCTCTCCTGTTCATTTCATGTAAAAGTGTTGTTGCTATTCTTGCTCCACTTGCACCAAGAGGATGACCGAGAGCTATAGAGCCTCCGTTTACATTTACTTTTTCCAGGTCCAGGCCCAGCTCATGAATGCAGGCAATACTTTGCGAAGCAAATGCTTCATTTAATTCTACAAGATCGAGGTCTGCTACTTCCAGTCCAGCCCTTTTCAAGGCTTTCTGTGTGGCAGGAACCGGGCCAATGCCCATAACGGCGGGATCTACTCCGGCTACAGCCATTGCTTTTACTGAAGCCAGGGGTTGTAGCTTATATTTCTTCACCGCTTCTTCGCTGGCCAGTAATATGGCACATGCACCATCGTTTATTCCGCTGCTGTTGCCTGCTGTTACACTTCCATTCTTCATGAAGGCCGGTTTCAGCTGACCCAGTT
Source organism: Chitinophagales bacterium (assembly GCA_038208485.1). Taxonomy (GTDB): domain Bacteria; phylum Bacteroidota; class Bacteroidia; order Chitinophagales; family Chitinophagaceae; genus Ferruginibacter. The sequence continues at coordinate 26,530 of JBBQYS010000007.1, forward strand.
TATCCAGGGATGACAATCTCGGATGTTCATCGGTATCCAATACAATATCATCTTTGCCTATTCTTACCTGCACCGGTACTATTTCATCGTCAAACTTTTTTGCTTTATGTGCAGCTGCATATTTCTGCTGGCTTTCCAGGGAGAACTCATCCTGTGCATGACGACTGATGTTCCATTGGCGTGCTACATTTTCAGCGGTCTCTCCCATGCCATATGGAAAATACATAGTAGAAAGTTCATTGTTTACAAACCTCCAGCCCATAGTAGTATCATACATTTGTTGTGTGCGGCCAAAAGCTGTATCTGCTTTTGATAGTACGAAAGGTGCACGGCTCATACTTTCTACACCGCATGCAATCATCAATTCTGCATCACCTGTTGCTATTGCACGGGCACTATCCATGATGGCTTGCAGGCCGCTGGCACAAAGCCTGTTTACTGTATTTCCGGGAACCGTTACAGGCAACCCTGCCAGCAGTGCAGCCATACGGGCCACATTGCGGTTGTCCTCGCCACTTTGATTAGCAGCACCTGCTATTACGTCTTCAATGGCGCCGGGATCTACAGTAGCATTACGGGAAAGCAGGGCTTTGATAGTGAGTGCCAGCAAATCGTCTGGCCTTACAGAGCTTAGTGTACCGGCATATTTCCCGATTGGAGTACGTACAGCGTCTATAATATATGCTTTTTGCATAAAAAAATTTTGGTTGATGAAACTGCAACTCTCTTCTGAGCTATAAGAAGTACAGGAGAAACAGTTTCTACAAAATAAAGCAATATTAAGTATATGTAACTGCTTCCGTGCCATGATGAAGCCTGTTAAATTAACCCAATTGATTTATCGGGAGTGATAAATGAGCCTATCTTTGCAGGCATGTCTTCAAAGAAAAATATTAGGGATTATAGCTTGCAGGAGCTTAAAGATTATTTTGAAAGCCTCGGCGACAAAAAGTTTCGTGCCATGCAGACCTACGAGTGGCTCTGGAAAAAAAATGCACGCAGCTTTGAGCAAATGACCAATCTTCCTTTGGAGACCAGGGAAAGATTGAAAACAAATTTTGACCTCATCACCTTATCTGTAGATGCTACCCAGCATAGTAGCGATGGTACTTTTAAATCCAGGTTTAAAACCCACGATGGCCATTTGATAGAAGGTGTGATCATTCCAACTGATAAAAGACAAACTGCTTGTGTTAGTTCGCAGATTGGTTGCAGCCTGGCATGTAAGTTTTGTGCTACCGGGCTTATGGATAGAAAAAGAAACCTTGGTCATGATGAGATATACGACCAGGTCGCTATTATGCATGAGCAAAGTGAAAAACTTTATGGACAAAAACTGAGTAACATAGTTTACATGGGCATGGGAGAACCACTTTTGAATTATAAAAATGTGGTGAAATCTATTGAACGCATTACTGCCTCAGATAGCATGGCTATGAGTCCGAAAAGGATAACGGTTTCTACAGCAGGTGTGGCCAAAATGATCAGGCAATTGGGTGATGATAATGTGAGGTTTAACCTGGCGCTGTCTTTACACGCTGCTACAGATGAGAAAAGAAATGCCATCATGGCTATCAATGAAACAAATAATGTTGCTGCTCTTGTAGAAGCACTGAATTATTTCTACGATAAAACTAAAAATGATATAACGCTTGAATACGTTCTTCTTCAGGGAGAAAATGACAGCCTGGAAGATGCTAAAGAACTGGTGAAAGTTTACCGAAAAATTCCTACACATTTAGTAAATGTGATAGAATATAATTCAGTAGCTGGTATTGATTTTACAAAAAGCAGTGAAGACACTACTGACACATTTACAAACTATCTTGCTGCAAACAAAGTGAATGTAAGGGTGCGCAGAAGCAGAGGTAAAGACATTGATGCTGCCTGTGGCCAGCTGGCTAATAAAGACAAACAACTTACCTGAATCATTTAATTATATGCCGCTCCGGGAATCGGGTTAGGAAGTAAAGGAAGTTTCTTACAAATCACGCCCATCACCTGGAAACTTTCTGTGGGCACTGGTTCCTGCTTCATTAAAAAATCCTGAACTGAATTCCCAGTGACTTCTATTTGTTTTTCTGTTAATACAAATCCTTCTTTTTTCACCTTCATTTCATACTTGCCTTTTTCAAGGTCTTCAAAAATATAAGTACCGTCATCCAGCGAAAGGATGGATTGACTGGAGGCATTATTTACCTGCATTAATTGTATTTCTACTACTGGTACAGGTTGGTTTGACTGATCAAACACTTTTCCTTTTATGGAGCCAACTGTTGGTGCAGAGGGTTGTGGTGGATGCACAACAGGTATTACAGGCTTGATAAACATTGGCATTGGTCTAAGCATCGTTGGATTCACCATATGGACTGCTTTAATATTTCTAATTGTCGGAGCTGGTTTTACAACAGGGTTTACAACTGTAAATGCAGTAGTTGTAAAAGCGGGGTTTCCCTGCCTGAACTTCATTAGTCTTGCAGTATTTACTGAAGAAACTGACTTTACTTCCATCGTTCTTTTCATTTCTTTCTGAGGTGTACGATTGATCATCTGAATCATTTGAAACTTATTGGTATTATTCAGTTTAGCTTTCTCTGCAGGCGTGGTATTTGCTGCTACCTTAGTGATTACATTCAACTCATTAGATGAAATTTGCTGAACCCTAAGAGAATTTACCTTATTGTCTGCAAGGTTCATCGGTATAGTTTTCAGCATCAGCGAGCCAAAAAATAACCTGTTTCCACTTCTAAGTTTTGTTTTAATGTCTTCATTTACCTGGGAGTTTGGTTTAAATACCAGGTCCACATTTTTGGAGAAAATTATTTTCACAGGATAAGCAGGTATCGAACCTTTCATACTTTCATCACCTTTGGAAACAAGGTCATTATTATCCGAAAATTTCCAGTATTGGTTATTCAATATTTTTTCATCAAACCAGGGACGAATAATATCCACTATACAATATTCAAAACTGATGGATTCAAGTTCGGGTTCCACATTTCCAAATTCCATCAGTAATTCAGCAGGCACTTCATCAGTAAAGCTCTTTGTAAGCGTTGCAATCTCTGATTGTAGAATGGTGATTTTTTTCCAGATGGGGGCTTTGTAATCGCATATAGCATTTGGTATACACGTCGTAGTAAGAAATTCTACTCCAAAACTGTCTGTTAACAAATTGGGAGATGACATTTTAATATTCTTTGCATCATGCCATTTCTGGATAAATTCTGTTTTGCCAAAAAGAATAGATTCGTAAGTTGCTTTCGCTGCTTCCACTGCAGACTTTGCGCCTTTTACCTGCCACTCTATCAATAAGTCTCTTTTAGCACTTTGCATTTTTCTATCATCTGATTCCCATTTATTCAAAACTACTGTGTCAGCAGGATCTATTGTATTTTTCTCTGATTGATGATCCAGCAGAGCTAACTCCATGTCTGCATTTCTTTCAGCATAATCTTTATACGCAATATATTTTGCTGACTCGTTTTTGTTTTTATCATATAGTACCTCAGTAGCTTTTTTTAGTTTGGTGGTTTCTTCTGGTGTAAGGATGTCTGGGTCAATAAGTAAAGCATTTTGTAGAATATCCCTGTAAGTATTGTAGAGTAAATGATCTCCATCTAATGACCAGAGGTGAGGTTTCATAAGAACAGCGTTAGCCATCAGTGAAAATTCTGATTGCTCCTTCATAAATTTCCTGGCTTCATCACCTGTTTGTCCTGCAGATTTCAAAAAATAAAAATCATCATTTGACATAGTGAATGCAAATGGCGCAAAAGCCACATGAAAATCATTTTTGTTGGAAACTGCCTGGTAAAATTGATTCTTTAATTTTTGTAAAATAGAAAACGAAGCATTCATAATTTGTAGAGTTATGCATATGTAAATAAGAAAAACTTCCGGGTAGCAATACCCGGAAGCAAGTTGTTTTTAAATCAGCTTAAAACTTTTGGGTTCATGCATTAGTTCATCATGATTATACCCAGCTATTGATAGCCTTATCAGGGTTTGGAGATTTTGGCAGCAGATGGCACTTAAATCCAATACACTGCATACCGGGCACGTATATACCCTGGGTGTCGCTGTGTGAATCCAGCGACCGTTCTGAACTTCCTGATGAATAGTTTCCTCCAACCCTGAATGGTCCCCATCCCACAGAACCTCCTCCGCCTGCTTTGCTTTCTACCGTACTGAACACCGAGTTTGCGTTGGCAAAACTCAACTTTAAGTTTCGAATAAAAATCATAGAAGTGGGGTAGGCGGGCATCATAGAATCTACATGCGGTGGTTTTTTACCATCAGAGAGAAATTTACTTTTAAAGCCTTCATTGCCTTGTGCAAAACGCCAGGTTTTAGCTGAAAGAAAATTTGCTTTAAACCATGGACGTATGATAGGTACCTGGGAGATCTCGAATGTCAGCTCAAAGCTGCTAAAGTCTGCTTTAGCATTAAAAGTTTTTTTACTGGCTGAGGCACTGGCTCCAACAGAAAAGAAACCAAAATTTACACCTGCACTACCGCCACCTGATTTAGAGGTTTGTTTTGAGTAATAACTATTGTCTTTGTTGGTAAAAGAAAACCTTGTCCAGCCTTTTGATTTAGCAAAATTTGAGGGAGCGAGGCTTGTAAAATAAAAATTGGAGCCACTCGCTAATCCTGTGAGTGTGGCTTTATCCAGGGCATCTTTGTATTGGGCTTTGAGCAAAGAAAGATCCCTCGCACTCATCTGGTCTATCCTGGCAGCTATCGCCTCAAACTCTACTTTATAGCCGTTGGCTATCCAGTCGTTCATGGCAAATTTCACTTTATTGCGTAAGATGTTTGCATTGATAGCCCAGTTATGTACAGCACGGGAGGTAGATGCTGTCAATGCATCGATCCTTGCGTTGTTGTACTCCAGTGCTGCTTCTTCGTAAGCCTGCATTTTGGTAGAATAAGCTTGTACCAAAGGGCTTGGTTCCATCACTTTTACCATATCTCCGGTGATCAGATCTTCTTTTTCCCTCTCCACTTGTAGCAACTGACGGAACCTTTCTATCTTGGCTTTATCGGCCGCAGATAGTTCAGTGTTTGCTACCTGGCTAAAACGCAGCACTTCTTCATATACATCCGATAAAGTGCCTTCATCATTTTTTACATTCATCCTTGTTTGAGCATTGTCTATTCCTGAGGCATCAGGAATCAAATCTACAAACCTGGCCAGCTGCTCTGCCTGCTGGTACATGGCAGATGTGTCTTTGGCCATTTCGTCCTCTCTTTGCTCTGGGGTAAGTTGCTCGGTGCTTCTGGATCCATCAGCGTTTCTTACCATCTTTGGCTTATACACACCTGTTAGTCCTTGCGATAAAAAATCAAAATCTTTTACTTCAAATGGAATTCCAGGAGTACTCCAGGCGAAGAAATTATCTTCAGATTTTGGAACAACCTTTCCATCTCCATTGTTGATGATGTCGTAAACTTTCCCTAGCATATTGTTCATAAGCACTTCGGGTAAGACATTGTTTGCGTCTGGCATAATAATCAGTTTTTTTTTAAAAAAATTATAAATAAAGGTTTCTTACACTAATCATATATGTTACAAGCATGCATAATTTATCAGGTATATTTCCTGATCAATTCATGCTAAAAACCTCCCTACTTCCGGATAATTTTTACTTAATAAAACGAATGATTTTTACCCATTGAAAAGCCGGAAAGCTGCTTATGTATTTGGTAAATGGTGGATTGGAATACGAAAAATAGAAATTATTTTTTCAAAATGCAAGTATTCTCAAGAGTAATTTCCTTTAAAAATAAAACTTAACCTTCAAGTAATGTGGGCCATTACCGAGCAGTTTTTTTTTAAAAAATAATTGTTACTTAGATGCCTTAGTTCTTTTCAGGCGTGAAAAAGGATAGCCCCCACAGCCGGTTTTAGGATGTCCTCTGTCAGCTGCTGCAGCTTTTTTTGCTGTAGAAATATTAGGTGCATCATAAATGGTATAACAAAATCCCCAGGTATATGGCGCCATACCTGTAAGCTCCAAATAATCAATCCTCGTATATAAATTTTTTTCTGAAGCATTTAGCGAATCATTTTTTGCGATTATATATTGCGCTTTTGTATTCCATAAAATGATATGATACTTGTTGGAAGGGTATTGGAAAAATAAACTATCCGAAATCTGATACCTGATATCATAATCGTCAGTAAACTCCCCAAGAAATTTCCCCGGGATATTTTCATTTTTTATTTTCTCTGAAGAGGCACAGGAAGAACAAATAAATATTATCAATAGGAGCAAAAGGGATGTATACTTCATCCAGTAAAACTAATATTTGGTTCGTAAAGGTTGTTTTCTATTTTAATAACATTTCGTTGGAAATCTTTTTCTGCAGTATTTATTGCTGTTTTAAAAAACTTTGTAGTCTTCTTTGTGTTAATACTTTGTAAGTAATCAAAAATTAATTCAATGTTGTAACATTAACTAAGAAATTTACTTAGTTTTGTTTTAAAAATAATTATGGCGATAATACAGGATTTGCACTGGCGTTATGCTACTAAAAAGTTTTCTGATCAAAAGCTTTCTGATGAAAAGCTGGCAACCATCCAGGAAGCTACCCGTTTGTCTGCTTCTTCTTATGGCTTGCAGCCTTTCACTATAATTGTAGTGAAAGACCAGGAAGTAAAAAAGAAACTTAAAGATGCAGCATATGGCCAGCCACAGTTAGAAGACAGCCAGGCAGTTTTTGTTTTCACTGTCCCAGAATCAATTACTGAAGCAATGGTAGATGAGTATATACAACGTACTGCTGCAACAAGAAATGTGTCCATAGAAACCCTTGAGGGATTTTCCAATTCCATAAAATCAACAGTCGTAAAATTGCCTCAGGAACAGCAGCAAAATTGGGCAGCTAAGCAGGCATATATATCACTTGGTACAGCACTGGTAGCAGCCGCAGAACAAAAAGTAGATGCCTGCCCAATGGAAGGTTTTGATAATGCTCAGTTTGATGAAATACTTTCTTTAAAAGAGAAAGGATTAAAATCTGCAGTGATTATGTGTCTCGGTTACAGGTCAGAAGAAGATAAATTGGCCTCAAAGGCAAAAGTGAGGAAAGAGTCCAATCAATTATTTGAAGTAGTGGGTTAATAGGTTTTTTCATAGTTTTTGTTTAGAAGGGTTGTTGATGAAAATCAGCAACCTTTTTTTATGCTGTTGACTGGCCGAGAGAATTAAAAAATCTAAATTTTAAAAATGCATTTGACATTATGTATTAAAGAGTTTTGAAAAAAAACGCTACGAAAACAGAATAGAAAGATTTGCATTTTTTACATGCTAAATAACAATTTCCGGATTAGCCGGTAATTAATAAAAATGCAAATCAGTAACAAAATCAGCGCAAGTAAAAGTACATAGACATGGATAAAGGGAGAAAGTTTTTCCTGGCCTGCTATGTAAAACGCCCTGAACAAATATTGCAAAACCTGTGTAATAGCAAGCGATATAACTATGATATAAAAATAAGTTGGGATCCATTTTCCGGAAACTGTTTTGCTAAGGCCGGTAGGTGAGTAGCCTAACGTAAGCAGGAGTTGCAGGTTGTCTTTACTCCTTGCAATCATCAATTGGAGATAAAAGGAAAACAACATCATTGCGAGTAAAATAACCAATATGGAAAAGCCACCAAGTCCCGCTACTACGGCCTGTAATACCTGCTTCACTCTTCCAAATTTTGTAAGGTCTTTATTTACATGATATCCTTTTTGTTCCAGGAAACTGAGTAGTTCCGGACTGTTGGCATCGGTCGTTTTTATATACACTCTTGCGGCAGCTGTTGCTTCGGTACCTAGGCTGGCATTGGCCCATTCCAGAAAATCTTTCGGTACCAGCACGGAATTTATCCTGTTGGTCAGGGCGACAATATTGCCTTGAAACTCAAGTTTTTGTCCCAAAGGTCCATAACATTCTATGATGATATTTACGGCGCCGATACTGCTCTCGCTCAGCTGTGGAAGTCCCTGTGCCGGTGCAAAAACGTTATACATTTCCAGGAAGTCAGCAGAGAAAATAATGGGGAGTGACTGCTGTCCTGGTTTCCAGGTAAATGTGGGCGGAAGTGTATCCAGGAAATCATCCTGTATCGATTCTAAAAAAAGATCGGTACTAAATGGAATAATGCTACCTGCACTTGCTTTTGCACGAAACTGGTTGCTCAGTAATGGAGCTGCTTCTGTAATAAATGGCTGTGAGCTCATTTCTTTTACATCAGCAGTAGCAAAACGATTATCACTACCCATGTTTTGGTTGGTAATGGTTTTGGTGACAGAGATAAAATCAAAACCATCTTTTCTTGGACTCTTGCTTTGTATCAGCAGGTTGATATTGATGAACATTTGCACACTGCAAAGCAATAATGTAATGCCCAGGCAAAGTCCCAAAAAACTTAAAGCCCGGCTCCATTTATTTTTTACAGGATTAAGGAAAGGGAAAATATGTTTGTATCTGAATTTCATGTGTTGGCATTATAGTCTTAAAGTTCTGTCAGCTTTGAAATATGCTATAGGCATGAGGTCAGCAAGAATAATAGCTGCACCTCTTTTGGTTGCTTCTTCTTCCATCAGTTTCATAGCAATGCTTCTATTTTTTTCATCAAGGTGAGAGAAGGGCTCATCCAGCAACAAAAAATCAAATGGTTGTTGCAGTGCTCTTGCTATGGCTATCCTTTGTTGTTCTCCATAACTGCAGGTGCCGGCAGACTGTTCCATTTTATTTTTAATCCCCAGTATTGCAGCAGTTTCTTTAATTTCCCTTGCACCATCATATGGCTGAAGCTTTCTTTTTACTTCAATATTTTCAAATGCAGTATGATCAGGAAATAACCTCAGGTCCTGGAATATGACAGAAAGTTTATTGGTTCTTACTGATGCTTTTTCGTCTCTTGAAAAATCCTTCCATTTTTTTTCATCAAATAAAATGTTGCCATTGTAATCATTACGCATTCCATATAAAAAATGAATCAGGGATGTTTTTCCACTTCCGCTTGGGGCTACTATTTGTATTCTTTCCCCTTTGGTAAACTTTACTTCTTTGTTCCATATATCAGAATCAGCAACCGCTTCTGCAGAAAGAAAAGTGGGATGAATATTTTGTAAAATGATTTGTTGCATAATAAAAGAAGGTTGTTCAAAAAAAATATCCTGCACCCTAAAAAGATGAAAGCCGCTTCGTACTTGCGTAATAAGCGGCTTTCGTTATATGCATAAGTTTTTATTTTAGCGTATCAATTGGAAGGGCTATAGTAGTATCACTAACTGCTCCATCCCATGTTTGCTTATACTTTTTTTCCAGGATAGCCATCTGGTTCATATAAGCATTCAATTGTTTCAGGCTGTTGGTTTTTTTATCTATGAGATTAATTTCAACGTGTTGATTTATTCCTCCATCTTTAAATTCTCCGCCTTTGAATAATACATTTTCAAACATAGCCATAGATGCGTTCAATTCCTGGATTTCTTTTTCTCCCTTCACTTCTGGTTTCATTGCTGTAAATACATACTGCAGGTTTACAAAGCCACCAGCCGGACTGCCAGAGATCTTGTCAATAAAATCAAAATTGTTTTTTGCACTTCCTGCCACGTATGCATCTGCCATAGGTTTGCTGTTACTCAAAGAAAAATACGTATTGCTTACTGCATAACTCATATCAGCAGGTGCACCCCTTCCAAAAACTTTGTTTCCAGCAGAGATCAGTTTATCAAATGATGGTTTATCTTTTATAGAACTAGCAAAAACAAAATCAGGTTTTATGCCTGAACTGCTATCTTTTTTAGAAAAATTACCCATAGAAATAAATATGTCTCCACCATTGGCTTTTATGAAATCATCCACAGTAAAACCAACCTGTGCAGCACCAAGGTTCGCAAAACCTTCTAGACCTGTGAGCTTCAAAAATTCTCTAAGTCCTTCCGGCTTGTAATTAAAAGCAAAACTAACTGCCACATCTTTAATTGGAGACCGGCTGATCATTTCTTTATTGATGGCATTGCCCTCATATTTTTTCCATATATCAGTAAGCTCTTCTCCGGAATACGATTTTACATCAACAATAATTTTTCCGTCTTCAAAATTTGCTACACCTGTTGCAATAGAACCTTCTGTCAGTTTGCCAATGTTCAACATGCTGAGTGCTGCGCCGCCAAGTGAACTGCTGTTTAAGTTTTCTGCGTTGGCCCAAAAATGAATGTCTCCACTTTTCCCCATTAGTTCTGCAAATTTTTCATTTTTTTCTAAAGATGCAGAAGATGAAAGATTGTATAAAGCAGCGGCTGTAATGGTTCCATCTCTATACACTTCCTGTACAGGCATTGCTGTAGAATCATCCCATTGGTTGTTGGCCATAGCATTGAGATTTTTCATTTCAGGAATATCTACTATTATAATAAACCTGTCTTTGTTCCAGCTTATGGTTCCTTTATCTTTTGCCAGGAAATTAATTCCATTTTTCTCACTTGCTTTAGTATCCTTTGCTAAGGAAGTGAAATAAGCTTTGAATTTCGTTGCATCAGCTACTGTACCGCAAATGGCTGCATAACCACCTGTAGTATCCTGAACCACAAATGCGGTCATGTCTTTTTTTATGTTCACTCCTGTGTTTTCAGGATTGTCGAGTGCTTTTTTTGCCAGCTCAGTTACAGATGAATCACTGTACATAGTTTTAAATAATTCACCATTCCTAATTTCTTCCCAGGAAAGTTTATTGTTGATCGTTTCTCCATTAAATATCATCACGAAGGAAGCATCCTTAGGAATGATTTTTCCGGCTTCTGTTGATTTTTTGCACGAACTGAATGTGAACAAAATAAACAGTAAGGCAATGAATGAATACGTTAATCTGTTTTGCATGAAATTGGTTTTTTGATTATAAAGGTTAATACGTCTAAATGTTTCAGGTAATCCTTTTAGTTTTTATCCAGAAAGTCTACCAGGTCTTTTGTTTCTATTGTTTGTTGTTCTCCGGTGGAGAGTTTTTTAATATTTAATGTGTTTGTTTCCATTTCTTTTTCTCCAATAATCACTGCAAATGGAATATTTTTTTTGTCTGCATATTTAAACTGTTTATCCATCTTTACCTGCTCAGGATAAAACTCACAACTAATATTATTTGCCCTTAATTTTTGTACAAGTTTAAAACAATATTCTGCTGATGCTTCACCCATATAAAAGATTAGTGCTTTTATATTTTGCTCTATTGATGCCGGGAAAAGTTGTAATTCTTCCAGCACATCATAGATTCTGTCCACGCCAAAACTGATACCCACACCCGGTACGTCAGGTACACCAAATAAACCCGTAAGGTCATCATACCTGCCACCGCCGCCGATGCTGCCCATTTTTACCCCTGCAGGTGCTTTCGCTTCAAAGATAATTCCGGTATAATAATTCAGTCCTCTTGCCAGGGTAAAATCTACTTCAATATTTGCCTCATGGCTATTATGCAAAACAAACTTTAATTCCTCCAGGCCTTTTATTGCTTCCGGAAAATCTTTTAAAAGTTCCTGAACCAGCTGCATTTTTTCAGCATTGTTACCACTGATCTGCAGGTACTTTGTTACAAAATCTGTTTGGTCAGCAGATAAACCTGCGGCCACTAAGGCTTCCTGTACTTTTTCAATACCTATCTTATCTAATTTGTCTATAGCAATGGTGATTGGAATAAAGAAATTTGCACCACCGCAAGCTTCTGCCAGCGCAGAAAGAATTTTCCTGTTGTTGATGCTGAGCACATATCCGTTTAAACCCAGACCTGAGAATACATTGTGGTAAATTCCGGCAAGTTCTGCTTCATTCCATAAACTCTTACTGCCCACTACATCTGCATCGCATTGGGTAAACTCTCTATACCTGCCTTTTTGTGGTCTGTCTGCACGCCACACCGGTTGTACCTGGTATCTTTTAAATGGAAAATTTATAGTGCCACGATTCATGGCTACATGTCGTGCAAACGGAATAGTCAGGTCATATTTTAGCGCCCTTTCTGTTAGAGAAGCATTGTTCTTTCCTTCCATCATTGCCGCAAAACCTGTATTGGCTTTTTCTATATTTTTGGGATCATTTAATCCGTTATTTAGGATCTTGAAAATGAGTTTATCGCCTTCATCTCCATATTTTCCCATCAATGTATCCAGGTTCTCCATAGCCGGAGTTTCTAAAGGCTGGTATCCATTAAGCTCAAAAACTTTCCTGATTGTAGTCAGAATGTAATTTCTTTTCTGTACCGTTTCTGCATCAAAATCTCTCATGCCTTGCGGCAGGCTTACTTTACTCATACTTAGGTTCAGGCATTTGCCTTTTTATATTTATTAATTATTTCATCAGTCGTTTTATCTATCAGTGAAAATACTTCATCATACCCATCCTCTTCTCCATACCATGGATCCGGGACGTTTCTTGAATTATGGCCCGGAAGTTCTGCTAAAAAATATTTTACTTTTTGCTGATCAAATTTATTTCCTGCGATTTGCTCCAGGTCTTGCATCACGTCATCTGCCATCACATAGATCAAATCATATTGTTCAAAGTCTTGTGCTGTAAAAACTCTGGCTCTTTGATCACTAATATCTATGTTATTCTTTTGGCAAACTTTCTGACTGAGCTTATGTGGTGCTTCACCGGTGTGATACCTGTTGGTACTCGCACTATCAATATTCCAATTTAATCCATGCTCTGCAGCCTTTTGTCTTAGCAAGCCTTCTGCCATAGGGCTTCTGCATATGTTGCCCAGGCAAACCATCAAAATGCTGAAGTCATTATTATTTTCCTCTTTTTCCATTGCTTCGGTTTCTAAATTCTATGTTATTATTTATATTTTCTGCGGTCAAATATACTTACTGCTGCACTGAGAATGTATGGAAATATTTCTTTTCAGCATCTTCAGCGGTGTATACAAGCTTTATAGCAACACCACTTATAAAAATATCTGTAAATTGCTTTTTCTGGATAATAAAAATAAAATAGCATGTCGTTAGAAGAATTTGAAAAAGATCGCCTCACTACCAAGCAAAAAGGCTTTATGCGCATGCGTAGTATAATGGATTTCGGAATGGGCTTACTTTGGACTGCGATGGGTATTTTCCTCATCTTTATTAGATATTTCAATACAGGCCTTGCTGCAAGGTTTGATGATATTTATATGAAGATGTTTGGTGGACTATGTGTGGTGTATGGGATATTCCGTATTTACAGAGGTATTAAGAAAAATTATTTTATAGAAAAATGAGGATAAAGTTTTTACCATTTTTAAATCTTGCCTTCATTGTTTCATTCCTTTTATATTCCTGTGATACCAAGGTGGAAAAGGGGCCGGGAGATACACCCAGATCCGGAACAATTCATATATCTGTTGATGAGTCTTTTGCGCCTGTCATTGACCAACAGGTGGCGCAATATAAAAGACTTTATCCTGGGGCAAACATCATAGTAGATTATAAGCCTGAAGCCTCTGCTTTTAAGGATCTTTTTTATGACACGGCTACAAGAATGGTAATAGTCACCAAACCACTTACAAAAAAAGAAGAACGATTTTTATCTGACTCATTAGGTTACAGGGCCACTTTTTCTAAAATTGCTTCGGATGCCATTGCACTTATTGTAAATATTAAAAACAATGATTCTTTATTTACTATTAAAAGACTTCAGGATCAGCTCCTGGGTAAGATTAATAAAAACCAGAAGATAGTATTTGACGGGCTCAGTGCTACCTCTGCAGTCAGGTATATTACTGATTCCATTTTAAAAGGACAGGCGTTTGATACCAGTGTGGTAAAGGCAGCTAAAAATTCAGAAGAAGTGATTAATTATATAGCCAGTGATGAAAATGCCATAGGTATTGTAGGCATTAGCTGGGTAGGCAATCCTGAAGATCCTGCACAGGTAAAAATGTTGGAAAAAATAAAGATCGCTTATGTGCAGTGTGACGATTGTGAAGGAAAGCCTTTTGTAAAGCCAATGCAGGAAAGCATTGCTACAAGAAGGTACCCTTTGGTACGTAGTTTGTATTATGTGCTCAAAGAAAATTTCAGCGGCTTAGGCACCGGTTTTTCCAGTTTTTTAAAGTATGAACAAGGGCAATTAATATTTCGTAGATCATATCTGCGACCTGTCATGAATTTTGATGTCAGGAATGTAAAGGTTAATGAATCTCTACCGGCTGATTAATTATTTACTTAAAAGTATTAACAGCTTCTTGTATTTTTTTATAACATTGTAACAGTCTAAAAAATAAAACGAAAAAATGAAGAATTTAAAAACAGTTATGTTATTTGTGTTGGCAGGTTTTTTTGCTATCTCTGCCAAGGCTCAAAGTGTAGATGAAGGAAAAGCTTTCCTATATTATGAAAGATACCAGAGTGCTAAAGATGTATTTGATAAAGTACTTTCTTCAAAGCCAACCGATGAAGCAGCAATTTATTACCTCGGCCAGGCCTACATAGGATTGGAAAAAGTTCAGGAAGCAAAAAATCTTTACCTGCAGAAAATGGCACAAATGCCTAATAGCCCATTGATACTTGCCGGTGTGGGTCATATAGAACTTCTGGAAGGTAAGACTGCAGATGCCCGTCAGCATTTTGAAACAGCTATTTCTCTTAGTAAAGGAAAAGACGTTGATGTACTAAATGCCGTTGGTTTTGCTAACTCAAATTATGAGAGCAAAAAAGGTGATGCAGCTTATGCAGTTGATGTGTTGACAAGAGCTACCGAAACCAAGAGGTTTAAAGACCCTGCAGTAATGGTAAATCTTGGTGATGCTTACCGTAAACTAGGTGACGGTGGTAAAGCAGTTTCTGCTTACGAGAAAGCTTTGGACTACGATCCTAATTATGCCCGTGCTTCTTTTCGTATTGGTAGAGTGTACCAAACACAGGGACGTGGTCAGGAGCCGCTTTACCTCGCTAAATACAATGAAGCAATCGGTAAAGACGCAAAATATGCCCCAGTATATAGCACATTATTTAATTACTATTACGAGACAGATGTACCAAAAAGTGCTACTTACCTTGATAAGTTACTGGCTAATACAGATCCCGGACCACAATCTTGTCATGTAAGGGCTTCTATAAAATATGCCCAGGGTTTATTCCAGGAAGCTATCACCCAGGCTGATCAATGTATAGCAGAAGGTGGTACTGATGTTTATGCAAAACTTTATCAGCTTAAAGCTTTTAGTTATAAAAGATTAAATGATACAGCGAATGCAAGCAAGAATTTCAACCAATATTTTGCAACCCAGAATCCTGAAAAAATTGAAGGTGGTGACTATGCTGCGTATGCTGGTTTGTTAGTAAACTATCCAAATAACGAAGCAAAAGTAGCCGAGTATACCAACAGGGCTGTGATGATGGATACCCTTCAGGCCAATAAAGTAAGTTACATACAGCAGGTGGCTAAAGCTTATGATGAGAAACAAAATTATGAGCAGGCTGCAAAATGGTATAGCAGGTTATTGAATGTAAAGAAGAATTTTTCAAACGTAGATATTTTCAATGCAGGGTATAATTATTATGCTGCAAATAAAATGGATTCTTCTAATAAGTATTTTACCCTTTACACTGAGAAATATCCTGACGATATTATGGGTTATTATATGCTTGGTAATGCAAGTGCTATTATAGATTCTACTGGTGAATTGGGGATGGCAGTTCCTTACTACCAGAAAACAATCGATATAGCCTTAGCTGATACCAGCAAGCCACAGGCAAAGAACAGGTTAATAAATGCTTATAAGTTCTTTATCGGTTATTATGCAAATACAATTCATGATAATGCAAAAGCACTGGAATATGTTGACAGAGGGTTGGCTATAATGCCGGGTGATGAAACGCTGATGAGCTACAGGGAAATACTGAGCAAAGCGCCTCAAACAGCACCTACACAACAACCTAAGAGAACAAGCACTAACTCTACAGGTTCTACACCTGCTAAAGCAGCTGCAGATAGCACACCTGCTGCAAAAGCAAAGGTGCAATAAGGCAGGAATAAATAAAGAAATAAAAGTACAAACCCGTTAACACTAATTGTTAACGGGTTTTGTTTTTAGGACAACTTGTATGGAAGTCTGCTCTCTGTAACGTATTTTTGCGCTTTAAAATTAATGGGCATAAAATAGCCGTTAATATTATATTTCTTTAGCCGGGTATGCTGGTCAGTTGTATCCCAAGTGATAAAAAACAATATAAAAAACGCATGAATCTTAGTTTTTTCTTACAGGTTACGTCCCCGGAAGCTAATAGCGCCGTAAACTATTTCCCGATTGTGATTCAACTCCTTTTTGCAATAGGATTACTCACGGTGATGATCTGGGGCTCCAGTAAATTAGGTCCTTCCCGTAAAACCATAGATAAGTTGCAAAACTTTGAAAGTGGTATAGAAATACAAGGCAATGCACGTAAACCCATGGCTATCAAATATTTTCTTGTAGCCATACTCTTTGTTTTATTTGATGTGGAAGTGATCTTTTTCTATCCATATGCTGTTAATTTCAGGGAGCTAGGTTGGGATGGTTTCATGGCAGTAATTCTTTTTGTAAGTCTTTTTCTTGCAGGATTTATTTACATCTTTAAGAAAGGTGCTTTGAAGTGGGAAGAGTAGGGGAATGGAAAGTGAAAAGTGGAAGTGAAAAGTGGAAAGTGGAAAGTGTAATGTAGAAAGCGAAAAGTGAAAAGTGTAATGTAGAAAGCGAAAAGTGAAAAGTGGAAAGTGTAATGTAGAAAGTGAAAAGTGGATAGTGGAAAGTGGAAAAGTTAGGATCCAGGAAGGAGAGAGTGAAAAGTGAAGATTTTTCAATGGAGCTAAAGTAAAAATCGAAGATCCCGCAAGGCGGGAGTAAAAAGTAAAAGTAAAAATTGAAGAATCCTCAAGGAGTGAGTTAATGGTTCCAAAGTTGAGGATTGAAAAAATATTGTTTTTAGATAAAGATTTGGTTTGAATCTAATTTGTTTTCTTAACGTCAAATCTTTTATCTAAGTACTAAGTACTCAATACTAAGTACTGAACATCAAAATATAAATCAAATGTCTCGTCCGGTTCAGTTTAATAATACAGTAAAATTCGAAGGTATTCCAGAAGGGTATATGGGAGAAGGTTTTATGGCTACTAATTTTGAAAAAGTTGTAGGCCTGGCACGCAAAAATTCCATCTGGCCACTCCCTTTTGCTACAAGTTGCTGTGGTATAGAATTTATGGCTACCATGGCCAGTCACTACGATCTTGCCCGTTTTGGCAGTGAGCGTGTTGGCTTTTCACCACGCCAGTGCGATCTTTTGATGGTGATGGGAACCATTGCTAAAAAAATGGGGCCTGTAGTAAAACAGGTCTATCTGCAGATGGCAGAACCACGCTGGGTAATTGCAGTAGGTGCCTGTGCAAGCAGCGGCGGAATATTTGATTCTTATTCTGTACTGCAGGGGATAGACCAGGTGATACCGGTAGATGTCTATGTGCCGGGCTGTCCTCCAAGACCAGAAGCTATACTGGATGGCTATATGAAAATACAGGACCTTGTGGCTAGTGAAAGTTTGCGCCGCAGAACTTCACCACACTACGAGGATTTATTAAACAGCTACGGTATTCAATAATTTATTTCCATTCTTTATATATGGCATTGACCAACGAAACAATAAGAACAAGGCTTACAGAAAAATTTGGTGACGTACTTACCGAATGGGCAGAACCATACAATATGCTCACTTTTACTGCACCTGCAGAATTAAACCTGAAGGTGATGCAGTTTTTGTTTGATGATCCCCAGATGAAATTTATTTTCCTGACATCGCTTTGTGGTGTTCATTATCCTGACAGAACAAATGAAGAAATAGGAGTGGTATACCATATGCACAATTTGGAGGACAATGTTAGGTTGCGGTTTAAGGTATTTGTACCGGTAACCAAACCTGATGTATTTAGCGCCACAGCTTTGTTCCAGGCCGCAAATTTCCTGGAAAGAGAAACCTACGATTATTATGGGGTCAATTTCTTAGGGCATCCAAACCTGATAAGGATATTGAATGTAGATGAGATGGATTATTTTCCCATGCGTAAGGAATTCCCACTGGAAGACCAGAGCCGCATAGATAAAGATGACGCCATGTTTGGCAGAAGCAACACCCTAAGCGAAGGTGCCAGACTGCAAAACAGCGACCAAACCAATAATTGATAAGTTTTTAATTCTGTACACATTGAACGACCAGATAACTACACCAGGCAGCATAGGGCAGGAAACAACCACCATTAATCTCGGACCTACACATCCGGCAACCCATGGTGTGTTTCAGAATATTCTACAACTGGACGGAGAAAAAATCGTGGACTCAGTGAGTACCATTGGCTATATCCACCGGGCTTTTGAAAAAATAGCCGAACGCAGGCCGCTTTACCAAATTACGCCCCTTACTGACAGGTTGAATTATTGCTCTTCTCCTATAAATAATATGGGTTGGCATATTGCCTGCGAAAAATTACTTGGCCTTGAGCTTCCGAAGCGTGTAGATTATATGCGCATCATCATTATGGAACTCGCCCGTATCAGTGACCACCTGATTTGTAATTCCATTGTAGGTGTAGATAGTGGTGCATATACCGGCTTCCTTTACCTGATGCAAAGCCGGGAACATATTTACGAAATATATGAGGAGATCTGTGGTAGCAGGCTCACTACTACAATTGGAAGAATTGGAGGTTTTGAAAGAAATTTTACTCCTGTTGCCTGGCAAAAATTAGAAAAGTTTCTTGATGAGAAAACGGGTTTCCCATACAAATTGAGGGAATTTGAAAACCTGTTTACCCGCAACAGGATTTTTATGGACCGTACCAAACATGTTGGTCCTATCAGTGCAGAACGTGCGCTCAACTATGGTTTTACCGGCCCTAACTTAAGGGCAGCTGGTGTAGATTACGATGTTCGCAACCATACCCCTTACAGCAGTTACGAAGAATTTGATTTTACCATCCCCGTTGGTTCTACAGGTGATTGCTATGACCGCTTCCTGGTAAGAAACCAGGAAATGTGGCAGAGTATTTCCCTGATCAACCAGGCATTGGCAAAAGTGAAAGAGTTTAAAGGAAAAGATGCTGAAGTATATCATGCAGATGCGCCAATGTATTACCTGCCTCCTAAAGCAGACGTTTACACCAAGATGGAAGCACTGATCTATCATTTTAAAATAGTAATGGGCGAAACGGAAATGCCAATTGGAGAAGTATATAGCTCGGTAGAAGGTGGAAACGGAGAGTTAGGATTCTACCTCATTAGTGATGGTGGCAGAACACCATACCGGTTACAATTCCGTCGGCCTTGTTTTATTTATTACCAGGCTTTTGCCGAGTTGGTCAAAGGCAGTATGCTGAGTGATGCTATCATTACCATGAGCAGCCTCAACCTGATAGCAGGTGAAATGGATGGCTAAATTTTTCATTCCCCATATTTACAATTAAAGCAGAAATAAATTTATACATGAGTATCACATTTTCTCAGGAAAAATTACACCGGGTGCATGAGTTAATCAGCCATTACCCTGAAGGAAAACAAAAAAGCGCCCTGCTGCCCATTTTGCATTTGGCTCAGCAACAATTTGATGGCTGGCTTAGTGTGCCCGTAATGGATTATGTAGCTTCACTGTTGCAGATTGAACCAATTGAGGTGTATGAGGTAGCAAGTTTTTACAGTATGTACAACCTGAAGCCTGTAGGTAAATATATGTTTGAGGTTTGTCATACTGGTCCATGTATGATCAATGGTAGCGATGATATTATTGATTACATAAAACAAAAGCTGAATATTGCTGTAGGAGAAACTACAGCTGATGGTATGTTTACATTAAAAACCGTAGAATGCCTTGGTGCCTGCGGTTATGCACCTATGATGCAATTTGGTTCTACTTACCGTGAGCATCTTACACCGGAAAAAGTAGATGCAATAATAGCAGAATGCCGGGCTAAGAATAATTAAAGTTCAGCAGTGAACGAAATCTGGATCAGATGAATAGAAGTATAGTTTTATTATTTTTTTGCGTTTTGGTTTTATCAGGTTGTGGAGAACGGGGAAATGGAAATACTCTGTCTGATACAAATACTGATAGCAGTATAGATTATACGGTGATCGTTCCTGGCAATAGTGACACAGTGATCAATGATGGTCATAATGCTGCAAATTCTTTGGACTGGTCAGGAACTTACAATGGGGTATTGTCTTGTGCAGATTGCCCAGGTATCAATACTACCATTTCATTAAGCGGAAATAATACTTATACAATAGTTACAAAATACGAAAGGAAAAATAAGATAGAATCAGTAAGCCAGGAGGGTAGTTTTATTTGGGTAGACGGATCAACTATAAAATTGCTGGATAGAAAAAATGAACCTGCATTTTATTTTGTAGCTGAGAACAAACTGATCCAGTTGGACCTTGCTGGTAAGAAGATTAAAGGTTCCATGGCGGAAAAGTATATTTTGACAAAACAGTGATCCTTTCAATAAGTACCTTGATTTGAAAACAAAAAAGAAAAATTATTTCCCCTTGATCAGCAAGATATTATTTGCGGTCACAGTTGTACTGGGTATAATTTATTTCTTTGTGCTGAAAGGAGAAAATAAAGAAACATTTGGCCATGTCCTGCTTGCAATAGCTATTGCAAACTTTGTATCTGGCATTTTATATAATTTCTGGCCGGCAATTTTTAAAGCCAAAACCAGGGAACTTTAGTAGACCAAACAATGAGTAAGAAACTTTTATTAGAAAAAGCACACGTAGAAGGCATCAGGTATTTTGATGTTTACCGCAGGGAAGGTGGGTATCGTTCTGTGGAAAAAGCATTGAAAATGACCACCGATGAAATTGTGGAAGAAGTAAAGATAAGTGGGTTGAGGGGCAGAGGTGGTGCCGGTTTCCCAACAGGATTGAAGTGGAGTTTCATTGCAAAGCCTGAGGGCGTTCCCCGTCACCTTGTTTGTAATGCGGATGAAAGTGAGCCGGGCACTTTTAAAGACAGGTACCTGATGGAATTTATACCTCACATTTTGCTAGAAGGAATGATCGTTTCAGCATTTGCACTGGGAAGCGAGGTAAATTATATCTATATCCGTGGTGAGTACGATTGGATTGCAACTATATTGGAAGAAGCTATTGCAGAAGCAAAAAATAATAATTTTCTAGGTAAAAATATACAGGGCTCCGGATTTGATTGTGAAATTTATGTTCACCGTGGTGCCGGTGCTTATATCTGTGGTGAAGAAACAGCACTGATAGAAAGCCTGGAAGGAAAGCGTGGTAATCCGCGGATTAAACCTCCATTCCCGGCTGTGCAGGGTGTTTGGGCAAGACCTACGGTTGTGAATAATGTAGAAACACTGGCAGCCGTAGTTCCCATCATCAATAATGGTGGTGAGGAATATGCGAAGATCGGCGTTGGAAAAAGCACAGGGACAAAATTAATTTCTGCCTGTGGAAATATTAATAAGCCAGGTATTTATGAAATAGATATGACCATTTCTGTAGAAGAATTTATTTACAGCGATGCATATTGTGGTGGAATACCAAACGGCAAAAAACTAAAAGCATGTATTCCTGGTGGTTCTTCTGTACCAATTCTTCCGGCTAATCTTTTACTTACCACTGCAAATGGCGAAAAAAGATTAATGAATTATGAAAGCCTGAGTGATGGTGGTTTTGAAACAGGTAGTATGATGGGAAGCGGTGGCTTTATTGTATTAGATGAAGACCAAAGTATTGTTAGGCATACTTATACTTTGGCCCGTTTTTATCGCCATGAAAGCTGCGGACAATGCAGCCCATGCCGGGAAGGAACCGGTTGGATGGAGAAGATATTGATAAAAATTCTGAATGGAAATGGGGACATGACTGATATTGATTTGCTTTGGGACATTCAGCGAAAGATAGAAGGCAATACCATTTGTCCACTGGGAGATGCAGCGGCATGGCCTGTTGCAGCAGCTATCAGGCATTTTAGGGAAGAGTTTGAGTGGTATATTTTAAATCCGGAAAAGGTAAAGTCGGAGGTGTTTGGGATTGGGAGGTATGCGGATGAGCTGGGGGTTCCGAATTAAAAAGTAAAAATTAAAAATTAAAAATTAAAAAGTAAAAATTAAAAATTAAAAATTAAAAATTAAAAAGTAAAAAATGAGCGAGGATCATTTTTCATTCGCAGATATGCTTGTTGATGAACCCGAACCTCCTTATAATATCCGTCACAGGTGTTTTTATTTTTCAAAACAATTAATAATTTTTATCAAACAGAGCAAAACAGAAAAGCTTTATTTTACTTTATATAATCAGTTGTTAAGAAGCGGGACTTCAATTGGGGCAAATGTAATAGAGGGAAGAGCTGGTAGTTCTAAAAAAGATTGGATAAATTATTATTTGATAGCTTTAAAATCTTCTAATGAAACCAAATATTGGTTGTGCTTACTTAGAGATACATTGGAAGAAAGAAAAGAAGAAATAAATTATTAATTGAAGCAAACGAAATATCAAAAATCATTGCTTCAATAATTGTAAATGCTAAAGCAAATAAAAATTAATATAGAAAACTAGTATATATAATTTAAGAAGTAGTGAAGTAATCAGATTAGCCCATATAAGTTAGTTTTTTACTTTTTACTTTTTACTTTTTAATTAAAATTATAATGTCTGACGAAACTATAATAGATACAATACCAGTAACAATTGATAACATAACTATTAATGTTGCCCCCGGTACAACCATTCTAAACGCCGCCCGCCAAATCGGTGGTGACGTAACGCCTCCTGCAATGTGCTACTACAGCAAGCTGGAGGGAAGTGGTGGTAAATGCCGTACCTGCCTCGTGGAAGTAGCTGCAGGTAGTACAAAAGATCCACGTCCAATGCCGAAACTGGTGGCCAGTTGCAGGACTACGGTTATGGACGGAATGGTGGTAAAAAATATTACCAGCCAAAAAGTAAAAGAGGCACGGGATGGTGTGGTGGAATTCCTTTTAATCAACCATCCTTTGGATTGTCCTATATGCGACCAGGCTGGCGAGTGTCACTTACAGGACCTTAGCTATGATCACGGACAGGCTCAAACCCGTTACCAGTTTGCCCGCCGCACATTTAAGAAAGAAGATATTGGTCCTTACATACAATTGCACATGACGAGGTGTATCCTTTGTTATCGTTGCACTTATATAGCTGACCAGATCACGGATAAAAGAGTGCATGGCATAATAGATCGTGGAGATCATGCCGCCATCAGTACATATATAGCACAGGCAGTAGACAATGATTTTAGTGGGAACATGATTGACGTTTGCCCTGTAGGTGCATTGACAGATAAAACTTTCCGTTTCAAGAACAGGGTATGGTTTACCAAACCTATAGATGCACACCGCAACTGTGAAACCCCCGGCTGCTGTGGCAATGCTACATTATGGCTGCGTGGAGAAGAAGTTTTCCGGGTTACTGCCAGGAAAGACGAATGGGGTGAAGTACAGAGTTTTGATGGCAAGCCGGGATGGATCTGTAACACCTGTCGTTTCCATAAAAAAGCAACAGCTGATTGGGAACTTGAGGGCTTGACTACCATCAGTCGTCATTCTGTTATCGGTGCCAATAAATACAAAACCCTGGATGTGCCCAAAGAAACCATTGCCAATGTAATGGGAGGAAGACAACCCCAATTATTGATGGACATTCATGCAGTAAGTGGCGTAAACAAGCCAAATGTTGACCTGAGCAAAATAGACAGGCCAGCACAGACAGGTGACTTTGCACCCCCGGTGGTAACAAAACAAATAGAAGACTAAACTGAC
>JBBQYS010000008.1:0-47890 GCA_038208485.1 Chitinophagales bacterium
TACTTTAAACCTTAATATTTTGTCCAAAACTTTTTCTTACAAATTTTGAAGTCTCTAGAGGAAATCGCCATTTTTTTAACCATGCTCAACCATACTCAACCATGCTCAACCATACTCAACCATGCTCAACCATACTCAACCATACTCAACCATACTCAACCATGCTCAACCATACTCAACCATACTCAACCATACTCAACCATACTCAACCATACTCAACCATGCTCAACCATGCTCAACCATGCTCAACCATACTCAACCATGCTCAACCTTTCCCTCCCTACTTATTCACCTCATTCGTAAAATGAAATTCAATATCCGGATTATTCGTGATCTCGGTATTTAGAAACCATTCACTTTGAGCCAGGTAAATGAGTTGTCCGTCTTTATCTTCTGCAATGTTGGCTTGCTTGTACCGGACAAAATCCTCCAACTTTTTTGGATCCTTGCTGCTGAGCCAGCAAGCTTTATAAAATGGCAAACTATTCATTTGTACACTGGCACCATATTCCTGCAAAAGCCTGTATTGTATTACTTCAAATTGTAGTTCTCCTACACAACCAATGATCTTTTTATTTCCGCCAAACTGTGTGAAAAGCTGTGCCACTCCTTCATCTGTAAGCTGCATCAAACCTTTCTCCAGCTGCTTTGTTTTCATCGGGTCTTTGTTCACCACTTCCTTAAATATCTCCGGAGAAAAATAAGGAATGCCGGTGAAGTAAAATTCTTCTCCTTCCGTAAGTGTATCTCCGATCTTGAAATTTCCGGTATCAAAAAGTCCCACTACATCTCCGGGGTAGGCTTCTTCAATCACGTCTTTCTGACGGGCAAGAAAACTGTACGGGTTGCTGAAACGCACGTCTTTGCTCAGCCTGACATGGTTGTAATAAGTGTTGCGTGCAAACCGTCCGCTACACACCCGCAGGAAAGCGATCCTGTCGCGGTGTTTGGGATCAAGGTTCGCATGTATTTTAAAAATGAAACCGCTGAATTTATTTTCTGACGGAAGTACATCTCTGCTGGTGGTATGCCTTGGTCTTGGTGTGGGTGCAATACGGATAAAAGCATCCAGCATTTCCCTTACACCAAAATTATTTACGGCACTACCAAAAAATACCGGTGCTATTTCACCACTTAAATAATCATCTATATTCAGGTCTCCATACACACCATCTATCAATTCCACATCTTCTCTTAAGGTATCAGCATTTTGTTTGCCGATCTTCGCAGTCAGTTTCTCATCATTCAGGTCATTTACCTGAAGAATATCTTCATCGTTTCCTTTTGTACCGGGGTTATACAGCACCAGGCTTTTATTATACAAATCGTACACACCTTTAAAATCTTTTCCACTGTTGATGGGCACTGTCATCGGGTGCAGGCTTATCTTTAGTTCTTTTTCTATTTCTTCCATCAGGTCAAACCTGTTCTTGCCATCCCGGTCCATTTTATTGATGAAAACAATCACCGGTGTCTTGCGCATGGCTATTACTTCCATCAGCCTCCTGGTTTGATCTTCCACACCATTTACACTATCTATCACCAGTACTACGCTATCAACAGCAGTTAATGTTCTGTAAGTATCTTCTGCAAAGTCCTTGTGGCCGGGCGTATCCAGCAGGTTGATCAGGTTTCCCTTGTACTCAAATGTCATTACACTGGTTGCTACCGAGATACCACGCTGCCGTTCTATCTCCATAAAGTCACTGGTCGCATGTTTTTTTATCTTATTGCTTTTTACCGCTCCAGCAGTTTGTATAGCTCCGCCAAACAGTAAGAATTTTTCTGTTAGTGTTGTTTTACCGGCATCGGGGTGACTGATGATAGCAAATGTTTTGCGGCGGTTTATTTCCTGTTCGTATTTCACTTTTAGTTACTGTTTCTGCGCTGATGAAAAGAATTTTTTCTCCCAGGGCAATGGATGTCTTTGTAGAACACGAAGACATATAAATGTTTTTTTAAAGGCGGCAAAGTTAAGCTATTAGCTTTTACCTCAAACCCATGGTTCGTATCCGTGTTCGTGGCTCCACGAATCATATTTTCCAGCAGGTTCGTGAAGACACGATCCTGGGCGTAAGTGAAGACACGAACCTGGGAATAGTATAAAATGAGCGATAATTAAAGTTAGTATCCAGGAAATTTTCCAACAATGTAATATTTACATTAAAAAGGTATGTTTATTGCTAACTGATGCCTGACCGGTACTGGTATTTACTTCCAGCCTGCTCCTATTTTTCAAATAAATGGATTTATTGTATGAACTTAAAACCACTTATCCTCACGACCATTCTTTTCATGTTCGTAGCACATTCATTTGCACAGCGAAATCCTTTAAGCATGGATAGAGAAAACTTTTTTCGCTTTGGAGCAAAAGCTGGATTAAATATGAATAAAATAGATGGTAGGGCCTATAAAGAGGGATTCAATTATAACTACCAGTTTGGTGCTTTCATGCAATTCAATTTTAGCAAGCGTTTCGGCATTCAGCCGGAGGTTAGTTTTGTTCAGTCCAGCACAGAATTTTCTGATGACGGTACAAATATATATGATGATCTTTTTCTAGGTGGAAGCCAGCGTGAAGCCAAATTCAACTACCTGGAAGTGCCGGTTTTACTGAATGTAAACATCGGACCCAGCAAAAGAGTAAAACTTCAAATTGGCCCTGCATATAATGGCTTACTAAAGCAAACGGTTGACAGCCTGAGGAATAACGGGGACCTGTATAAAAATTCAGATTTTAGTGCTATTGGTGGTGTATGGATCCAATTACCTTTTGTAAATCTTGGTGCAAGGTATAAACTTGGTTTGACCAACGTGAACAATATAGATGACCGGGATAAGTGGAAAAGGCAGGCTTTCCAGGTTTTTGCTGGTATCACTTTTTAAAAACAAACTCAATTAAAAAAAAATATTGCCTGCCTACATTGCAGGCTTTTTTTATATATTACAACTGCAAAACTAACTTATGCAGCATGTAAGCATCCACGACATGATTTTCATAGACATTGAAACAGTGTCGGTATCTCCGGATTTTTCTGCTTTAGATAATTCCTGGAAAGAACTCTGGGAGGAGAAAACAAAAAGAAATTTACCAGCAGACGTTTCACCCGGAGAATTTTACGAACAGCGTGCCGGTGTCATGGCAGAGTTCAGCAAAGTAGTGTGTATCAGTATGGGATATTTTTTAAGGGAAGAAAACCTGAAGCTAAGGGTAAAATCTTATTATAACGCTGAAGAGAAATTATTGTTACAGGAGTTTCTGCAAACAATGAACAGGATAGAAGCGCATAGCCGCAGCTGGAATTTTGTCGGCCACAACATCAAAGAATTTGATATCCCATTCATTTGCAGAAGACTTATTGTAAATGATATTGCTGTACCATCTTTCCTGGATTTTCAAAACATGAAACCCTGGGAGACCAATATCATAGACAGCTTTCAGTATTGGCGCTTTGGAGATTATAAGAATTATACTTCCTTAAAATTACTGGCCGCCACCCTTGGTATACCTTCACCAAAAGAAGATATGGATGGCAGTAAGGTTGGAAAAACTTATTGGCAGGAAAATGACATTAAAAAAATTGCTGAATACTGCCAGAGGGATGTACTTACCGTAGCTAATATTATTTTAAAATTTAAAAACCTGCCACTCATTCACCAGGCAGATGTGGATTATGTTTCAGAATCCAACTAATTGGTATTGATCAAAAAAAAGCCTGTCAATTTTTTTTTGACAAGCTTTTATAATAATGTTATTAGCTGAATTATACTTCGATAGTTTCTGCAAGATCACTATCTACCAGGATTCTTCCACAGTTCTCACAAACCATCACTTTTTTCCTCAGTTTGATCTCGCTTTGTTTTTGTGGAGGAATAGCATGGAAACAACCACCACAACTATCTCTTTCTACCGGCACTACTGCAAGCCCGTTGCGGTAATTATTCCTGATGCGGTCATAGCTGTTCAGGAATCTTTCTTCTACGTCTTCTCTTGCACCTGATTCTTCTTTTGCCAGTTTCTTCTCTTCTTTTTCGGTTTCTTTAATAATTTTTTCCAGCTCATCTTTCTTGGTAGAAAGGTTGCTTTCTTTGGCAGCTACTGCTTTTTTTGCAGCCTCCAGCTGTTTTGCTTTCTCGCCTATATCTTCAGTAGCGTCTTTAATATGCTTTTCGCAAAGTTTCTCTTCCAGCTGCTGCATTTCTATCTCTTTGTTGATAGCTTCAAACTCACGGTTGTTCTTTACATTATCGCTTTGCTTTTCGTATTTCTTGATCAGTTCCTGCGCCTCTTTAATACCTTCTTTTTTCTGGTCAATAAATTCATTGATACCATTGATCTCTTCTTCTACCCTTGTCTGACGTGCATAAAGACCGGCGATCTCATCTTCAAGGTCTTTCACTTCCATTGGCAGTTCGCCTTTTAGGATATTTATCTCATCCAGCTTGCTATCTATTTTTTGCAAGCGGATCAGTGAAGTAAGTCTTTCTTCTACCGAAAATTCTTTTACAGAAGCCATTTGTAGTGTATTTAGTATTTAATTTTTTTTAACCCTTAATGGTTTAAATTATTCCCCTGGAAAATAAGTGAATAAAGGCTGGGAATCCAAATTGGAACCTAACCTATTATAAATCAACCTTTTTTGCTCAGAAATAACAGACCGGGTTGGTATTTTGCCCGGTTTTAAGGATCGCAAAGTTAGTAAATTTTTGTGTCAATATATCATGAAGCAGGTCAATGGTAAATTGTTCTGTTTCATAATGTCCTATATCTGCAATGACAAGATGGCCATCGGCATCAAAAAACTCATGGTATTTGATATCTGCCGTCAGGAATAGGTCGGCACCTGCAGAGATGGCATTTAATAGGAGAAAACTACCAGTACCGCCACAAACTGCTATTCTCCTGATCTTATCTTTTACAATTGCGGTATGTTTTACAAATGGAACCTTAAAGGTCGATTTCAACTGCTCCATAAACTCAGTCACAGCTATTTCCTGCGGAAGTACACCTATAATTCCGCTACCTGTCTCTTGCCAGTTGTTGAATAACGGGTAAATATAATATGCCACCGTTTCATAAGGATGGTTTTCATTCATTGCTTTTACCACGCCCTGTTGCAGCCAGGATGGAAATATTACCTCTACTTTAATTTCTTGCTCCAGGTGTCTTTCTCCTTTATTACCCACCACAGGATTTGCGCCTTCCATTGCTTTGAAACTACCTGTACCAGTCGTAGAAAAACTACACTCAGCATAGTTCCCTATGTGTCCTGCACCGGCAGCAAATAAAGCATTGAGTAATTTTTCCTTACCAGCTTCAGGAACAAAAACAGATAGTTTTCTTAGGTTACCGGCTTTTTCTGATAATATTTCACAGGACTGTAGGCCGAGTTTTTCCGCAATTTTACCGTTTACACCATGTATAACATTGTCCAGGTTAGTATGAATTGCATAAATGGCAATATCGTTTTTGATAGCTGCGATAATGGTACGTTCTACGTAATTGTTACCATTTATTTTCTTTAATCCACGGAAGATGATAGGATGGTGGCATATAACGAGGTTGCATTTCCGGTTAATGGCTTCATCTATAATTGCTTCAGTACAATCCAGCGAAATAAGCATCCCCATACAATCAATGTCTTTATTTCCGCAAATCAGTCCTGAATTATCATAATCTTCCTGTAAGGCAGGTGCTGCATATTGCTCTAAAACATGTATTATTTCTTTGATTTTCATTTACTTATACTTTAACTGGTTCTAATACTTCATTTATTTCCTGCTTAAAACTATAGATTTTATTAAAAATTGCTACAATAATTTAATTACAGCATTACAAGGTTTGTAATGTATTGACTATTAACTAACTAGGAGTTATACTATAAACTTTTATGCACATTTTCAATTTTTTTTCAACAAAAAAATACTAAATAACAGGTTATTGCGTTTATTTGGTATTAATACAAAGTTTTCTTTCCCTGGATCACTTTGTTGAAATAACCAATATCCCCTACGCATGAAAAATTTGATCATAGCTTCGCTATTGATAGGTACGTCCTTTTTAGGCTGCAGAAAAGAATTAATTCATGATGAATCTGCACTAACCACACTTATCAACGGATTTTCTTCAGAAAAAAATACCTCAAATATTTTCCTTACCTCGATACAGTCATTTTACAACAGTGCTGATGGAACAAAGGATACGCAAAAGATAGAGATCAAATATGATGATCAGAAAAGAGTAATTGCCATAAAAGACGTAAAGTCCCTGGGGAATAACTTTCAATATAAATATTGGGGTAATCAAAGCCAGCCCTACCTTTCTATAGTAAATAGCGAAAATTTTTCTGAGCAGACTTATCATTATTATGATGAGCAAGGTAGGGTGATTAAAGATTCCAGTATTATTACAGAATTTTCCTACCAGGCAAAACTGGCAACTACAGTATCAATTCAGACATTTGAATATGGAAACAAAAAGCTGATGGGGCAAAGGCTAACACGCATGCAAAATGAATCCATTTACAGTATTGATACTTCAATATTAGATAATAACGGAAATGTATTGCTCAATAAAAAATACCGGCACGATGGTACAGAATATGTGCTTGATGTCACCTCAGCATTTTCTTATGATGGACACAATTCTCCCTTTGCAGGTAAATCCATTTTTATGGCACACCAGGCTTTCCCATTTGGGCAGTCCTCTTTCTTTGAAAAATTCTTTCCTCAAAATGTATTAATTCAGAAGGAAGAAACTGCTGACGGGTTTTCCTATAATGAAAAAAACAGCTACACCTATAATACGGTGGGTTTACCCGCAATGATGACGACCATAAATGGTTCAGACACTACCAGGACCATCTACACCTATGCGCCGCTTTAAATTTGTACACTACTGTTGTATGGGTTTTTCTAAAAAAAAATTGTGAAACTTCCTACTTTTGGGGCGTTTACCCGGTCGAATTCCTAAAAACATTTTGATATAAGCTTCTGACCTCCTATCTTTGCACCGCGAAGTAGAGCAGCGGTAGCTCGTCGGGCTCATAACCCGAAGGTCAGAAGTTCGATCCTTCTCTTCGCAACAATTTTCTAAAAGCAGGAAAAGTTAAGGGCTCATATCCGCCGCGGCGGACAGAAGTTCGATCCTTCTCTTCGCAACTAAAAAATTAAAAGCCTGGAATTTCCGGGCTTTTTAATGCTATTAACTTTCGTATTTTTAATTCGATCCTTCTCTTCGCAACAATTTTCTAAAAGCTGGAAAAGTTTAGGGCTCATATCCGCCGCGGCGGACAGAAGTTCGATCCTTCTCTTCGCAACTAAAAAATTAAAAGCCTGTAATTTCCGGGCTTTATTATTGCTATTAACTTTTTTATTTTTTTATTTTTCTGATGTGCAATTATATTGTTGTATAATTGACAAATTTTTTTTTAATCCTTACAAAACTAAACATGAAAAAACTAATTATTTGTTCCCTGTTTCTATCTGTATTAGCCACCAGTTGCAAAAAAGATGACAAAAATTGTGATCTGAATGCTGCAAATTTTGCTGGTACTTACAAATTCACTGCTTTAACTTATAAAGCGAACACTGCTACTCCTCCGGTGGATGAATTTGCTTTTCTTGATGCATGTGAAAAAGATGATATAATTATATTCAATGCTAACAATACCAGCTCATATACAGATGCCGGTGTTGTATGTGTTCCTGATGGCAATGGAACTGGCACATGGTCGCTTACAGGTAGTACAGCATTGATTGATGGTGAGATTGCTACCGTGGCATCATTTGATTGCACTGGTATGACTCTAACTTTTGCCGGTACAGATCCTGGTGAATTGTCTACAATTACTTTACAAAAACAATAGGCTTATTGGTTATTGAAAACTGCCGGACTATATGTCCGGCAGTTTTTATTTAATAAAGCCTACTCAAAGCCTACTCAAAGCCTACTCAAAGCCTACTTAAAGCCTACTCATTGATATGGAAATAATTATCGCATTATTCACCAATTAGAAGGCAATTAAATTTACAATTTCTATTCAGCAAAACACAATTTACCCTGCGCAATGCGCTTAAGGGAGAGAAGAAGGCTATTGTATCACATTAAGTACAAAAAGTGAGGCACAGGATCAAAGTAGTTTTTTACTACCGATGATTGCCAGATCATCTTTTCTGACACGCTGGGTATCAATAACCCAAAGTAAAAGTTGTACGAAAAATTATGAAGGCAGGGAATAGAAGACTGGAAAAAATCATGCTTTTTTATTAATATTAACATTTGTTTTTTTTATTTTTCTGCTGTGCAAATATATTGTTGTATAATTGTCAAAATTTTTTTAAACCCTTACAAAAACTAAACATGAAAAAACTAATTATTTGTTCCCTGTTTCTATCTGTATTAGCCATCAGTTGCAAAAAAGATGACAAAAACTGTGATCTAAATGCTGCGAATTTTGCTGGTACTTACAAAATCACTGCATTAACTTATAAGCCTAACACTGCTACTCCTGCGGTAGATGCCTATGCTTTTTTTGATGCATGTGAAAAAGATGATCTAATTATATTTAATGCCAACAACACCATCACTTATACCGATGCTGGTGTTGTATGTGTTCCTAATGGCAATGATACTGGTACTTGGTCGCTTACAGGTACTACAGCAGTGGTTGATGGTGAGAGTGCTACCGTGGCGTCATTTGATTGCAAGGGTATGACATTAACTATTGCAGGTACAGATCCTGGTGAATTGACTACAGTTACTTTACAAAAGCAATAAGCTTAATAGCTGATGAAAACTGCCGGACTATATGTCCGGCATTTTTATTTAATGAAACTGATAGGATTTGATAGAACGTTCGCACTATGTTCTCGACTGGGTATCTATTGGCATTTACACATAAAATTTGATTCAACTGTAAACATTAGTTATAATCTCAGGGTGATCAATTTCCTCATACTTCAAACCCTACTTCGATAAACTCAGTATAAGTCCAGGGTTTTTAACAATATTAGCCTCAGGTAAAACCTGCGGAAAGATATATGGGTTGTGTAAAATTTCTTCGTAGCCTCTTAGTTTCACCCCGGGCTATTATTGTTTAGCCGGGTTACGGTATAAGAAAATCAGTAATTGCGAATATGCTACATAATCCTAAAATCTTGTTTCTGTCCATCAAAGCAAAATTCTACCTGCTTTATTTTTTTTATACCGACTTTTGCATGTATTTTATTATAAAATGATTCGTGAAAGAGGGCTATATCCCTGAGCATAATTTTAGTTGTATGAAAGTAGGTTTTGTAAATATTTTTGGTAAGCCCAATGCAGGTAAAAGTACCCTGCTCAATGCGCTTATGGGAGAGAAGATGGCTATTGTATCACATAAAGTACAAACCACGAGGCACAGGATTAAAGCAATTCTTACTACTGCTGATTACCAGATTATCTTTTCTGACACGCCGGGTATCATTGACCCAGTTTATAAGTTACACGAAAAAATGATGAAGGCGGTGAGTGGGAGCCTGGAAGATGCAGACGTGGCTTTATTGATCACTGACGCCACAGAAGACGTTGATGAAAGTCATGAGATTTTTTCAGCATTAAGGTTAAAAGCGCCAGCTATACTTTTACTAAATAAGATTGATAAGGTAAAAAACGAACAGGATCTTGATGAGAAAGAGAAGTTTTATGCTGAACAATCTTACTGCAAGTCAACCGTAAGAATTTCTGCTGATAAACAACTGGGTATAGATGCACTTCTGGAAAAGATTTTGCAGTACCTGCCTGAAGGGCATCCTTTTTATGAGGGAGACGATATCAGTGATATGCCGGTAAAATTCTTTGTAAGTGAGTTGATCCGGGAAAAAATATTTGATCTCTACCATGAAGAACTTCCTTACCATACCACGGTGTTGGTACAGGAATATAAAGAAAAAACTACCCTTACTAAAATAAGGGCTGATATAATTGTACAGCGGGAAACACAAAAAGGAATAATACTGGGTCACAACGGTGCTATGATAAAACAGCTGGGCACGCTGGCCAGGAAGGATATAGAAGCATTTATAGACCGCAAAGTTTTCCTGGAATTGTTTGTAAAAGTGCGCCCAAAATGGAGAGACAGCGATCTTTTCCTAAAAGAATACGGATACTAAAAATTAAGGTGCTGAGGTTTTATAGATTTTATTCCCTGGAATTTCTAAACCAAATCAACCTTCTAAACGATTATTATGAGTTTTACAGTAGCCATAACAGGCAGGCCAAATGTAGGTAAAAGTACTTTCTTCAACCGGATGTTGGAGCAAAGAAAAGCCATTGTGGATGATCAGAGTGGAGTAACCAGGGACAGGCAATACGGAATAGCCGAATGGACCGGCCATAGTTTTAATGTAATAGATACCGGCGGATTTGTTGCCGGAAGCGATGATGTATTTGAAACATTAATCAGAAAGCAGGTACTCATTGCTATGGACGAGGCAAATGCCATAATTTTTATGGTAGATGCAAGTACAGGCATCACGGCACTGGATGATAGTATGGCTACGCTGCTGCGCAAAAGTAAAAAGCCGGTATTTTTAGTGGTTAATAAAGTAGACAATCATGCCCGCCTGCTGGAAGCAAGTGAATTTTATTCCATGGGTTTTGAACATATATTTTTTATCTCTTCTAACAGCGGAAGTGGTACGGGTGAATTGCTGGATGAAATAACTGCATTGATCACGGAGAAACAATCTGACGATGCTTTGGAAAAAGAAGCCTTACCAAAGTTTGCCATTATCGGCCAGCCAAATACAGGTAAATCTTCTTTACTAAATGCCCTGGTTGGCGGAGAACGAACTATTGTGAGCGACATTTCTGGTACTACAAGAGACTCCATCCATACCCACTATAATTTATACAATAAAGAATTTGTGCTGATAGATACTGCAGGTATCCGTAGAAAAAATAAAGTAAATGAAGACCTGGAGTTTTATTCTGTGATCAGGGCAATAAAGGCAATGGATGAGGCAGACGTATGTTTATTGTTGCTGGATGCCACCAATGGAATTACAGCCCAGGATCTGGCCATATTTTCACTAGCAGCCAAAAAAGGAAAAGGAATTGTACTGCTGGTAAATAAATGGGACCTGGCAGAGAAAGAAACCAATACAGCCAAAGAATACGAGGCGAAACTTAAGCAAAAACTGAAACCATTCAGTGATATTCCTATTCTGTTTATTTCGGTAACAGAAAAGCAAAGGATCTTTAAAAGTATAGAAGCAGCTATCCAGGTTTATGAAAACCGCCATAAAAAAATTCCTACTTCAAAACTGAATGAAGTAATTCAGAAAGCAATGGA
The DNA here is from genome assembly GCA_038208485.1 of Chitinophagales bacterium. Taxonomy (GTDB): domain Bacteria; phylum Bacteroidota; class Bacteroidia; order Chitinophagales; family Chitinophagaceae; genus Ferruginibacter. The sequence goes on from JBBQYS010000008.1 coordinate 11,337, forward strand.
ACAATTCCATCCACCGGTAGCAAGGGGGCATGCAATCACTATTAAATATGTAACCCAATTGCCGACACGTACGCCAACGTTTGCATTCTTCTGTAATTTTCCTGATGACATTAAGCTTCCTTACCAGAATTACCTGGAAAACAAGCTGAGGGAGAATTTTGATTTCACTGGTGTTCCTATCAGGTTATTTTTTAGAAAGAAATAAGTATTAGATTATTATAGGGTTATGTAAAATAACTTTTAGATTTGCCACTTAATTTATAAAAATAATTATTATGAAAAAGATTTTTTCGATTGCCCTCATTGCCGCGACACTTATTGCCTGTAATGAAAACAAGTCTACTGACAGTACGGTGACTACTGATACTGCTTTGACTACTACTATGCCAGACCCGGCTATGGACAACATGGCTACTGCACCTGCATACACACCTGCTAATGGTGATGTAATGATGAAAGATGGCAAAATGATGATGATGATAGATGGCAGTATGATGGTTATGGATCATAATATGACCTTGGGTAATGGGACTATGGTGATGCAAAACGGGGATGTGAAAATGACAAATGGTAAAATGACCAAATTGACTGATGGAACTATGGTGGATGCTAAGGGTACTATGTATGATAAAGATGGTATAATCATGAATGAAAATATGATGATGGATAAAATGAATGATACTTCCAGGATGTAACTTTCTTACTGTAATAGAATAAATAAAAATGATTCTTCAAAATCGGGGCATTTTTTTTGTTTATAGACAGATCATCAAAAATGGGAATTTTTCCCCACAATATTTATTTAAAACTAAAACAACAAAAAATGAAAAAGTTATTATTAGCAGCAATTGTTGCTTCGTCTTTGGTAGCATGTAATGAGACAAAAACAGATGAAACAGTAGTTACTGACAGTACTTCTACAACAACAGTTATGGCTCCTGCGGCTGTAGATGGCGAGTACATGATGAAAGAAAATAAAGTTTATGTAATGCAGACTGGTGAGTGGGTAGTGGTAAACGAGCCGGTTACCTTGCCTAATGGTACAATCGTAATGGCAAATGGGGAAATAAAAACAAATGATGGGGTAACAGTTACCCTTGCAGAAGGACAAAGGGTGAATAATTCCGGGGTTATTGTAAATGCCAATGGAGATAATATTTTTGATGATGCTGCAGATGGAGCAAGAAAAGGAGTGAACAAGGCTGGGGAGGCTATTGAAAAAGGTGCAAACAAAACCGGGGATGCCATAAAAAAAGGTGCAAATGAGGTAAAAGAAGGGGTTAATTCAGTTGTGAATTAAAAATCAAAATGTATAATAGTTTAAAATCCTGCGGAAACGCGGGATTTTTTGTGGGATAAACAAACTAAACATGAACCTGTGGCAACTTTCTTCGCAAAACTCACCAGGGTGTACTTTATCTCAGGAAATCGTCTTTGATTAAAAGAAAAAATCTTACACTTTGGAATTATATAGCATGTAGCTTAACAGTGGAAATGCGAATAATCTACATAATCCTATCTGTTTAGCGTTATTATAAACCCTGGATTTGAACTTCATATAATAAATAGGGATTTTCCTCTGCCGATTTTTCAAAGATCATTAATTGCTGCTCTAAGGTTATTTCACATATGGAGATAACAATTCTTTCCAGGCCCTGATACCCAGTTAGTTGTTGCCTTTGAACAACAGGATTTATGTAATAATATTCAGCAACTGCGTTCAGGCATTCCAAACTTTTTTCGTAATCTGTTGGGCCAGAATTAAATTTGAACAACAAGCTTGCTTTTAGTGCTTTTTTGTGGTCAGAAAATTTTGTACTGTTTGGGTCAAAAGGAGGAAAATTTTTATTTCTTACATCCGGTAAGGGCGCCATCCCTAGTAAATGTATCAACACGTAAGGTTCGTTTCCTACATATTCTTTCGCACGGCCCAGGAAAACATTGCAATGATACAGCTCCATATGGGCTTTTAGCTGATCTTTTAAAAAAACAAGTGCCGTATCTAACATAATTAATTATTTGTTGGTGATTATTTTTTTAGAGAATTTACTATTTATTTCCAGATCCTGCAAGTAATCATTTTTTATGCAGGTTTATTTAGCGAAATTTGCCCAAAAAAAACATGTTGCAGACTGGAGTTTTAGCGGATATTGATAAACATGTATCTGCTATAGAAGAGATAATGGGAACAGATGCTGTTTTTCTATCCGGAGAAGACAAAGAAAAATATGGCAGAGATGAAACGGAAAATTTGTTTTTCCCTCCTGATATTATTGTAAAGCCCGATACTGTTGCACAGCTTTCGGAATTAATGAAATATTGCAACAAGAATCTTATTCCGGTAACACCCAGGGGTGCCGGTACCGGACTGAGCGGTGGAGCACTTGCGCACTTCGGAGGTGTTCTTATTTCTTTTGAGCGAATGAACAGGATACTGGAAATAGATGAGCAGAACCTGCAGGTAACAACCGAGCCGGGTGTGATCACGGAAGTGTTACAAGATGCTGTGAAAGCAAAAGGATTATTCTATCCACCTGATCCCAGCAGCAAAGGCAGTTGCTTTATTGGCGGCAATGTTGCAGAAAATAGCGGTGGCCCAAAAGCGGTGAAATATGGTGTGGTCAGGGATTATGTACTGAACCTGGAAGTTGTATTACCCACCGGTGAGATCATCTGGACCGGTGCAAATGTGTTGAAAAATTCGACCGGGTACAACCTGACACAACTAATGGTAGGAAGTGAAGGCACACTTGGGCTGGTGACAAAAATAGTGTTGAAACTTATTCCATTGCCTAAGCATGACCTGCTGATGCTGGTGCCTTTTAATAACCTGGAACATGCCGGAGCTGCTGTTAGTGCTATCTTCCGGGCAGGATTCACACCAAGCGCACTGGAACTTGTAGAAGCAGGTGCGCTGAGAATCGTCAGCAAATTTGTAGACAGTAATGCCATTCCTTTTACGGAGGAAGTAGCAGCACACCTGATTATAGAAGTAGACGGAAATCACCAGGAAACATTATTTACAGAGATGGAAGCGATTGGTGAATTGCTTACAGCGTTTGATTGTGGTGAAATTTTATTTGCAGATGATGCCCAGCAAAAAGAAACACTTTGGAAACTGCGAAGAAGAACTGCGGAAGCCGTGAAACTGGCCGGTTACACTATAGAAGAAGATACAGTGGTGCCAAGAGCTAACTTACCTAAACTGATCAGGGGAGTGAAGGAGTTAGGAAAAGAATATCATTTCGATGCGGTGTGTTACGGTCATGCCGGAGATGGAAACCTGCATATCAGGATTAAAAAAGAAGGCAGCATTTACAGCCTCAACAACCAGGAAGTTATACCAGCATTAAAAGCTTTATTTAATCTTGTAAAAAAGTTGGGGGGTACCATTAGTGGGGAGCATGGAATTGGTTTGATACAAAAAGAATATATGCCGGTAATGTTTGATGAGGTTAGTTTGCAGCTGATGCGTGGTATTAAAAAAACCTTTGACCCCAATGGCATTTTAAATACAGGTAAGATTTTTGATTAACAGTCAGGAAGAAATTAAACCTTCAATCACACATTAATTTTAACAGGAAAAATTTTATTAAGAATGAAAAAACTACTCATTTTCTCTTTGCTACTCACTACCTCACTTGTTTCTCTTGCACAGGATAAAGAAGATGAAGAAGAAGTAAAAAAAGGATTCAAAAAAGAAAATTTATTTTTAGGTGGAAGCCTGCAATTAAGCTTTAGTAATAATTTTACCGCACTTGGTATTTCTCCTTACTTTGGTTACAGCATTAACCGTTTTGTAGATGTAGCAGCAAGTGTTGGGGTGAATTATATTTCCCAACGTGACAATATAAGTTTAGACGACAGGTACAGGCAGACAACTTATGGTCCTGGTGCTTTTGTAAGGTTATTTCCCGTGAAATTTCTTTTTGCACAGGTGCAATATGAACACAATTTCATCAAACAAACATATAAATATCCCAATACTTTTAACCTGCCCGACGAAAAAAATAATGTGGACGTGAACAGTGTTTTAGTTGGTGGTGGTTTTGCCGGCGGCAGGGACAGGTACAATAAATCATTTTATTATTTCTCTGTAATGTGGGATGTAAGCCGATTGCCCAATTCACCATATACTGACAACCAGAACAGGGCTGTGCCGGTGATTCGAGCCGGTTATAATATTGCACTTTTCCAATAAAGATTATTCATAATCAGGAGTAAGGAAACATTCCAGTTCCTCTGGTTCTATCAGCACGGTAATAAGATCTGTAGGATGTCCATAAAGAAAATTTTCTTCCTGCATGTTTTCGATATGCGCCAGTAAATGCGTATAAAAACCTGCAGTGTTTAGAAAGAAAATTTTTTTTGTATGAATGTCCAATTGATTCCAGGTCAGCATTTCAAAAACCTCATCTAAAGTGCCATAACCACCGGGAAGTATGATTGCTGCGTCACATTTTTCGTAGAGCAATTGTTTTCTCACATGCATGGTGTCTACAATGGTGAGCTCCGTTAGTCCATTGTGTTGGTGTTCAAAATCGGCCAGTATTTTTGGTATAATGCCAATCACTTTTCCATTGTTCTCAAGAGCAGCATTGGCCACAGCGCCCATCAGGCCTTTGTTTCCGCCACCATAAATGATGCTGATATTATGTTTTGCCAATACAGTACCAAGCCTTTTTGAATGTTCTTCAAAGATGGGGTTATTGCCGGATTTACTTCCGCAGAAAACTGCTATTGATGAAATCTTCATGAATTTTTTTTTATTTTTAGCAACACTAATTTCGCCGCAAGTTCTTTAATAATTCTTAAAAAATATTTTAGATGCTTAATTCTTCCTGCTACAATTATCTTTATCCGGCAAAGAACAATTTTTTTTTCTACTTTCTATTTTATTTTTTCATTAAAGCTGCTTTATGTCCCCGGTTATTTTGTTGTCTTTTGTCATTGCCTATTTTCTTATTTTACTTGTAGTAGCCTGGTACACCAGCCGAAATGCCAACAACGAATCTTTTTTTATTGGTAATAAAAACAGCAACTGGAAGCTGGTTGCTTTTGGGATGATCGGGACTTCTCTTTCGGGCGTAACATTTGTAAGTGTACCCGGCAGTGTAGGTAATATTACAAACGGTGGAATCCCTGCAGGCCTGGGCTATTTCCAGGTAGTGATCGGATACCTGTTAGGTTATTTTGTCGTGGCATTTGTTCTTCTTCCTTTGTACTATAAAATGAACCTGAGCAGCATTTACACCTACCTCAGAGACCGCTTTGGATACTGGGCTTATAAAACAGGCGCTACATTTTTTATAATTTCCCGAACCATTGGTGCAACTGCAAGATTATATTTAGTGATAAATGTGTTACAGATATTTATTCTGTCCAGCCTCAATGTTCCTTTTTGGGTATCTGTGGTTGTTGTGCTTGTCATGATTTTATTATACACTTTTGAGGGAGGTGTAAAAACTATCGTGTACACAGATACGCTTCAAACTGCATTAATGATCATAGGTTTATTAGTATGTGTGGTATACATTCTGAGTCACCTCAACTTTTCTATAACAGAAGCATTAAATGCTATGGAATTGAAAAGCCTGAACAAAGTGTTCAATACCGACGTAAACAGTAAAGGCTTTTTTGTAAAACAAATTCTTGGTGGAGCCTTTATTACTATAGCTATGACTGGCCTGGACCAGGAAATGATGCAAAAGAATATCAGTGTAAAAAAATTGGGTGATTCGCAAAAGAACATGATGACATTTAGTGTGATCATGGTTGTAGTTAATCTTTTATTCCTTCTGCTTGGCGGTTTACTTTATCTCTATGCCTACAAAAGTGGTGCAGCGTTTGGCGATGGTGTTGCAGGAGATGCCAGCAGCTGGGGCTTATACAAAAATGGATTAAACCTTACCGGGGATAACTTATTTCCTTCTGTGGCACTCGGCTTACTCCAATCAATTCCGCCTGTGATTTCTGTGATATTTATTATCGCACTGATTTCAGCATTGTTCCCAAGCGCAGATGGTGCCCTCACAGCACTTACTTCATCTTTCTGCATAGATATATTAGAGATAAAAGAAAGAACTGACCTGAACGAAAAACAAAAACACAGCCTGCGTATCAGGGTGCATTTAATGATGACAGTCATATTTTTTATCTGTATCATTATTTTTAAATTCATCAATCAGAGAAGTATCATAAATACCATCCTGGAACTGGCCGGCTATACTTATGGGCCGTTGCTGGGTTTATTTTCCTTCGGTATACTTACAAAAAGAATTTTACCAAATACTCCATTGATCGCATTAATAGCATTGATTAGTCCGGCACTTAGTTATATTTTACAGTTATATGCCCCATCATTCCTGGGTGGCTATTCGATAGGTATAGAAATACTACTTCTTAATGGTTTTATTACGTTTGTTGGTTTATTCTTTCTGTCAAAAAAACAATTACAAGTTTTATAACAAATGGAAATAGTTACAGCAGCAGCAGAAAAATATGCTGATGAGCATAGCAGTGCACAAACTGAATTGCTACAAAAAATAGCTTCAACTACAGCAGCGCATCCTCATGCACATATGATGAGTAGTCCGCTGCAGGGAAAGTTTTTATCTATGGTTAGCAAAATGCTACAACCCCGGCGGATATTGGAGGTGGGCACTTTTACCGGGTTTAGTACGTTATGTCTTGCAGAGGGGTTAATTGAAGATGGAGAAATTCATACCATTGAACTAAGGGAAGCGGATGCAACAACAGCAAGATCTTATTTTGATGAATCTCCCCTGGGAAAGAAAATTATTTTGTATGAAGGAAATGCCAGGGAGATCATCCCAACTCTAAAAGAAGAATGGGACCTTGTCTTCATAGATGCAGATAAGGCTGGGTATATTGAGTATTACGAATTAACTTTGGCCACATTAAAAAAAGCCGGGTACATACTGGCTGATAACGTACTGTTTCATGGGCAGGTGTTAGAAGATGAGGTGAAAACAAAAAATGCAAAAGCCATCCAGGCATTCAATACACATGTGGCAGCCGATCCACGCACAGAGCAGGTAATGCTCACCATCAGGGATGGATTGACATTGATCATAAAATTGTAAAGTGAATTATGCAAAAACTTATTACGGTTATCTTTTTATTTTTTACCTGTGCTGTTACACAGGCGCAGCGTATGACTCCGGAAGAATACATAGCTAAATATAAAGCTGATGCTATAGAAGAAATGAAACGCAGCAAAGTGCCAGCATCTATTACGCTTGCCCAGGGCTTATTAGAAACAGAGAGCGGAAACAGCGACCTGGTACAGCGCAGCAACAATCATTTTGGTATCAAGTGTAAATCGAACTGGAGCGGGGAGTCTGTATCTCATACCGATGATGCCCCTAATGAATGTTTCAGGAAATATCCTTCTGCCAGGGAAAGCTATGCTGACCACAGCGATTTTCTAAAAACCAGCGGCAGGTACGCTTCTCTTTTTACCCTAGACCCTACAGACTATAAAGGTTGGGCCATAGGATTAAGAAAAGCCGGGTATGCTACCAATCCACGCTATCCGGATATCTTAATCCGTAATATAGAAAAATACCAGCTTTATGCTTATGATATTTTTGATAACGCCATACCAGCTCCACCTGGAATAGTAATGGAAGACACTGCTAAAATGGTGATGGCAGTGCCGGAAACACCATTAAAGGATAAGCCGAAAAATGTTGCTACACAGGGGGTTTCTGGAAATAATTTTAACGGAAGAAAAGCAATTTTCGCAAAAGCAAATACGTCCCTCCTGGCCATTGCTACCAAAGAAGGAATTTCTCTGAGTAAGCTATTGGAGTTTAATGACCTCAACAAGGACGGGCTTTTAGCAGAAGCACAATATATTTACCTGGAAAGAAAAAATAAAGAAGGAAACACTGATGCCTATACTTCTGCAGGTGGTGAAAGTTTACATGATGTAGCACAGGCAAAAGGTGTACAATTAAAATACCTCATGGAATACAACGGGCTTTCAGGTAATGTTATTTTAAAACCAGGCACGGTAGTAAAGCTCAAGGCTTCATCTGGAAAATAAGCTCTTATGCTATACAGTAATAATACCTTATTTTGCTGCCATCAATCCATTCAATGACCATATGAACATAATCACCGTCAAGGATAAATCCTTTCAACCTTACCTCACAGCTGCTACCATTGACAGGGAAATAATGCGTATAGCTAAAATAATAGATGAAGAATACGCAGGTAAGAAGCCTTTGTTTATTGCGATTCTTAATGGCTCATTTATGTTTGCCTCAGACCTTTTTAAAAAAATAACAATAGATGCGGAGATATGCTTCATCAAGCTGGCATCTTATAAAGGAACACAAAGCACAGGTCATGTCATCACTTCTATTGGTTTGGATCAATCGCTTAAAGAAAGGCATGTGATCATTATAGAAGATATTGTGGATACAGGTAAAACACTTACAGAATTTCTCCCTCAGTTACACGACCACCGACCGGCATCCCTTAAAATAGCCGCTCTGTTGCATAAACCTGAGGCTCTGAAATATCCCATAAAAATTGATTTCCTGGGATTTGAAGTACCCAATAAATTTTTGCTGGGTTATGGCCTTGATTATGACGGGCTTGGCAGAAACCTGCCTGAGATCTACCAATTGGTAGAAGAAGTGTAAGTATGTTGAAAAACATATGTAAATTTATACTGAATTAAGTATATTACAGGTTACCATAACCAACGTGAAGACTCTTTGCTTTCATATTTTGCTCCTTTCAGTGAGCGTGTGTTCACATGCCCAATACTATTTACGTGGAGATATCCGAAACGAAAAAAAAGAGCCATTAAACGGTAGTCGTATTTTTCTTCATTCTTCCAGAACAGCATATTTCACAGGTTCCTACGGTAGCTTTGGTATAAATACTTTAGTGCTTCGGGATTCTTTAACTATAAATTTAACCGGCTATGAACCCCTCACCATACCGGTAAAATCTGATGAGTGGCAATCCATTGTTTTGAAATCCGCCAATACGTTGGTCAATACCAGCAGTGAATCGCTCAGTTCTTTTACCCGTGATTTTCACAAAGCAGGTGGGTATAATTTACCCGTAGGTAATGAAACGTATTTTCAACTACAGGAAAATAAATTTATCCAGGCTTCATTATTTCCTACCACAGGCTTCTCTCTGGGTGTAAATAAAGCCTCTTACAGCAACGTACGCCGCTTCCTTAATAGCAATAGCCCTGTGCCACAGGATGCAGTGAAACTGGAGGAGATGATCAATTATTTTAACCTTGGTTATACTGCCCCGGCAAATAATGAACTATTCAGTATTTCTACAGCATTATCAGATTGTCCCTGGGAAAAAACTGATCAGTTGTTGTACGTGAACGTGAGTGCAAAAAAAATAAACCTGGATGAGTTACCTCCCGGTAATTTTGTTTTTTTGATAGATATTTCCGGAAGTATGGATATGCCCAACCGGCTTCCATTGCTCAAAGCTGCTTTTCAGATGTTCGTACAAAACCTTCGTCCGATAGATAAAGTGAGCATCGTAACCTATGGAGGCGGAGTAGGCATTTACCTGCAACCCACTCCGGGGGATCATAAAGAAACAATCCTTACCGCCATAGAAAAACTGCAGGCTGCAGGTGATACTCCCGGCGAAAGTGCGTTGAGAACAGCTTACAAACTGGCTTCTTCCACTTTTTTGCAAAATGGGAATAACCGAATAATCCTGGCAACAGATGGTGATTTTAATGTAGGAGAAAGATCAGAAAAAGCCCTCGATGAATTGGTAACCAGTCAAAAAAACCTTGGTGTTTACCTGACCTGCCTTGGGGTAGGGATGGGCAACCTGAAAGATTCAAAACTACAGATCCTGGCTAAAAAGGGGAATGGAAACTATGCTTACCTGGACGATGTAAAGGAAGCAGAAAAAGTGCTGGTGAAAGAACTTACACAAACACTTTATGCTGTAGCGGATGACGTTTTCATTAATGTAGAGTTCAATGAAAAATTGATCAAAGAATACCGGTTGATTGGGTTTGACAATAAAAAAAATGCGCTGAACGAAAACGGGGCACACCTGGAAGGTGGTGAAATAGGAAGTGGAAATAGTACATTGGCTATTTTTCAAATAAAACCTACAAATTATAACAGGGAGTGCCAGAGCCTGAAAATGAACGACAAGCTTGCTGACCTGCATTTATACTTTCGTGCCTGTGGCATAAAAACAGATGACTCACTTACTGTAAGGGTGCCCACAATTTATATCTCACCGGATTCTTTGAGCAGCGACCTGAAAATGGCTACAGCTGTCGCTATGCTGGGTTTGAAATTAAAAAAATCTGATTACCAGGGAAATCTTTCCTGGGCCTCTTTGGAGAGTTATGCTACAGCGGTAGTAAATAACAATTCCTATTTGCAGAAAGAATTTTTAGAGCAGGTAAAAAAAGCAAAAGAGATCTATGAACCCGGCAAAAAAAGAAAAAGACTTTTTTAATTTTTTATTTGAAACTTGCTTCTATGTATATCGGTAAATGATCTGAAGGATATTTCAGGTCTTTGGAATCACTGAGGATAGCATATTTTTTCACTTTTATCTTATCGTTATTAGAAACAAAAATATAATCGATTAATCTTGATACTGCCTCATTGTGTTTAAAGCCATTAAAGCTTCCCGATGGGCCGAAGGGTTTTTCTTCAGACATTTCCCTGCTGTCATTCATCTTTTTTTTCAAAGCAATGATGCGATCTGTTGATGGTTCAGAATTAAAATCTCCCATCAAAAACACAGGATAGTTTTTTGTATTGAGGGAATCTATCCTTGAAGAAATAAGTTCCAGCCCTTTTGTTCTGGCTACTTCTCCTACATGATCAAGATGCGTATTGAACACCCAGAATTTTGTTTTGGTTTTTTTGTCTTTAAATAATGCATATGTGCAAACTCTGTTGTATGCTGCATCCCAGCCTTTAGATATAGTGTGCGGCGTTTCCGAAAGCCAGAAAGTGTTTTCTTCCAGTAACTTAAACCGCTCAGTTTTGTAATAAATATTGGAAGATTCTCCTTTGCCTTTCCCTTCCCTGGCCAGGCCTACATAACTGTAAGCTGGTAAAGCTGTAGCTACTTCTGCTACCTGTGGTGGAGTAGCTTCCTGCACACCAAGTATATCCGGTTCATAAAACTTGAGTTGTGCATTAAAATAATCCTTACGGTTATCCCAGGCATTTGCCCCATCAGAAGCTAATGCCAGCCGGATATTATAACTCATCAATTTTATTGATTGAGCAATACAGGTATGAATGCACATTATCAATATTATACCAACTATTATCTTCTTCATATTTTATTATTTTTTCTTATAAATGTGTACGTAATCTACCTGGAAGTCTACATGGAAAATACATCATCTGTTTCTCCGCCCCGGTTTCCGCCGATAGCAAGGTTCAGAATCAGGTAAAATCGTTTATCAAAAAGCCAGCTTTCATTGTGAGGAATTTTTCCATTTTCTACTTTGCTGCTGTTGAAAATAAAGCATCATCTACAAAGAAACTGATTTTGTTTTCATCCCATTCTATACCATATGTATAAAAAAGCTGATGTCGAATTTACCTGTTCATGGTGAGATATCTGCGTCCCTTTTTATGATTAGATAACCCTATGGCAGAGAAAATGCAATTCATTGTAATCCTTCCCTACATGTTGCATTATTCTTAATAAAAATGTTCAAATCATTTACTGAGACAATTGAATAAATAATTTGAAAAGTAAAGCAGCAAGAATACCTCCCATTATTGGCCCCACAACAGGAATCCAGGCATAGTTCCAATCGCTGGTACCTTTGTTTTTTATGGGAAGAATAGCATGCATGATTCTTGGGCCAAGGTCACGTGCCGGGTTGATGGCATATCCTGTAGGGCCCCCAAGTGATAAGCCGATGGCGAGTACCACAAGCCCTACCGGTAATGCATCGAGCGCACCCAAAGAGCTGCCGGGTTTTGCAATAAATAATACAGCAAATACCAGGAAGAAAGTGCCAATGATCTCTGTAAGCAGGTTGTGCCACTTGTCTCTTATAGCAGGGCTGGTACTGAATGTGGCGAGGATCAGACCTGCATTATCAGTTTCTGTATAATGTTGTTTGTAGGTGATATAAACCAATAAAGAACCTGTCATGGCACCCAGCATTTGCCCGGCTAAATATACCGGCACCTCGCTCCACCCAAAATCTTTAAAGGTGGCAAAAGCCAGTGTGATTGCAGGATTCAGGTGAGCATCACTGCCATGGGCAGCTACAAATACTGCAACATAAACGGCCATGGCCCATCCAAATGTGATTACAATCCAACCGCTGTTGTTTCCTTTTGTTTTGGCTAATACAACGTTGGCTACTACACCGTTTCCCAGGACCATCAGAAACATGGTCCCTATAAATTCTGCAATAAATGGGGTCATAAAGAAATTGTTTTAAGGTAAAAGAAAGATCAAATATGGAGTAAATAACCTTGTGCAAGTTTATTGAATTGCTCCAGGTCATTATTAACTAAAGACTCATTTATTCCTGCATGTGTTTTAAAAATTTCTGCAACTCCTGGCGCTGCTTCTATTGCAGCCTTTGCATCCAGGAACAATAGCCTTACTCTCCTTGCCAGAACATCTTCTATACAAGTGGCCATCTCTTCCCTGATGAAAAAAACAACTTCTGCTTTAGTGTAAGGAAAATCTTCATGGAGTTTTTCTCCGAGTTCAGGATTCGCTTTTATTAGCGCTTTAATTTTTTCTGCATCACTTCCATAAATTGCAAAATGGTCGTCACTATTTATTGTTGATTTTCCGTGAATGGCTAATTTTTTTGTCTTACAAGTTACATCTGGAAGTTGTCCGGCCTCTGCTGCTTTATTAATGCAGTGCTCAGCCATGCTCCTGTAAGTAGTCCATTTACCCCCGGTAATATGTACCAGGTTGTTTGGATAAACCTTAATCACATGGTCTCTCGGCATCACAGCTGTTTTGCTTTCTCCTTTTACTTTAGCCAATGGCCTGAGACCGGCAAAAGTTGCTTTTACATCCTTGTAGCTAATATCAGCTTCGCTGTATTGTTTGAAATTTCTAAGAATAAAATCAACTTCTTCTTTTAATGGCCTTGGTTCAGTGTCTACATTTTCTACTGGTGTATCTGTAGTGCCCAACAACAATTTATCATACCAGGGAATAGCAAATAAAACCCTTCCGTCATCTGTTTTGGGTATCATCAGTCCGGCTTCTCCTTTAAAGAACTTCTTATCTACTACCAGGTGAATTCCCTGTGATGGGGCAATGGTTTCTTCTTTGTGCCCTCCCGCCATTTGCAGCACTTCATCTGCAAAAACTCCGGTGGCATTGATCACTACTCTGGCTGTAGCTTGGTAAGATTTATTATGAATACTGTCATTAAATTCAACACCGGTGATCTTTTCATTTTCTTGAATAAAACCTCTGACGCCACAATAATTTAATACAGTTGCTCCTTGTTCCACAGCAGTTGTAGCAAGGTTAATAGCAAGGCGGCTGTCATCAAACTGTCCGTCATAATATTGTATTCCTCCTTTCAGGTTTTTATGGGCAACATCAGGAAGTAGCTCCAATACTTTTTTCCTGTTGAGCAATGAGGTTTTTCCAAGACTTAGTTTCCCTGACATAAATTCATACACCCAAAGTCCGATGCCATAATAATACTTCCGCCAAAGGCTATACGCCGGGACAACAAATGAAAGGGTGTGACAAACATGGGGTGCATTTTTTAATAACCTTCCCCTTTCCAGCAAAGCCTCCCTCACCAGGCGAATATTTCCCTGGGCGAGGTATCTTACCCCTCCATGTATCAATTTGGTGGCACGGCTTGAAGTGCCTTTGGCAAAGTCAAATTTTTCCAGGAGTAACGTGCTGTATCCACGGCTTGCTGCATCTACAGCGCAGCCAAGGCCGGTAGCACCTCCTCCGATAATGATCATATCATATGCCTCCTGTGCAGAAAATTGATCTAGTTGTTCTTTACGATTCATTCTGTTGTAAAAAATTTATGCGATAGCAAGAGATGCTTTTACAGCAGTATGCCAGCCATCGGCCAGTTCGGTTCTTTTCTCTTCTGAGATTTCAGATGTAAATGTTTTGTCTATTTGCCATTGTTCCTGAAGCTCTTCCACCCCGGCCCAAAGCCCAACAGCGAGCCCGGCAAGGTAGGCAGCACCGAGTGCAGTTGTTTCAGTTACAGTAGGTCTTACAACTTTTGTATCAAGCATATCACTTTGAAACTGCATCAGCAGGTCATTTTTTGTTGCACCGCCATCTACCCTAAGTTCTTTAATACTTATCTCGCTATCGGCTTCCATAGCTTTCAACACATCCATCGTTTGATACGCTATGCTTTCTACAGCGGCTCTTGCTATGTGAGCCGTGTTTACACCACGGGTAAGCCCCGTAATTACGCCTCTTGCATGTGGATTCCAATATGGTGCTCCAAGGCCTGCAAATGCCGGAACTACATAAACGCCATCCGTATGTTCTACTTTTTTGGCTAGCGCTTCCACATCTGCTGCTGTTTTTATAATACCCAAACCATCACGCAGCCATTGTACCACGGCACCGGCTATAAACACCGAACCTTCGAGTGCATAATGGATTTTACCATTGATCTTCCATGCTACAGTTGTCAGCAGGTTATTTTTAGAAGGAATCATTTTTTCTCCTGTGTTCATCAGCATAAAGCAACCAGTGCCGTAAGTGTTTTTTACCATGCCGGGCTGTGTACAAAGTTGGCCAAAAAGTGCTGCCTGCTGGTCTCCGGCTATTCCTGCAATAGGAATTGCTACATCTTTATCTAGTAATGTAGTATGGCCATAAACTTCACTGCTGCTTTTTATTTGCGGTAACATATTGGCCGGTACGTCCAGTATCTTTTGTAGTTCTACATCCCACTCGCAGGTGGAGATGTCGCACAACATGGTACGACTTGCATTGCTTACATCAGTTGCGTGAACCCTTCCTTCTGTCAGTTTCCAAAGCAACCAGGTATCTATGGTACCAAAACAAAGCTCCCCGGCATTTGCTTTTTCACGTGCACCTGCTACATTATCCAGTATCCATTTTATTTTAGTTCCACTGAAATAAGAATCTACAATCAGCCCTGTTTTTTCCTGGATTAATTTTTCCTGATTTTCTTTTTTAATGGCTTCGCAAATAGAAGCTGTTCTGCGGTCCTGCCATACAATGGCGTTGTATATAGGAACCCCGGTGTGTTTGTCCCATACTACCGTCGTTTCACGTTGGTTGGTAATGCCAATAGCAGCGATATCAGTCACAGCAACATTTGCTTTCTTAAGGACGTCCTTAGCTGTTTGTAGCTGGGTCTCCCATATTTCCGTAGCATTATGTTCTACCCATCCCGGTTGAGGGAATACCTGGCTAAACTCCTGCTGAGCTACAGCAACAATTTCTCCCTGTTTATTAAAAAGAATGGAACGGCTGCTTGTTGTGCCCTGATCAATGGATAAAATGTATTTTGGCAAGTTCGAAAGTTTTAGAAGTGGTAATGAATTGATAATAAATGATATAGCGAATATAAAAACAAAAGCAGTAAAGTGAGATTAATTAAAGTATGAATTTTTTTTCTAAAGAAACAGTACGTGTCGAAATTTCCTTTTGAGGGAAGCGGACTGACAGTATTGCTGAATTTGTTCTATGGTATTGATTTTGAACAAGCAGTATTGTTATAAAATAATCAACACATTTTAAAAATTGCTATTATAAATTTATGGAAAAAGGTAAAATAAGGGTACAGACGGAGAATATATTTCCGATCATAAAAAAATTCCTCTACAGTGAGCACGATATTTTCATTCGTGAGTTAGTGAGTAATGCAGTAGATGCTACTCAAAAAGTGAAAACACTTTCTTCTATTGGTGAAGCAAAAGGCGACCTTGGAGAACTGAGGATAGATGTAAAACTCGATGCAGAAAAAAAGACCATTACAATTTCTGACCGTGGTGTAGGTATGACAGAAGAAGAAGTAGACAAATACCTGAACCAGGTTGCATTTAGCGGAGCAGAAGAATTCCTGGAAAAATATAAAGGACAGAATGAAAATAATATCATTGGCCATTTTGGACTTGGATTTTATTCTTCATTTATGGTGAGCGAAAGGGTAGAAGTGATTACAAAAAGTTTTAAAGAAGCTGCGGAAGCTGTAAAATGGGAATGTGATGGCAGCCCGGAATTTACATTAGAAAAAACTGAAAAAGAATTCAGGGGAACTGATATTGTTCTGCATATAAATGAGGAGAGCAGCGAATTCCTGGATGCTTATAAGATAAAATCTACGCTGAATAAGTTTTGTAAATTTCTTCCTGTTCCTATTTTTTTTACTGATGTAAATGAAAAGCCTGATGAAGATGAAATACAGGAAGTAGAAGAAGTAAAAGAAGGTGAGGAAAAAGCAGAAGTAAAAGTGCGTGAAGCACCAAAGCCTTTGAACAATACAAATCCGGCCTGGACAAAAAAGCCATCAGAACTTACTAAAGAAGATTACGAGAATTTTTACAGGGAATTATATCCTTACGGAGAAACACCTTTGTTTTGGATCCACCTGAATGTGGATTATCCTTTTAACCTTACCGGTATTCTATATTTCCCGAAAATTAAACAGAGCTACGAAATACAGAAAGATAAAATCCAATTATACAGCAACCAGGTTTTTGTAACTGATGAGGTTAAAGATATTGTGCCGGAATTCCTGATGCTGATGCATGGTGTAATAGATAGCCCGGATATTCCATTGAATGTTAGCCGTAGCTACCTGCAGGGAGATCCTAATGTGAAAAAGATAAATGCACACATCACCAAGAAAGTTGCTGATAAGCTTGAAGAAATCTTTAATACTGAGCGTGCTTCTTTTGAAGAGAAATGGGAAAGCCTTGGGCTGTTTGTAAAATACGGCATGATGACCGATGACAAATTCCTGGACAAAGCCGCCAAGTTTTTTGTGATGCAGGATACTGAGGATAAATTTTACACACTGGAAGAATACAAAACTGCAACAGCTGCTACGCAAAAAAACAAAGACGGAAAGCAGGTGGTTTTATACACTACTAACCCGGTTCAGCAGGATGCATTTGTACAGCAAGCTGTAGCGAAAGGTTATAATGTGGTGAAGATGGAAACGATTGTAGATGCAGCCT
Source organism: Chitinophagales bacterium (assembly GCA_038208485.1). Classification (GTDB taxonomy): domain Bacteria; phylum Bacteroidota; class Bacteroidia; order Chitinophagales; family Chitinophagaceae; genus Ferruginibacter. The sequence continues at coordinate 28,553 of JBBQYS010000008.1, forward strand.
TCATCAGCAACATAGAAATGAAATGGAATGATGTAGTGTTTACCCGTGTGGATGCAGATATCACAGATAACCTGATAGATAAATCTGAGGGTGCCGAAAGTGTGTTGAGCAAAGATGATGCAGAGAAGATCAAGAAACTATTTGAACAACCACAGGAAGGACTGAATGTAAGTGTTGAAGTGAAAGGGCTTGGTGCCGGTGCTCCACCTGTAACTGCAACAAGGCCGGAGCAAATGCGGAGGATGAAAGAGATGGCCGGCATGGGTGGTGGTATGGCACAGTTTTATGCACAAATGCCTGATGAGGTGAACATAACTGTAAACGGAAATCACCCTGTTTATCAAACTATACTGGCAGAAAAAGTAGAAGCAAAACAAGAGAAGCTGGTGCAAAATCTTGCAGACCTTGCCTTGCTTTCACAGGGACTTCTCGCAGGAAAAAGCCTGACTAATTTTATCAGCCGTAGCGTAGAATTAATGGAGCAATAAATGTAAAAAAAATATATTTTTTTGAGCGTAAAAAAGCCCGTTCTTTTAATTAAGGATGGGCTTTTTTCATTCATTTTCTACAATTATTCCTTCCAGGTATTTTAATTTTTTCCAGTGGAAAATTTCCCGGAAACCATTTCCGGTAAATACCTCTTTGTGTAAAGGATTAAAATAAATGACCTTTATTTTTCTTTTACTTTTTCTGAGGCTTTCTAAGATGTTTTCCATCACGGCATTCATCAACACCTCATCAAAAGGATTGAATAAAAAAATGAAATCTACATCAGGAGCTATATCAAAATAACAGGCATCATTGTGAAAGAGTTGGATGTTTTTTTCAGGATGAAACATTTTGTATGCCGCCAGATTTTTTCTTGCCGCAGCAATTAATTTTCCGGAGAGTTCTACGCCACTTACTTTTTTTGCACCATACTCAGCTGCTACAACCATTGCCCTGCCTTTGCCACAGCCGATATCCAGGAAATGATGTGCATGTTGTACGCCTGCTTTTGTAAAAAAATCTTCCAGCATGTCGTATGAAGCCGGCATGTATAAAGTAGAATGAGTGATGTCTATATCAAGGTCTTGCAGGTGAGAAAGATCGTCGGAACCAATGCTATCTATGCCATATTTTTTTTCTCCTCTTTTTTCATTTTTTAAAATATGAACTGCTATAAAAAGGTTCCAGTTAGTGGCTAAAAAATAAAAGTATTTTAAGGCGGGAAAAAATCTCATCTGGCTGTTCCATTTTTCCTGATATCAATTATTTTCAATTGAAGGGTTTTGCTACCATTCCATTCATTTTCATCAATAGTATAAATAACATCTACGGATTTGTTATTTTGCAATAAGTCAAATTTCTCTGAGAGATTAAACCCTATACCTGAAAGTACTTTGTCTCCGTCAGCGAGCACAAATTTTATATGTTTCTCTTTTACTATTTTAGAATAGCCATTGTCTTTTACATTTTTAGTAATAAAAACTGGCCTCAGGTTTTCGGGACCATAGGGTTCCATTTGATTAATGATATTGTAGAAACCGGGATTTATATCCGAGAAACCGATCTCTGAATCGATGACTTGGGTAGGTTTCAGGCAATCTTCAGAAATGGTGGATGAAACAATTGCTTCAAATCTTTCCGTAAATGCAGGTACATTTTCCGGCAATAAACTCAATCCAGCCGCTGCAAAATGACCACCAAAGGCTGTAAGCAAATCCCTGCATTCATAAATGGCCTCATATAAATTAAAACCAGTAACACTCCTTGCAGAGCCTGTAGCCAGCCCATTGCTCAAAGTGAGCACAATAGTAGGTTTGTAATGCTGCTCTATCACCCGGCTTGCTACAATGCCCACAACACCCTTATGCCAATGTGCCCGATAAATGACTGCGGATCTTTTCCCCTGGTAGGATTCTTCCTTTTCTATAATTTCCAGTATCTCTTCAGTGATTGATTTATCTGTTTCTTTTCTATCCGTATTATCTACATGGAGCATTTCTGCAAAAATGAAAGCCTGCTCCGGGTCTTTTTCTATAAAAAGTTGTACTGCTTTTCTTGCATCATCCATTCTTCCTGCTGCATTTACCCTTGGCGCTATAACAAATACTACATTGGTGATGCTTAGGGGAAGAGCAACAGTTGCCAGTTTTAGTAAAGCAGCAATGCCAGGGAGTGGTGTCTCATTGATTTGTTTAAGACCAAAATAAGCCAGGATCCTGTTCTCGCCAGTCATTGGTACGATGTCGGCAGCTATTGCAATGGCTACGAGGCCCAGGTGTGTGTAAACATTTTCTACAGGTTGAGCAAGTTTTTCAGCGAGTGCACACATTAATTTAAAACCTACCCCACAGCCACAAAGTTCTTTGTAAGGATAGTCGCAATCCGTTTGCTTTGCATTCAATATAGCTGCTGCCACTGGTAACGTATTTCCCGGCAGGTGATGATCGCATATAATAAAATCTATTCCTTTGGTTTTAGCTTCTGCGATCAGGTCCACAGATTTGATTCCACAATCAAGGCAAATGATCAGCGTAAATCCTTGAGCGGCTGCAAACTCAATACCCACCTTGCTTACACCGTATCCCTCTCTATAGCGATGAGGTATATAAAAATCAATGAGGTCATCGGTATAAAAATGACGTAACTGGCTGTAAACTAATGCAACTGCTGTGGTTCCATCTACGTCATAATCGCCAAAAACGAGGATTTTTTCTTTATTTTCCATAGCCCTTATTATCCGGTCTACAGCTTTATCCATATCCTTCATTTTCCAGGGATCATGAAGCATGTCCAGGTCTGGCCTGAAAAATTTTTTTGCTTGTTCGAAATCAGCTATCCCCCTGTTTACTAATATACTACACAGGTTCTCATTAATACCAAGACTGGCCTGTAAGGCAGTCGTTTTATCCGGTTGGTTTGGTAGTATTTTCCAGGTTTTTTCCTGCATTAAAATTTTCTGTCTGTGGTGTACCTTACAAGAGATTCAAGGGAGTTTCTTACTGCAGTTTCGGGATAATTTCTGAGAATAGCAAGTGCTTCATCCCGATATGTGTTCATTTTTTCATTTGCGTAAGCTATACCTCCCGCCTTCCTTACTATATCTACAAGTTCTTTTACTTTATTTTTATCCCGGTTATGATTTTTTATAGTGTAAATTATTTTTTGTTTCTCAGACCTTGAAACATTATTTAATGCATAAATTAGCGGCAGTGTCATTTTTTTTTCCTGGATGTCGTTTCCTACCGGCTTGCCCACGTCTTCCGTTCCATAATCAAATAAATCATCTTTTATCTGGAAAGCTATACCGGCTTTTTCACCGAAAAGTTTCATCTGCTCCGTAGTTTCTTCACTCCCGGATGTGCTGTAAGCGCCAATAGCGCAGGCACTCGCCAAAAGAGAAGCTGTTTTGTTTTTAATAATTTCAAAGTAAATATCTTCATCAAGGTTCAGTCTGCGGGCTTTTTGTAACTGTAACAGCTCTCCTTCACTCATTTTCCTTACAGCTTCACTCATCAGTTGCAAATGCATAAAATCCTTGTTTTCTGTACTTAGGATCAATCCTTTAGAAAGAAGGTAATCTCCAACAAGTACAGCTATTTTGTTTTTCCATAAAGCATTTATCGAGAAAAATCCTCGTCTTTCATAAGATTCATCTACTACATCATCATGAACAAGTGTAGCTGTATGAAGCATTTCTACCAAGGCAGCAGCCCTATAAGTGCTTTCATTCACTTCTCCATGTAGTTTTGCACTTAGAAACACAAACATAGGTCTGAGTTGTTTCCCTTTCCTTTTGATTATGTATTTGAGGATATGGTCCAATGCAGGGGTATTACCCTTGACGGCTTCTGAAAATTTTTTTTCAAAAATCTTTAGCTCATCTGCTATGGAATCTTTAATGGCCTGCATTTTGTATTTAAAAACTGCAAAGTAAAAGGTTGCAGCCCGGTTTATTAAGTTTTATTTTAAAAATTGAATGAGGATTGATGCAGCGATTGGATATGTATCTTACTCATATACTTATAATTTAGAACACTACAAAAAATTATAGCCTAAATAAAATATAAAAAAATTTGTTTATTAAAGTGCAACGGCTATTTTTGCACAGTAAACAACTCGGATACAATTAGTAATTAATCAATCATTAAGTTATGTTAAGCAAAAAGTTCAAATTATTATTAAGCCTGTGTATGCTCTTGTCATTGGGAGCATTCGCACAGGAACCATCCACTAGTGGATATGACGTGTACGACTCGTCAGTTATTTCAGGTAAAAACATGGGTCAACAGAATGAATTCTGGAACAATACCTACAGTTTTCCTGCAAAACCTAGAAATATGTGGGAAATTGGTATTTCTGCAGGTCTTCCGAACGTCTTCGGTGACGTTTCTTCAAAGATTCCAACCTTTGGTGGTGCAATTCACATAAGGAAAGCTATAGGTTACGTTTTCTCTATGCGTCTGCAATATTTATATGCAAATGCAAAAGGACTTAACTGGCAGGCATCTGAAAATTTCTCAAGAAACCCAGCCTGGGACAGGTATGCATCAGTACAAAGAAATGCATCAGGTCAACTTCAGGCCCGTCGTGGTTTGTCAGGTCCTCTTTCTACTACCGGTGCTGACCTGGTTTATTACAACTATAAAACAAACATTCAGGATCTTGCCCTTCAAGGTATAATCACTTTGAATAATGTTCGTTTCCACAAGCAGAAAACTGGTTTTATCATTTATGGTGGTGGTGGTATAGGTGCTACGATATATGAAGCTAAAGTAAATGCTTTAGATGCAAGTGGAAATACATATGCTGCTCAGTTCCGTACTGTTGCCGGCAATTTTGCTGCTACCAACAACAATCGGAAAGAAATCCGTAATGCATTAAAAGATGTTATGGATGATACTTACGAAACTATGGCAGATGGTCAGGGCGAGAGAAGGGCAGACATTAACAACCACACACTTCGTCCATCAGCTACAGTTTTGGCTGGTATCGCTTTTAAACTTGGTAAGCGTATCAACCTAGCACTTGAAAATCGTCACACTTTCATTAAAGATGATTTGTTAGATGGTCAAAGATGGCAGGAGCAGGCATATGGTGATCCAGTGCTTACACGTGACTTTGATTCTTATAACTATCTTTCTCTTGGTTTAAACTTCAACCTTGGTGCAAAATCTGTTGAGCCATTGTGGTGGTTGAATCCATTGGATTATGCATACAGCGAGCTGAACAACCCACGTCACATGAAACTTCCTACTCCTCAGTTTGATGATGCGGATGGTGATGGTGTTCTTGATCAGCTAGATCGTGAGCCAAATACTCCAGCTGGTTGTCCTGTGGATACTCATGGTGTATCTTTAGATACAGATGGTGATGGCGTTCCGGATTGTAAAGACAAACAACTTATCACTCCTACTGAGTGTCAACCAGTTGATGCTGATGGTGTTGGTAAGTGTCCGGATCCTGAATGTTGCAAGAATGTTGGTACAGGGTTAGGAAATAATAACAATTGCCCAACGAATTACCCAAGTCTTACTTTCTCAGGTAATACTTCTTCTCTGAGTACAGATATCCGTGCTATGCTTGCTACAGTGGCTAGTCAAATGAAGTCTAACCCTAACTGTAACATCACAATCACAGGATATCCTGAAGCAAGCAAAACTGCTCAGGCTGTATGTAACAGAAGATTGGAAGCAATTCAAAACTACCTTGTACAATCTCAAGGTATTAGCGCAGGCAGAATAAGTACTGATTGCGTGGTAGATGGTGGTGCTAAGAATACAGTAGACATTAGGTCTAACTAAAATATGTTTTATTCCACTTTTTGCTCAATGATTAAAACCCTCCCTTTTTTAGGGAGGGTTTTTTCTTTTTAAGCTATCATTAACGCTTAGTTCTTTTTCACTTCAAGTTTAAACTCCATATTTGGAGAAAATTATCTAATTTTGCCCCACTTTATGAGATTTCCTAAATATTTATTCATCATTCCATTACTTGCATTTCTACTTGCAGGATGTAGTAAGTTTTCTAAAGTAGAGAAAAGTAAAGATGCCGCTTACAAATTGCAGAAGGCGGATGAGTACTATGCCAAGAAAAAATACCGTAACGCACAGGTATTATATGAATCCTTGTTTTCTGCCTATAAAGGCAGCGATAAATTTGAAGAACTTTATTACAAATGGGCATACTCCTATTACTACCAGGAACTTTACAGGGAAGCCCAGCAATACTTTAAGAGTTTTCTCGAAACTTTTCCTAATAGTAAATACGCAGAGGAGATTGATTATATGAGGGCTTATTCTTTTTACAAGGAAAGTCCCAGACTGGAGCTGGAGCAGGTAAATACAGTGAAAGCGATGAATATGATGCAAACCTTTATTAATACGCATCCTGGTTCTCCAAGAATAAAAGAGGCTACTGAGATCATTGATAAAGCAAGATTAAAACTCGAACAAAAAGATTATCGTGCTGCACAGTTATATTATAATTTGGGTCAATTCCGTGCTGCGGCAATTGCATTTGATGAAATAACAGACAATTATCCTGAATCTACCCGTGGAGCAGAATATAATTTAATGGTGGTAAAATCTTACTACAAATTTGCCCGGTTAAGTATAAAGACTAAACAGGAAGAAAGATATGCACAAGTAGTACAAGCCTACGATAATTTCAGCGATCGCTATCCTGATAGCGACCTGTTGAAGGATGCTGAAGAATATAACAACATTAGTATAAATCAAATAAAAGAAATACAAAATGAGCAAACTACGGCGTCAACAAAGTTCTAATACACCAAGCGTGGTAGAGCCAAAAAAATTAAGTGACCTGAAAGACAAGACTGGTAACCTCTATGAATCAATTACTATAATTGCTAAAAGGGCCAACCAGATAAATATTACTGTAAAAGAAGAGTTGCATAACAAACTGGAAGAATTTGCAAGCCATACAGATAGCCTAGAAGAGATACACGAAAATAAAGAGCAGATAGAAATTTCACGGGCTTATGAGCGCATGCCTAACTCGGCTTTGCTCGCAACTGCAGAGTTTCTTGAAGACAAAATATATTTCCGTAAAAACGAAGAAGACCTGTTCAGCTAAGCGTTTTTATTAACTAATTTATTGCTTTTAAAAGTTTATTTTTAGCGACGGTTTTTTCGAAACCGTCGTTTTTATTATATGCTTAGAGGAAAAAAAATACTAATTGGAATTACGGGAAGTATAGCTGCTTATAAATCTGTTTTTTTGATTCGCTTACTTATCAAGGCAGGGGCTGAAGTAAAAGTAATTATGACTGAAGCTGCTATAGAATTTGTTTCTCCGCTTACTTATAGTACGATCAGTAAAAACCCGGTTCTGTACAAATTATCAGATGAAGGGAGTTGGTCTAATCATGTAATGCTGGGCAGATGGGCAGACCTGATGTTGATCGCACCATTGAGTGCAAATACCTTGTCAAAGATGGCTATTGGAGCCTGTGATAATCTACTCCTCGCTGTATATTTATCTGCCACCTGCCCTGTAATGGCTGCTCCTGCTATGGATGAAGATATGTGGAAGCATCCTGCAGTACAACAAAACCTGGCTAAACTTGCTGACTACGGAAATAAAATTCTTCCTGTATATAATGGCGAACTCGCCAGTGGACTCTCAGGTCCGGGTAGAATGGCTGAACCTGAAGAAATTTTACAGGCAATAGAAGATTTCCTGTCAGGAAATCAAGACAAATTAAAAGGAAAAAAAATACTAATCAGTGCAGGGCCTACTTATGAACCGATTGACCCTATTCGATTTATTGGTAATAGAAGCTCCGGGAAAATGGGTATTGCACTTGCAAAGACTTGTGCAGAACACGGAGGAGAGGTTACCCTCGTGCTTGGTCCTTCTGCTGAAATTGTTCCCAAAAATATTAAAGTAATTAATGTGCAAACTGCAGCAGAAATGTATGAGCAGTGCAATAAAACTTTTTTAAAGGCTGATCTCGGAATAATGTGTGCGGCCGTAGCTGATTATACGTTGGCAAATCCCAGTGATACCAAAATAAAAAAGCAGGAAGAGGGATTAACCCTTGAACTCAGTCAGACGAATGATATTCTTCGTTCTTTGGGTCATAATAAAAAGCAGGATCAGGTACTGGTCGGATTTGCATTAGAAACTAACAACGAGGTAGATAATGCAAAACAAAAGCTTGCTTCCAAAAAGGCGGATATGATCATACTTAACTCCTTAAATGACACAGGTGCCGGCTTTGGCACTGATACTAACAAAATAACTATTTTTGACGCTAAAGGTGGCCAAATAGCTTTCGAACAAAAGTCGAAAGCAGAAGTAGCCAGGGACATTGTAAAAACAATCATTGAATATGCGAATTATTAAAATCTTTTCTGTTTTCTTATGCAGTTTTTGCGGTACGCTGACTCATGCCCAGGAATTAAATTCCAGGGTGACGGTTGTTTCTAACAGGGTAAATAATACCGTAAATAGAAATACTTTCAATACACTGCAAAATGCGTTAACTACTTTTATCAATAACAGGAAATGGACTTCCGATCCTTTTGAACCAAATGAAAGAATTGATTGCCAGTTTTTGTTAAACCTGGAAAGTACAGATCAACCAAATATTTATACTGCATCATTGACCATTCAGGCAGCCAGGCCTGTTTTTAATACAAGTTATAAATCACCGATCATCAATTTTAAAGATGATAATGTGATCTTTAAGTACATAGAATTTCAACAACTGGAATACAATGAGAACAGGATTACTGGAAATGATCCCCTGATCAGTAACCTTACTGCGGTAATGGCTTATTATGTCAACCTCATACTTGCCTTTGACTATGACTCCTTTAGCCTTCGTGGTGGGGATCCATATTTTCTTAAAGCCCAGAATATTGTAAATAATTCTCCTGATGGACGAGGAATTAGCGGCTGGAAAGCCTTTGATGGCATCAGGAACAGGTACTGGCTGGTAGAAAATACCACCAATCCAAGGTATAGTGTCATCCACGATATTTATTATAATTATTACCGCCTCGGATTAGATCAATTATATACTGATGAAGCTAAGGCCAGGACTGAATTATTAAATGTGGTGAACCTGATAGACAGATTCAATACAGAAGCGCCCAACACAATGGTAAATCAGTTCTTTCTGCAAAGTAAAGCAAGTGAATTTGTGAACGTATTTAAGAAAGCTGCTCCAGCAGAAAAAAGCCGGGTTTTAGAAATATTACCCAAGTACGATGTCGCTAATGCAACAAAATACCGGGAGGGTTTAAAATGAGGTTGTTATTTCTTGTGTTAAGCATTATGTGTCTTTTCAGTTGTAAAGACAGTACACCTGATCATATACTTGGAGAAGAGAAAATGAAAATCGTATTGTGGGATTACCTGAATGCAGATGTATATGCAAGAGAATTCCTGGCTGACAGTTCTAAAGACGATACACTGGTAAACGCAAAACTTCAGCAACAACTATTTAAAAAAAACGGGGTCACATCCAAACAATTTTATGATTCTTATGAGTACTATGTGCAGCATCCGGGAAAATTATTATTGATGATGGATAGTATGGAAGCACAACAGAAAAGAAAAGATTCATTGTTCAATTTTAAAAAAACACTTCCTGTTGAAGATGTGGAGTAATTTAATTGCTTAATATAAATCCTGGGATCAAGCTTGCCAGCTACTGATTTATCCCTGGTACAAAAATGTTTTTTATGAACAAAGTATTCAACAATGCTGCAGAAGCTACTGCAGACATTCCTGAAAATGCTACTATTATGCTTGGGGGATTCGGTCTGTGCGGTATTCCTGAAAATTGTATATCGGCATTACAGGCAAAAAAGGTTTCTGGCCTTACATGTATAAGCAACAATGCCGGCGTTGATGATTTTGGTATTGGCCTTTTACTTCAACAGAAGCAGGTAAAAAAAATGATATCTTCTTATGTAGGTGAGAATGCCGAATTTGAACGACAACTGCTCAGTGGTGAACTGGAAGTAGAACTAATTCCGCAGGGAACACTTGCTACAAGGTGTATGGCTGCAGGATATGGAATGCCTGCTGTGTATACTCCTGCCGGTGTAGGTACGGAAGTAGCCGAAGGGAAAGAGACCAGGGTTTTTGGAGATAAATCTTATTTGTTGGAATATGCTTTTGATGCAGATTTTGCATTGGTAAAAGCCTGGAAAGGAGATAAACAGGGTAACCTGATCTTTAAGGATACAGCAAGAAACTTTAATCCGCTGATGGCTATGGCCGGAAAAATAACCATTGCTGAAGTAGAAGAACTTGTGGAACCAGGAGAGCTCGATCCTAACCAGGTACATACACCTGGAATTTATGTACAACGTATTTTCCAGGGAAAAGATTATGAAAAAAGAATAGAACAAAGGACGGTGAGGGAAGGGAGTGGTTTATAGTTGATGGTTCATGGATGACAGTTCATAGTTTATCGTCCAGATAGCTATCGGGAGGATCATAGTCCAGAAAATTATCGGAAGCTTGATGGATGAATTGATGATGATACTCTTGATAAACACCCGGGAATAATAATTGATAATTGATAATTTAAAAAAATATGCTTACCAAATACCAGATAGCACAGAGAATAGCACAGGAATTAGAAGATGGGTTTTATGTAAACCTGGGCATTGGCATTCCTACGCTGGTTGCCAATTATATACCTGAAGGAATAAATGTTGTTTTACAGAGTGAGAACGGACTACTGGGAATGGGTCCTTTTCCGGAAGCTGGAAAAGAAGATGCAGACCTGATTAATGCGGGTAAGCAAACGATAACAACTGTTCCCGGAAGTGCGTTTTTTGATAGCGCCATGAGTTTTGGTATGATCAGATCAGGTAAAGTAAACCTTACTGTGTTAGGTGCCATGGAAGTAAGCCAGGATGGAGATATAGCCAACTGGAAAATTCCTGGAAAAATGGTGAAAGGCATGGGTGGCGCAATGGATCTTGTGGCTAGTGCAAAAAATATTATCGTTGCTATGATGCATACTAACAGGGAAGGAGAGAGCAAATTGTTACCTGAATGCAGTTTGCCTTTGACAGGTATTAAATGCGTGAAGAAGATTGTAACAGAGCTTGCCGTTTTGGAAGTAAGAGAGGGCGCATTTCATTTACTGGAAAGGGCACCGGGTGTAAGTGTGGAGGAAATTAAAGAAAAAACTGCTGGAAAACTTGTTGTACCAGAATCGGTCCCTGAGATGATCTTATAAAAAAATCCCGCTGATGAAACAGCGGGATTTTTTATTGCAGTAATACAATTAAGCTTTAGGAGCAGCATCAAGTATTTCCTGACTTACCCCATCTGCATATTTTTCAAAATTCTTTATAAACTCTGCGGCCAGTTGTTTGGCTTTTACGTCATATTCATTTTCATCGGACCAGGCATGTCTTGGGCTTAGGAGTTCTGCTGGTACACCCGGACAACTTACCGGCATATGTACCCCAAATACACGGTGCGCTACGTATTCCACATTATCAAGTTCACCATTAAGCGCTGCAGTGATCATTGCTCTTGTATAAGGCAATTTCATCCTCGAACCTATTCCGTAGGGACCACCAGTCCATCCTGTATTTATAAGCCAGATATTTACTTTATGTTCTTTCATTTTGTTACCAAGCATCTCGGCGTATTTCCCCGGATGTAGTGGCAAGAAAGGTGCACCAAAACAAGCACTGAATGTACTTTTTGGTTCCGTTACACCAGCTTCTGTTCCGGCTACCTTTGCGGTATAACCACTAATGAACTGGTACATGGCCTGACCCGGAGTAAGCTTACTAATCGGAGGAAGAATGCCATATGCATCTGCAGTAAGAAAGAAAATATTTTTTGGCGTTTTTCCTATAGAAGGGTGTAAGGCATTACTGATAGAATACAATGGATAACTCACCCTTGTGTTTTCTGTAATTGCTTTGCTGGCAAAATCTATTTCAATTGTACCTTCCTTAAATGTAATATTCTCTACAAGGGCGCCGGGTTTAATGGCATGGAATATTTCAGGTTCTTTTTCTTCGCTCAGGTCTATTGTTTTTGCATAACAACCACCTTCAAAATTAAAGACTGTATCGTTGGTCCAGCCATGCTCATCATCACCAATAAGCATACGGTCAGGGTCTGCACTTAAAGTAGTTTTACCTGTACCACTCAGTCCAAAGAATATTGCAGTATCGCCATCATTTCCCATGTTAGCACTACAATGCATACTGAGTACATTGGCCCTGTGTGGCAAAACAAAATTGAGCATAGAAAATATACCTTTTTTCATTTCACCAGTATAACCGGTGCCACCTATTAAAATTGTTTTTTGTGTAAAATTGAGCACAGCAAAATTTTCTGCTCTTGTACCATCTTGCCCAGGATCAGCTTTGAAGCCTGGCGCCTGTATAATGTGCCAATGCGGAGCAAAATCTTCAAGGTCTTTTGCTTCCGGACGAATAAACATATTATAGCAAAACAGGTTGCTGGCAGGGTCTTCATTTACCACACGAAGCGATAGGCGATAGGCAGGGTCTGCACAGGCAAAACAATCTCTAACCCAAATTTCTTTGTCCTTGAGGTAATCAAGCATTTTCTCTTTCAACTGATCAAAATACTTCTCTTCAATAGCTATATTGAAATCATTCCAGTTTACAGTATCTGCTGTTAATTCATCTTTTACTATAAATTTATCCTTTGGGCTACGACCGGTAAATTTTCCGGTCTTAATCACCAGGGCTCCAGTATCATTTAAAACACCGTCTCCACGCTCTACGGCCTGGTCAGTAAGTTCTTTGGTTGTTAACTGGTAATGTACGTTTTCGGTATTCGAAATACCAAACTTTTCCAGGGCCTCTGTTGGGGTCCCCGTCTTTGTTAATAAAGACATGGCAAGCATCTTTTTAGTGAGGGAGCAAAGGTAGGTTTTCAGCCTTTTACAAAAATGGAAATTGGTAGTTTTTTTACACATTAATTTTTAACTGGCAGGAAATTTCACATTAATAAAACAATAATATTTCCTATCCCAAACAGTTGGAAATCCTCAATGCCGGTAAATGGACAACTATTATAAATTGTATATTGCAAAAATTCAAATTCATTACACATTTATTACAATTAAATAATAAACATGAAGCATCTTCCATTGAATCCCGAAATTTTTATAGACAACCGCAAGCGTTTTGTGGGTAAAATGGAGAAGAACAGCGTTGCTATTTTTAATAGTAATGATGAACTGCCGACCAACGGGGATGCACTTCATCCATTCCGCCAAAACAGTGACCTATATTGGCTTACCGGTATTATGCAGGAAGATACCATGCTGGTGCTTTTTCCTGATAATATTGATCCGGAATTCCGTGAAGTCCTGGTATTGGTGAAACCAAATGCATTAAAAGAAAAATGGGATGGGCATCGCCTGAGGGCAAATGAAGCAGAAGGAATTTCAGGTATTAAAAAAGTAATCTGGCTGGATGCCTTGGAGACTCATTTGCAACCATGGCTCCACCAATGCGATAAAATATACCTGAACACTAACGAGAATGACCGTAAAGCCAGTACAATAGCAGTTAGAGATTACCGGTATGCAGCAGAAATGAAGGAAAGATATCCTCTGCATGAGTATAAACGTAGTGCCCGCATCATGAAAGAACTGAGGGCAGTAAAATCAATGCTGGAGATAGAAGTAATACAGCAGTCAATAGACATAACGGATAAAACATTCAGGAGGGTGATGCAATTCGTACAACCGGGAGTGATGGAGTATGAGATAGAAGCCGAAATTTTTCATTCATTCCTGTCACAGAGATCTTCCGGGCCTGCATATGGCAGTATTATAGCCAGCGGTGACAGGGCCAGAACTTTACATTATGTAGAAAATAATAATGAGTGTAAAGATGGAGAACTTTTGCTAATGGACTTTGGCGCTGATTACGGCGGTTATGCTGCAGACCTGAGCCGAACGATACCTGTAAATGGAAAATTTACGAAACGTCAAAAAACGGTCTATAATGCTTGTCTGCACCTGCATCATTACGCTGCGGGTATTTTAAAACCAGGCATCAGTATTTTAGATTATACCGATAAAGTAGGGGACGAAGCAACAGTTGTTTTTCAGAAGATCGGTCTGCTAAAAAAATCAGATATAAAAAATGAAGATCCTGATGACCGTGCTTACAGAAAATATTTATATCATGGCATTTCTCATCACCTTGGTATAGATGTACATGATCTCGGTACCAGGACATTGCCTATTAAAGCAGGAATGGTTTTCACTATAGAGCCAGGCATTTACATAGAAGAAGAACAAATGGGTGTGCGCATTGAGAATAATTTCTGGATCACTAAAAACGGCAATAAAGACCTGATGAAAAATATTCCGATCACTGCCGAAGAAATTGAAGCGTGTATGAAAAAGTAATCTGTGACTGCTTAAAAACATTTCATCGCTTTCGCTTTTTCTTTCTAAAATCAAACAATTGAAACAACAAATTCCAAATATTTTTACCCTGCTCAATCTTGTTTTTGGTTGTATGGCGATTGTGGCAATCATGCAAAACGGACTTGCCATTCAATACACACAGGAAGGGACCCAGTATGTAGATATACCTGCAAAAATCTGGCTTGCTTCATTATTCATAGGCCTTGCAGCAGTCGTAGATTTTTTTGATGGATTTATTGCCCGTTTGCTGGGTGCTTCCTCAGAAATGGGAAAGCAGCTGGATTCTCTGGCAGACGTAGTGAGTTTTGGTGTGGCTCCTTCCATGATACTCTACCAGTTTCTGAGGATGAGTTTTGCAGGTGGAGAAAGTGGGTTGGATACACCAGTATTATTACTTGTACCGGCATTTATTCTTGCTGGTGCCGGCGCATATAGATTGGCGAGGTATAATATTTCTGAAAATAAGTCCGGTGGTTTTACGGGTGTTCCTATTCCGGCAGTCGGTATACTCATCGCTTCATTTCCGCTTATTTATTGGAATAGTTCAAATGAGGTGATCATAAATATACTCTTGAGTAAATGGTTTATTTATGCAATGATTATTGTGCTTTCCTGGCTAATGGTGAGTACCATACCAATGATGGACATGAAATTTATCGGGCGCTCATTTAACCAAAATAAAAACAGGTACATACTGCTGATCGTTACAATTCTTTCTTTCATCTTTTTGCAATGGCTGGCAATACCCCTAAGCTTTCTCGTTTATATTATTTTATCTTTGACCTTTCAAAAAAACAAACAATGACATATACAGTTCAGGTAAAAATTATGCCTTTGGATGGCTTGCTCGATCCGCAGGGCAAAGCAGTGATGGGCGGCTTGCAGAACCTCTCACTGAGCCAGGTGAAGGATGTGCGTATTGGTAAGAACATACAACTACAAATAGAAGCGGAGAGCCAGGAAGCTGCAGAGAAAATAGCTGCAGAAGCTGCTGACAAACTCCTGGCTAACCAGGTAATGGAAATGTATGAAGTGATCTCCTGATCAATTCTGCTTGTTATCTATTTCTTTAATTTACAATTGCGCTATTGTTATACCTTATTCCATCTCCAATTGGCAACCTGGCAGACATTACCTATCGTGCGGTTGAAATACTTAAAAGTGTAGACCTCATATTGGCGGAGGACACCAGGACTTCTTCAGTTTTGCTCAATCATTACGGGATCCAAAAACCTGTATCTCCTTATCACCAGCACAATGAACATAAGATAGTGACTCACCTGGCGGAACAACTCGCCGGTGGAAAAACGATTGCCCTGATCACAGATGCCGGTACACCCGGAATTAGTGACCCTGCTTTTTTGTTGGTTAGAGAATGTGTGCAGCAAAATATCAAAGTAGAATGTCTGCCCGGCGCCACAGCATTTGTACCGGCGCTGGTAAATAGTGGTCTGCCCATCAATAGTTTTTGTTTTGAAGGATTTCCTCCATTAAAAAAAGGCCGCCAAACATTTATGAAAAAAATGGCTGAAGAAAGCAGGACTATGGCATTTTATGAAAGTCCTAACCGTTTGGTAAGAACATTAAACGATTTTATTACCTATTTTGGGGGAGAAAGACAATGCAGTGTCAGCCGGGAACTGACCAAGAAGTTTGAAGAAAATTTTCGGGGAAGTTTGCAGGAAGTGCATGCTCATTTTGCGGCAAAAACAGTGAAGGGAGAAATTGTAATTGTGGTGGAGGGAAAAGGGAAATAATTTTTCTGAAATAAATTGACATAAAAAATAATAGTGGCCAGTATCTCTAAATAAATTAAATCCATTGTCCAAAATATTCATTGCTCAATTTGTCCGAAATGAATTTAATCAATACAAAAACCAAATGAAAAAACTACTTTGTCTCGCAATTTTATTTACTGTTTTTACTGGCATAAAGGCTCAATCTGTCACAGCCGCTCATTCCATTGTAGACACCCTTACTTCTCCCTATTTCTGGGGCAGGGGCTATACAAACGATGGAATGAAGAAAGCTGCTGATTACCTGGCTAATGATTTTACACAGCATAAGCTGCTGCCTTTAGGTAAAACTTTTTATCAGCAGTTTAAGTACGACGTAAATACTTTTCCGGGCAATATGCAGGTAAGCATAAATGACAAAGAACTGGTGCCTGGAAAAGATTTTATTGTCTCTCCTGAATCAGCTGGAGCAAAGGCAAATGTAAAACTGGAACAAGCTGACAGCATCACTTTTATCAACAGGAAAGAAAAAATAATCGTACGGGTAAAAGACAAGCTTACCTGGAGTGTAAGCCCGGAAACTGCTGGTTACACCCTTATTGAAGTAGATAAAAAGACGCTTGGTAAAATGCCTGAAAAAGCTAAGGTAAATATTGAAAACAAACTGATTAAAGATTTCGAAGCAGCAAACATAGTTGGCTATGTAAAAGGAACAGCAGTTCCTGATTCATTTATTTTCATCACCGCACATTATGACCATCTAGGTGGAATGGGAAAGGATACTTATTTCCCCGGTGCCAATGACAATGCAAGTGGTGTAGCACTACTGCTGCAATTGGCACATTATTATGCTGAGCATCCAGCAAAATATTCTATAGGTTTTATTTGTTTTGCCGGTGAGGAAATTGGTCTGCTTGGCTCAAAATATTTTACAGAACATCCTTTGCTTCCACTCAATAAAATTCGTTTTCTTACCAACACAGATCTTGCCGGTACGGGTGTGGATGGAATTACTGTAGTGAATGCAACAGAATTTCCAAAAGAATTTGCCATGATGAACGCTGTAAATGATAAAGAACATTTGCTCGAAAAAATAAATGCCCGTGGGAAAGCGGCCAACAGCGATCACTATTTTTTTAGTGAAAAAGGAGTTCCAGCATTTTTCTTTTATACACTTGGAGGCATAGCTGCTTACCACGATGTGTTTGACACAGCCGAGACATTGCCTTTAAACGAACAGGAAGACCTGATGAAATTGCTGATTGGGTTTAATAAAAAACTAATGGGTGAATAAGGTTAGTTTACAAAATGATTGTAACAAAATAGGAAAAAATAAACAACGAAAATTTATCAATACATATGAAAATAATGAACAGACTTTTTTTTGTACTTGGTTTTATTGCTTGCAGTATGAGTATATACGCACAGCCTTCCCGCTGGCAGCAGGCAGTAAAGTACACGATGAATGTGGATGTAAATGAAGTGACGAATCGCTTTACCGGAACGCAAAAACTGGTTTACACAAATAATTCTCCCGACAAACTGGACAGGGTGTTTTATCATTTGTACTGGAATGCTTTTCAGCCGGGAAGTGCAATGGATATGAGAAGCCAGGAGCTGGGTAAGTCGAAAGTAAACGGCAATCCAGACTGGGATAGCCGTGTAACGGATCGTATCAGTAAATTAAAACCTGATGAAATTGGTTATCAGAAAATAATTTCATTAAAAATGAATGGGGTAAAACAAAATTTCACCTACCATGAAACAATTCTTGAAGTTAACCTGACTACAGCAATAGCACCGAAATCTACTGTTACATTCGACATGGAATTTGAAGCGCAGGTGCCTCTGCAGGTAAGAAGAAGCGGAAGAGACAATCCTAAGACTGGCGTGCGATACAGTATGAGCCAGTGGTATCCAAAACTTTGTGAGTACGATTATGAAGGCTGGCATCCTACTCCATATATTGCCAGGGAATTTTATGGCGTTTGGGGAGATTATGATGTTACGATCAATATTGATAAAAATTATAAGTTAGGTGCAACCGGCGTATTGCAAAATGCAGCAGGAATAGGTTGGGGTTATGACAAACCTGGTACCGCCTTAAAAAATATTTCTGCAGCAAAACGTAGCTGGCGTTTTACCGGGGAAAATATTCATGATTTTGTTTGGGCTGCAGATCCTGACTACAAGCATATTTCTGCAAAAACAAAAGATGGTGTTATGATACATGTGATCTATAATGCGCCTAATGATGACTATGGAACTGATAGTGCCTGGCAGGTTGTAGCAGATGCAGCAATAAAAGTATTGCCGTTTATAGAAAAGAATTTTGGCAAGTATCCTTATCCCCAATATTCATTCATCCAGGGTGGTGATGGCGGCATGGAATATCCAATGGCTACACTCATACAAAGCAGTAACCTGGGCACTGTTTTTCATGAGTGGATGCATAGCTGGTACCAGATGATGCTGGGTTCAAATGAAAGCCTGTACCCCTGGATGGACGAGGGTTTTGCAAGTTTTGCAGAAGAGTTGGTGAGTAAGTATTATTACGGAGCTTCTTCTCTTCAGGAGTATAAAGATGCTTATGCTGCTGACCCTACAAACAAAAAAGCAAAAGCTATTCTTGACCAGTATCCTGAAGACCACATGAATGCTTATGCAGGATATTATGCATTGACCAGAAGTGGGCTTGCCGAACCATTAACTACACATGCTGATCATTTCAATACAAACTACAGTTACAGTATTTCATCCTATAGCAAAGGAGAAATATTTGTTGAGCAGTTAGGTTATATCGTTGGTGCAGATGTAAGGGATCAGATATTGCTGGAGTATTACAAGCAATGGCGCTTTAAACATCCTAATGCTAATGACTTTATTAAAATAGCAGAAGAGGTAAGTGGTATTCAGTTGGATTGGTATAAAATGTATTGGATCAACACCACAAAGACCATTGATTATGGTATAGATAATGTTTCTGATACAAAGTCAGATCAAACGATAACGCTGAAGAGAATAGGCTACATGCCAATGCCAATAGACCTGAAAGTAACTTACAAAGATGGCACTTCGGAAATGCACAACATCCCGCTTTCTCTCATGTTTGGTCAAAAAAAATCAGAAAATAAAAAGGATAAATTTATTGTGGAGCCGGAATGGAGCTGGACAAAT
>JBBQYS010000009.1:0-45962 GCA_038208485.1 Chitinophagales bacterium
GGGTTACAGAAATCAATGGCATAAGGAACACCATCACGAAGCGCCAGTTCAACCGTATTAAAATCATAACCAAGGTAGTTACAGATACGGAGAACTATGTCTTCCATTAATTTATACCGTTCTTCGCTTGGTTTAAAATCGGCTACATAGCGAAGGTGATGCGGATTACGTGGCTCGTAAGGCATGATGCGTACATGCTTTCCACCTATACAATAGCAGCGATAATATTCATCAAACTTTATCTCTTCCTGCAGCATCATTACCAGTTGCTCTGTCTCTCCATGCTTCTCAAAGAATTCATCTTTGTCATTTAGTTGGTAAACGCTTTTCCAACCGCCGCCGGCAAATGGCTTCATGTAAGCAGGCCAGCCTATATATTCAAATATGCTGTCCCAATCCAATGGGTAGGATAAGTTACTAAATGATTCAGGACTTGTATCAGAAGGAAGTTCCCTGCTTGGAAGAAGTACTGTTTTTGGAACCGGCACACCAATTTTAGTCGCCAGGCAATTATTAAAGAATTTTTCATCAGCACTCCACCAAAATGGATTGTTGATTACTGTCGTGCCACTGAGTGCAGCATTCTTCAGGTAAGCCCGGTAAAAAGGAACGTCCTGGGAAATGCGGTCGAAGATAACGGCATATTCTGTAGGTTCTCCCTGCATCACTTTGTCTATGCTTACAGCTTCAGCAGTAATTCCATCTACATTTTTACTGTTTATCCGTTGCACAAACGCTTCAGGAAAACTTCTCTCTTTACCATGTAATATGCCTATTTTCTTCATATAAATTGATTTAATTAAGGATTGATGATTACAAAACCATTACTCTTCAAATATATTTTCTACAATCCAATATAACAAAATTATCTTTTGAATTAGAATGGCCCGGCTTTGTGGCATTCATTGATTACTTTTGCTGCCTTTATGCAAGTAAAAAGAGTACGCACAGTCGAGGTAGAATCTCATTTTATCAATTCAGTTTTTCTTAAACGAAAGGTAACAATAGACTGTTATGTACCAATGTTGAAATCTCCCAAAGAGGCCATCAGCATGCTGCTGATTAATGACGGGCAGGACCTGCCGAGAATGCCATTTGATGAAATACTGAATGGCCTTTATGAAGAAAATAAAATAGCTCCTGTATTCTGTGTAGGCATCTATTGCTCTGCTGACCGGAAAAATGAATATGGTACTGCTAAACACCTGGACTATAAAGGAAGAGGCGCTAAAGCAATGGCTTATAATTTTTTCATCTTCAAAGAATTGCTTCCTTTTCTCAACCTTAATTACAGTCGTTTTATTTTTAAAAACAAGAGTTTTGCAGGCTTTTCACTTGGTGGTTTGTCTGCCATGGATATTTGCTGGAATCATGGAAATGAATTTACCTACGTGGGTGTTTTCAGTGGGTCTATGTGGTGGAGAAATAAATCGCATGAAGCTGCAGATTTTGATGAAGATAAGAACCGCCTCATGCACCTGCAGGTAAGGGAAGGAACCTATCATCCCGGACTGAAATTCTTTTTTGAAGTAGGAACACAGGATGAAACCGGGGATAGAAACAACAATGGCATCATAGATAGTATTGATGATACACTAAGCCTGATAGCAGAACTTACTGCAAAAGGCTATGATGAGAACAGTATTGTTTATTTAGAAATGGAAGATGGTTGCCATGATGTGCCAACCTGGGCCAAGGCTTTTCCAAGCTTCCTGGAATGGGCATTTGGCCTGAACGATTCGAGGAATTAAAATTTCGGACACATGGTTTTTCTATCTCCTGAATTTGGATAAAATCCTTTCTTGATCAGGCTGAATTCTAAAGCTCCCCTACCATTATTAAAATTAGATAAACCAGAAGTGGTCACATCATAACTGAATGTAAATTCATAATCATTTACCACCAATCCGGCAACAGGAATTACGGCATCTTTATACCGGTAATATGCCCCGCCCATGATCTGGAATTCACCGTTTTCAGAAAGGTTATAATTTGCCCTTAATCCCCCAACAATCTCTTCAGCATTTGCCTGGTTAGAGTAATAAATATTTGGATTGATAATCACATTTTCATTTACTTTAAGGATGGCATTAGCAAAAGCAATATGACGCATAGGAATAATACCGGCAGCCGTTTTATCATTAAAAAAAGTTTCCCTTGGTTTGTTTACATGATGAATACTATAACCTGCATTCAGGTAAACATTCTCCTGTGGAAAATAGGCATAATTCAAACCAACCTGCATATCGAAATAACCAATTTTAGGATTTGTTATCATCACATTTGTAATACGGTCTCCATCAAAGAATTTCCCATCAAACTGATCAGGGAACTTAAGCTTGGTCTGGTCGATTCTTTTTTCTGCATACCCGAGGTTGAAGCCTGCACTTAGCAAACTTCCGTAGCCCAACAGCTGGTGGTAAGCTACAGAACCATATACCTTATTAGATTTTAATGCACCCGAACCTGCCTCATCTGAAAGCAGTACTGCTCCTACTCCTACCCAGCCGTTTTCGAGCCTGTCACGAAACAATTGTCCATCAGCAAATGCACTAAATGTTTTGTAAGGCACCTGCATGATACTACTATACTGGTTCCGGTAACTACCGCCAATCCTGTAATCTGCATCAGGAATAAATCCTGTATTTGCCGGATTGGTGGTAAGCGGACTGTTGTAGAACTGCGAGAAATGCAGGTCTTGTCCGTGGGCACAAAAAGCCACGAACAGCATGATTGGTAAGAGAATTTTTTTATAATATTTTTTTATCATTTTCATATTTATGCAAGCATGAATCGTTCCATTTATGCTTATCTTAAAAGTGTTATATCTCCTGTCTTCCTGATCTTTTCACCCGTCACTAAAATTGCTTCAAGGGTGTAAGCATACACATCCATGGCTTGGAGTTTTCCTTTGAAGGTTCCATCCCACCCGGTATTTTTATTATTGGAAATAAATACTACCTGCCCCAGGCGGTTATAAATTGTCCAGGTCATTTTATCAATTCCAAAACCCCGGACTTTTACAATGCTATTTTCACCAAACTTACCAGGCGTAAAAGCATTCGGCACTGCCAGCAAGGGCAGTATAACCACACTTACCGGGAAACGGAATGTATCCGTACAATTAGCCCTGTTATATGCAATTAGTATCACATTGTAAGTACCTGTTTCATTATATTCATGCATTGGGTTTCTGACGGTAGAGCTATCTCCATCACCAAAAAACCAAAGGAAACGTACAGCATCCGGAGAAGAAAGATTGGTGAATGAAACCGGTACATTTTCCTGGGGAGGATTTGGTCCCCAAGTGGCCCCTGCCATTGGTTTTGGCAAAACTGTAATCGTAAAATATCCAGAAGTGTCCGTCAGGTTACAGGTAGAGGGATCATTGGCGATTAATCTAACCCTATAAACTCCGGGTGTTGTAAATAAATAAGTAGGATTTTCAGCTGTAGAGAAAACGGTTCCATCTTCAAACTGCCAGATAAAGCTAGTACCTGCAAGACTTTCATTGGTAAACTCAGCAAGATATGGAGCACAACCTAAAGCATCAGTAGTGAAAATTGCTTTTACCAATGGGTTGATCCTGATCACTTTTTCTATAGAGTCAGGAGAGTTACAAAAATTATCTCCTTTCAGGAATAATTTTACCGTGTAAGTTCCGGGACTTGCATAGGTATGTGTTGTTGGGTTTGGTGCAAATCCATTTACAGTATCCCTTGGCGAACCATCACCATAATCCCAATAAAAGTTATTGGGCAAAAAGCTTGGATTGTTTGCCGTGGTTGTATTTGTAAATGCATAGGACAAACTCTCACAAGGCGGAAGTTTGGCTGAAGTAAAATCCAGTGCTGCCCTGTTGTCCGAGATCCTGATATTGATAAATGAGGTATCCCTGATGTTACAGGTAGAACTATCTTCTGCAATTAACATTACCCGAAAAACCCCTGTTGAATTATAAGTATAAGTAACTGTATTGTTGGGAGCAATTGTTGTTTGTTGCGGACTTCCATCTCCAAAATCAAATATAAATTTCTTTCCTTTTCCCAGCAGGTCCCTGAATGTAATTACATCTCCTGTACATGCTGAAGTATCAGCAATATTTCCACCAATACTAGACTGTACCTTTGCACCCACACCGGCAAAATTCATATCAATTTTTACTGCGGCCTGGTTGCAATTGATGCTTCCATTTGTTGGCGACCAAACGCCACCTGTTGTTGGGAAGGAACCTTGTCTGCCGCAATTGGCGCAAAGTGCCTGGTAAATCACTCCCTGCGCATCAAAACGACTTGTACCACCATCAACATGGTCTCCCAATCCACCATTCTGCCCAAAATGGCTGGCAAATAAACGGCTCTGTGCATTTCGCTCCAATACAAA
This sequence comes from Chitinophagales bacterium, assembly GCA_038208485.1. GTDB lineage: Bacteria > Bacteroidota > Bacteroidia > Chitinophagales > Chitinophagaceae > Ferruginibacter. The sequence continues at coordinate 4,384 of JBBQYS010000009.1, forward strand.
GAAATAGAAATCCATCCCATCAGGATTTTGCAAACCACTCAGCGGATTTGTCTCCGGCAGGTTTGCGGTAGTGCCGGTAGAATATCCCTGGTCCCTGTTTATTCCTCCTCCCCATCCTGAAACATAAACATTCTCACAACGATCTACAAGGAAAGCTATAGGTGAAATATTAGGATCTACAGAGTTATTTCCAAATACAGTAGAGTATACATATGCAGAAAGATCGGGGGTTAATTTTGCAATAAATTGTTTAGCACCGGCATTGGAATAATTAGCATTGATCACAGGCCAGTTAGCACTTAGTGTTGTTCCCATTATGTAAGGGAATCCAACTTTATCGAATTTTAACCCAAATAACATATCAATACTTCCGGTGCCTATATAAGTTGTTTTTTGAATGAGTGTACCTGCAGGATTTATTATAGTTACAAACCCATCAATTGCACCATTATTGTTTGGGGAAAGGACGCCTGTTTTGTTACCCGGCAAATCAGAAGATGCAGTAGAACCTCCTATATAAATATTTCCATTTACGGGTGAGATACTGGCTACAAAACATGCATCATCCTGGCTACCTCCAAAGTAAGTACTGAAAATCACAGCATTTAAGTTTGGTGACATTTTTAATATAACCCCATCCTGGGCGCCGGACTTTGTAGGTTGTAGGGTAGAATTCCTGATAGGGAAATTATTTGATTGGCTGGATGAGGCAAGAATGATATTATTGGCAGCATCCAAAATAACTTCAGACCGGGCATCGTCTCCATAATTTCTACGAAGGCTTACGGAACCTGTTGCACCAACATATTTCGGCCTGATATTTATTCCATCATCAGCACTACCACCGATTTTGACAGACCCAATAAGCGCAGTACCACTTGCATTAAATTTTGTTAGTATAATATCGTAGTCTGTACCTGTACTTGCAAGACCCAGTTGGCCTACTTGTGGGAAATCTGAAGAATTTGTGGCCCCCGATAAAATTAAATTACCCTCGGCATCTGTGATAAGGCTATGCGGTTGCTCATTTTTACTGCCTCCGAGATAAGTAGCGTAGGCTCGGTTTCCATTGGGAGTAAACTTAAATAATGCAATATCATAACCTGCAAAATTCCCATCTGCCTGGCCTCCATTAAAAGTAACATCATAGGCACCTGCCGAAACAGGATAGCCAGAGCCGAACGATATTCCTCCGGCAAAGAAACTTCCATCGGGGCCGGGAGTAGCTGTAAATCCCCAGTTGTCTGCAGTACTTCCTGTAAAAGTGGAAAATATTATGGTCGGATCAATAATCAGTGTTTTTTTCTGATCATAATTTTTCACATTAAATGAGACCACATTGTCAGTAATCACATATTTACACTCTACCTGCTCAGGACCCTTTAAGCCTGCCTGGTAGGTATAGGGTTCCAGTTCTGTTACGTCGCCGATACTGGTTTTAATAATTAGCTTATTGTCTTTTATCAGCAGATCTTTTGGCCCATCGTACCTTAACCCGATAGCATTTACATTCCCGCCGGGTCTTACTATAAAATCATATTTCATTTTATCCCCATTATTATAATATCGCACATCGATATTGGGGTAAATATCTTTGTACACCACTGCCTGGTAAAGCTTACAATCAGAAACCCAGTTTGCCGGGTCTTTTCCAAGAAAATAATTATTGTAAGTATTCAAGCCTTTCTCCGGAACTATGGTTGCATTTGGATTGCCGCCAAAGAAAGACACTTTGTATGCGAATGAATGCAGAACTATTGGCTGGTTGTTATTTGCGGTGCCATTTTCTTTTGTGCCATGGCCATGAATTTGTTCAGAAACTTTTTCCAGGTCACCTGGCATATATACCAATGCAGTAAAACCTTTTTGTTCCAGGAAAAAAGAACCACCGCTAAAATCAGAACGGTACTTCACATTATTATTCCATTGTCCTTTGTTCTGTATAAACTCCATTTGTGCAAATGCAGCATTTCCTACTACAGAAAGCAGTAAGACAAAAGAAAACAGTTTGGTTATTTTGTATATAATACTCAAGAATTTTTTGTTTTGAAATTACTTATTAATTACGAAAGGATCTCACAATTTGTTCTATGCAAACTAGCTTCTAAGCTTAATTAACAATCTTTAGTGATACTAAGCCACCTTACTCCATTTGGTTTTTCCTTTCTGTTTTACCAGAAATTCCTGTACCATTTTGTGCTCCTGCATTTCAAGTTTGGGATCAGTAGTCAGTAATTCTTCTACCACATCCCGTGCCACTTCGAGCATTTGCCTGTCGTTAATAATGCTGGCAAGTTTAAAATTTAATGCACCGCTTTGCCTGGTGCCTTCTATTTCGCCGGGTCCCCTGAGCTCTAGGTCTTTTTCTGCAATAAGAAATCCATCATTGGTTGCCGTCATTATCTGCAGCCGCTCCCTGCCTTCACGACTGAGTTTTTTTCCTGTTAATAATATACAATAACTTTTTTCTCCACCCCTGCCCACCCTGCCACGAAGCTGGTGCAATTGGGAGAGACCAAACCGCTCCGTACTTTCTATGACCATCACGGTTGCATTAGGCACATTTACACCAACTTCTATTACAGTTGTGGCCACCATGATCTGTGTATCATTTTGCACAAACCTCTCCATGTTCAGGTCTTTTTGTTCAGGTGGTTGCTTGCCATGCACCATGCTGATATAATATTTTGGTTCAGGAAAAAATGATTTTACTTCTTCATAACCTTTCATCAGGTTTTCAAAATCAAGCTTACTGCTTTCTTCTATTAATGGGTAAATGATATATGCCTGCCTGCCAAGTGCCACTTGTTTTCTGATAAAACTCATCACCTCAGGACGTGCAGATTCTGAGCGGTGTATGGTTTCAATGGGTATACGTCCCGGCGGCAATTCATCCATTACACTATAGTCAAGATCTCCGTAGGCGGTGAGTGCAAGTGTGCGTGGAATAGGTGTGGCAGTCATTACTAAAATATGTGGTGGAACCGTCGCTTTTGCCCAAAGCATAGCCCGCTGTGCCACGCCAAATTTGTGCTGTTCGTCCACCACGGCAAAGCCAAGATTGTGAAAGACAACTTTATCCTGTATCACTGCATGAGTACCTACAAGTATGTGTAATGAGCCATCTGCTGCGTTGGCCAGGATTTGTTTGCGGGCTTTTCCTTTTATGCTTCCTGTAAGCAATTCAATTTTTACCGGCATGTCTTTTAATAATTCGGTAATGCTGGTCAAATGTTGCCGGGCCAATATTTCTGTTGGCGCCATCATCACAGACTGGTAACCATTATCTGCAGCTATGAGCATGCTTAATAAAGCAACCATAGTTTTGCCACTGCCCACGTCACCCTGCAGCAACCTGTTCATCTGTTTGCCGGTTGCAGTATCCTGGCGTATATCTTTTAAAACTTTTTTCTGTGCATTGGTGAGTGTAAAAGGTAAATAGGTTTTATAAAATTCATTGAACAAATTGCCTACTTTTTCAAAAATCACTCCTTTACTGAACCTGTGTCTCTCGAGTTTTATTAACTGGATGCGCAGTTGTGCAAAGAATAATTCTTCAAACTTCAACCGGCGGAGTGCATGCTTATAATCATTGGTTGTTCCGGGAAAATGAATTGATTTATTTGCCTCAAATCTGCCCATCAGTTTGTATTTAATTATTATAGCATCGGGCAAGTTTTCAGGAAGCTCGGCTGCTGATAATTTTTCTATAAGTTGCCGGGTAAATTTTGCAAACTCGCCACCAGTAACACCCCGTGTTTTTAATTTTTCTGTTGTGGGGTAAATGGGCTCTAAGGTAGCTTTGCCGGTAGATTTAGATGCTGTAAAATTCTCCAGGTCAGGGTGTGCCATTTGCGGGTTACCCATAAAAAAACCAAGTTTCCCAAATAACAAATATTGTCTCCCGGTAAAAAGAATTTTCTGCACCCATTGTATGCCCTGGAACCAAACAGCTTCTATTGTGCCGGTGCCATCAGCAAATTTCGCAACAAGTCTTTTTGCTCTTCCTTCACCAACGATAGATGTGCCCAATAGCTTTCCCGATACATATGCATATTCATTGGTGGCACCAAGACTGCCTATTTTATCTACGTTGGTACGGTCTATATGCCGAAAAGGATAATGCTGCAGCAAGTCATTAAAGCTGAAAATGTTCAATTCTTTTTTCAACAGATCTGCACGCGGGGCGGTAATGCCCTGCAGGTATTCTATGGGAGATGATAATATGGAGTTGCTAACTGAAATATTAAATAAGAGAATATAGTTAGCTCTAAATTAAAGCAATTTATGTTTCATCCCGCCTTAAAATTTTTCCTATTTATTCCTGGCTCCTTTGTGGTAAAAAGATTTTTTGCCAGCGGGTTTAATGCCAAACTTTCTTTGTGGAATTTCATTGTAAGATGGCTGTTCTCCGAGCGATTCAGGAATTGCCATTTTGGGCACTTCTTTTTCTATAAGTTTTTCTATGGCTTTAAATTTCCTTTGCTCCTGGGTGCTGATCAGCGTCCAGGCTGTACCATCAGTATCTGCACGGGCGGTACGGCCTATGCGATGCACATAATCTTCTCCATCGTGTGGTACATCAAAGTTGATCACCAAATCAATATTGTCTATATCTATACCACGGCTGAGGATATCGGTAGCTACAAGAATTGGCACTTTGCCACTTTTGTAATTGATGAGTGTTTGCTCTCTTTCACCCTGGTCAAGGTCAGAATGAATTTCTGCTGCATTGATCTTGTTCCTGCGGAGGGTACGGGTAAGTTCTTTTACATTTAGCTTACTGCTACAAAAAACCAGCACTGATTTAAAATGCTTTTGCTGTAGTAAATGCAGGATCAACGGAATTTTTTGGGCATCATATACGAGGTATGCCTGCTGTATGATCCTTTCGGGTGGTTTGCTGATAGAAATATTAATCTCTTCAGGATTATTTAAAATCTCCCTGGCAAGAGTCCTGATCCGTGGTGGCATGGTTGCAGAAAATAATAGTGTCTGTCGTTTTCCCTGCAGGTGTTTAATAATGAAAACTATGTCGTCGTAAAAACCCATATCGAGCATACGATCGGCTTCATCGAGCACCAGGTATTTTAAATTATCGAGTTTTACATAGCCCATTTTTATGTGCGACATCATTTTGCCGGGTGTACACACGACTATGTCTGCGCCTTCACTCAGGGCTTTTTTCTCCTGCACAAATGCATTGCCATCTCCACCGCCATATACGGCAATGGAACTAACTGGTGTAAAATATGAAAGTCCCTCCATGTGCTGTGCTATCTGTATAGCAAGCTCTCTTGTAGGCACTATAATAAGCGAAGTAACGCTACCATGAGCGGGCGGTGCACTGATTATTTTATGGATCAGCGGCAAAAGAAATGCAGCGGTTTTGCCGGTACCAGTCTGTGCTGAGGCTATGATATCTTTGCCTGCTAATATTAATGGGATGACCTGTTCCTGTACCGGTGTAGCGTCTGTATAATTTGATGCTGCTATGCCTTCCTGCAGGTCGGGGTGAAAATCGAATTCTGTAAACTTCAAGATTATTTTTTTAGGCGTAAAGGTAGGCTAATATACGAACTCATAAAAGTGATACCGCTAAGCTGCTGAACAATGGCACACAGATGAGAATGGCCGGGATAGAAGCGGCACCGGAGAGAAGCGGAGGTATAGCGGATAGCCCGATACAAATGCCGGAGACTGAAATATGGCTGCTGCCCCCAAAACTGTATCTTTAAATAAAAAATAAATAAAGATGGCTATTGTAGAACCGGGAAAGTTTCAAAAATTAAAAGTGCTGAGGAAGGTAGATTTTGGCTTGTACCTGGATGATGACGGAGAAGGAATTTTGCTGCCCAGAAGATTTGCCCCACGTGAGGCGAAAGAAGGTGATGAACTAAATGTGTTTGTGTACCATGATGGAGAAGACAGGCTGATAGCGACCACGCAGCAACCCAAAGGGGTACTTGGAGATATTGTAAAATTAAAAGCTGTGGATGTAACTCCACAAGGGGCTTTTATGGATTGGGGATTGATGAAAGATATTTTTGTGCCCAAAAGTCAGCAGCTGATGGGTATGCGGCCTAATGGCGAATACCTGGTAAAAATATACCTGGATGAACAAACAGGAAGACTTGCTGCAACGGAACGTGTAGAACAGGATTTGCAAAATGAAGATTTAACCGTAGCAGAATTAGAGGAAGTGGACCTGATCGTGCTGCGCAGGACTGACCTGGGTTATGTGGTGATTGTAAATAACAAACACACGGGATTGTTGCACCACAATGAGATTTACAGGAACATTACTGAAGGTGATAAGTTTAAAGGTTTTATCAAAAAGATATATGCTGCTGATGAGGATGGTTTTCTTAAAATAGATGTCGCTGCCGGGCAACAAGGCTATGCCAGGGTGGAAAATGAATCTGATAAAATACTGAGGATGCTGGGTGAGGAAAAAGGTTTTTTGCCCTACCATGACAAATCAGCGCCGGAAGAAATTTATGATGTATTTGGGATGAGTAAAAAGACTTTTAAAATGACCCTGGGGAAATTATACAGGGAAAAAAAGATATCGCTGGAGAAAGATGGGATAAGGCTTTTGTAAGTTCTTATTTTTTAAAAAAAAAGGCTTCCTTTATTGGAAGCCTTTTTTTTATTAGCCCATAAAGTTATTTTAAACTCAGCACCAAACTGAGGTACAGAAACAATAGGATAAAATATTTTAGATTTTCCCGCCAGACGCCTTTGTGCTATTGGCGGGCAGATTCTATAAGCCCGGTAGAAATACTGTGGGCAATGGCATCTTCGCTGTGGGCAAAATAAATTAGTGGAATTCCTTTGCTTTCCATTAGCGTTTTTATTTTCAGCACATGCTCTTTTTCCGGCGTACCTACCCTGCGTATATACACACAAACAATATTCTCCGGAAAGTTTTTTACAATTGATTCATATATAAATGGATCCTGCTGGGTATCATCACCGAGCAACACAAACTTCTGACGTGGAAACTGTTTTAAAATCCTGGTAATGCGTATGAACTTTCCTTCATGTTTTGTCTGACCGGTTTTCAACAGGCCACTGAAAGTTTTGATCTGGCTAAGCAACATAATTCCTTCCGGCAAATGATTTTGCTCGATGAACTCAGCAATATAATCATAGAGGTTCCACTCGCTGCTGCTCACATAGAAAAAAGTATTGTAAGCAGGATGTTCATCATCAAGCCCACCGAGCAACCTGTAATGATTTACAGCGCCTTCAAATGGCCGCCTGCTATGGGCATTTTCTGTAAATAGAACGAATAATCTTTTCCGAAGGTTGGAAGAATGAGAGATAAGAAAAGTATCATCAATGTCAGATATAAATGCAAAACTTGTTGCACTTGGAACAATCATTTTACCTTGTGCAGATACTTTTCTTTTCCCGGTTTTTCTTTCCAGTTCAAAATCACAATGATACACTCCGGGGTCGTATTGTTTTTTTGTTTCCCATTCAAAAATGAAAAAACCGTCTTTTTGAGATTTCGTTTTATGGGTTTCTCCATCAAAATGCATGGTTACTTCCCTTCCTCCTTTTAATTGCACAAAGAAAAGCCGCAGTAATGCAAGCGTATTTATAATAGTTACATTTTTGTACTTTTTCCGGGGAATTGGTGACAGAGAAAGCACATGGCCAAAGATGATAAAACAACTGCCATTGCTGTAACCTGTATAAATTTTTAATGTGGTAGACGTATTTAATTTCAACTTCCTAAAAAAAGCTATCTTCAGTTTTTGCCACCAATTGTACCCGGTAAATTGATCTTCCATACAACTAAAATAAAAAAATTAAATGGACTCTGTTCAGTTAAATGATCTCTACCTGGTAAACAGTAAATCTGGCAAGGATGATGAGCCGGATTGGGATGTGCTTTTAAAAAACCACTATAAGGCTAAGGCAGAGAAATATGAGATTTTCCCACTTCCCGAAAAAATAGAATTGGATGCACTTAGGGAAAAAATATTAAGCAAAAATCCTGGTAAGCTTATAGCTGTGGGCGGTGATGGAACAGTTTCGCTTGCAGCAAGTATCATCGCCGGCACTGACATTAAACTTGGAATTATTCCCCAGGGATCGGCAAACGGGATGGCAAAGGAATTGAATATTCCTGAAAAGATCGATGCCGCTTTGCAAATCATCCATGAAGGAGAAGTGAAAAACTGTGACCTGATTAAAATAAAAGAATATGGTTTTTGCCTGCACATGGCGGACCTTGGATTGAATGCACATTTGATCAAACATTTTGAGCAGGGAGAAAAAAGAGGCATGCTTGGTTATGCCCTGGTTATTTTTAAAACACTTGCCAGGAAAAGAAAAATGGTGCTAACCCTGAATACCAAAGGTGAAACGGTTCATAGAGTAGCCTATATGGTAGCACTGGCCAATGCCAGCAAATATGGCACCGGGGCAGTAATAAATCCTAAAGGAAAATTAGACGATGGTTTTTTTGAAGTGGTAGTGGTACGCAGGCTGAATTTTGGTTCGCTGCTGAAAATGTTATTCAAGCCCGGTTTATTTAACCCGGAGAAAATAGAAATTTTTACAGTAAACGAAGTAAAGATCAGCAGCAAGCACAAGATGCACTTCCAGGTAGATGGAGAATACAAAGGCAAAGTTCATTATGTGAATGCAGAGGTAGCTATAGCTGCTGTAAAGATCCTGGTAGAAAAGAAATAATTATTTGATATCATTTACAAGCTCCAACACCTTCCTCGTATTTTCTTCTATTGCCGCATAATCTTTTGCTGCCAGCAAAGCAACACTAAGTAATTTACTGCCCATTCCCACAGCGCTGACACCGGCATTGTACCACGACGCTATACTTTCACGGGTAGCATCTACACCGCCCGTAGGCATGAAACGCATGCCGGGAAAAATATCTTTTACGCTGCTTACAAATGCAGGACCCAAAATATTTCCGGGAAATAATTTTACAAACTTTGCTCCGCAATCTTCTGCCACGGCTATATCCGTCACAGTCATACAACCGGGAATCCAAAGTTTTCCTGCATCGTGTACAACCTTAGCTACAGCAGGAATAGTAACCGGACAAATAATAAAATCTGCCTTTGCTGCCAGGTAATCTTCTGCCTGCTCCACATTTTTTATTGTACCAATGCCCAGCAAGAGATCAGGCATTGTTTCATTACGAACCCTGATCATGGCCATAAAATTCTCCAGTGCAGCCTCTCCCCTGTTTGTATATTCAATTACTCTTACTCCGGCACGGTACAAGGCTTTCGCTATCTCAATGCTTACTTCTTTTTCATCATGATAAAATAAAGGCAGCATGCCTTGCTCATAAATACATTCTGATATTTTATTTGGCTCCATGTTGTTGTCTTATTTTTTCTACTTCGGCGGCAGTGCTGGTAGTAGCATCACCTTTTTGTTGTAATTTATTAAATGCAGCTGCGGCAGCAAAATCTATCACACCACCGACTTCATGCCCATGATAAATGCCATAGATCAAACCTCCCATAAAACAATCGCCACTACCTACTTTATCCACTACTGATTCGCATTGATAAAAAGAAGAAACCTGTTGGCCTTCTTTTGTATTTAAGGAAGCATAATAATTTATTCCTGCCCCGGCATCAAAGCGGAATGTATTGGCTATGTAATTTGCTGAAGGGAATTTTTCAAAAATTTCTATTGCAGTTTTAGAAGCATGATCCAGGTAACTATTTTTTTCATTTTTGGCAATGAGCTCATCATGAAGCGCAATACCCAACAGTTTATTTGCTGCCCAGATATTGCCCATGACCACATCACAATATTGTACGAGTTCCGGCATTACCTCATTAGGTTCTTTACCGTATTTCCACAGCAATGAGCGATAGTTGAGGTCTACAGAAACTTTCACACCAAGTTCTTTTGCAACTTTTACTGCTTCAAGACAGACATCTGCAACCTCCTGATTGAGCGCAGGACTGATGGCACTGAAATGGAACCAACTACAATCCTGGAAAATGTCTTTCCAGTTGATCCCCCCGGTTTTTAATTCACTAAAAGAAGAATAAGCCCTGTCATAAATAACAGCAGCATGTTTTAAATCTGCGCCCTGGGTTAAGTAATACGTTCCAATCCTGCTTCCTGACTCTATCATACGGGAAGCATCAATATTTTTTTTGTTGATGTAATCTTTCAGTTCTGCAGTTAATCCATTTGCAGGCATGGCACTCATATAGGCTGCCGGAGTTTGCCATAGGCTGAGGGCTGTAGCTACATTTAATTCTGCGCCTCCAACAAAAACAGGCAGACTGTTTTCATTCAGCCATTGACCTGGGGCATCGGGTGCAAACCTTAATAATATTTCACCAAAACAAAGTACTTTTTTCATCATTATATTCTTCGGGCAAGCTAACTATTTATTCATTCTTAAAACAGGTGAATGGAATACGGGTGCATTCCAAATTGTCGCTCCTGATTTTGGTCGGTGAGGACACCGAATGAGGCTGTGCCGTGGTTTGTGTCATCACAAACCACTTGCTGCTACGACAATTTGAAATGCACCCTGGAATACTCAAGAAGAAAAAAGCCGGGAACGTTCCCGGCTTTTTCAACAGTTTATTTCAGGCTGTTAATGGCCACCTGGTCCATATCAGTAAATTCTTTATTCTCTCCTGCCATACCCCAGATAAAACCATAGCTGGCAGTACCTACACCAAAATGTACTGACCATGGCGCAGAAAGAATTGCTTCATTATTAGCAACAATCAAATGACGGGTTTCCTGTGGTTCTCCCATAAAATGCATGACACGATGTGCAGCATCAAGGTCGAAATAAAAATATGCTTCCATCCTGCGGGTGTGCGTGTGTGGTGGAACAGAATTCCAAACACTTCCCGTTGCCAGTGTGGTAAGACCCATCACCAGCTGACAGCTTTGTATACCATCGTTGTGTATGTATTTGTAAATAGTTCTTTTATTGGATGTAGATGCATCACCAAGGTGAACAGGTGCTGCTTCTTCTTTGGTCATTATACGGTTTGGATACTGCTGATGAGCAGGCAGAGACAAGATATAAAAATGTGCAGGCTCTCCTGCTACTGCGCTGGAGAAGCTTACTTCTTTCGTACCACGGCCAAGATAAACACATTCCAGCTTTTCCATTTCATAAGCCTCACCATCTGCAGTTACTATTCCTTTTCCTCCGATATTAATGATCCCCATTTCTCTTCTTTCAAGGAAAAAATTTGCTTTAAGTTCTCCTTCATTTGGCAACTCAATTGCTGCATCTGTTGGCACTGCGCCACCTACGATCATCCTGTCATAATGAGAATAGGTCAGGCTTATTTTTCCCGGAACCATCAGCTCATGAATCAAAAAGTTTTCACGTAGTTCTTTGGTGTTCATACCCGCTGTTTCCTTTGGGCTATTTTGAAATCTTACTTGCATGTTTTTTTGTTTAGTGTTGTTGAGAATTGTTTAGTGTGGTTTAGAGAGTTTAGAGGTTTAGAAAGTTTAAAGAGTTTAGAGAGTTTAGAGAGTTAGAAGTTTAGAAGTTTAGAGAGTTTAGAAGGTTTAGAAAGTTTAAAGAGTTAAGAGAGTTAGAAGTTTAGAAGTTTAGAAGGTTTAGGATTTAGGACTGCATTCCTGATCTAAAAAACTCATAACATTTCACTTTCAACTTTTCACTTTTAACTCCCGCCTTGCGGGATCTTCGATTTTCACTCCCCTACCTCCCCATCCATCCACCATCCACAGTTATTATCGTTCCGCTTATATAATCTGCAGCCTGGCTACTGAGGAAAACGAAAGCGCCTGCCATATCCTGTGGCGTGCCCCAGCGGTTTGCCGGAATACGTGAAAGTATCGCAGCACTTCTGTCTGAATCTGCCCTGAGCTGTGCCGTATTTTCTGTAGCAATATAGCCTGGCGCAACACCATTTACATTCACTCCCTGCCCTGCCCACTCGTTAGCAAAAGCTTTCAGCAAAGATGCTACAGCCCCTTTGCTTGCTGCATAACCCGGTACATTGATGCCACCCTGGAAACTCAGTAAAGAGCAGGTGAAAACAATTTTACCGCTACCGGCTTCTACCATTCTTTTTCCTATTTCCCTGGTGATGACAAATTGGGAATTCAGGTTTATGTCAATGATCGCATCCCAGTATTCATCCGGATGTTCTGCTGCAGGCTTACGCATGATGTGACCGGCATTATTGATCAGGATATCAATCCTTGGGTGATCAGCTTTTACCTTATCCAAAAAAGAATGAACCGAAGCACGGTCAGAAAAATCTGCCTGGTAAGCCCAGAATTTTTTTCCTGCTGCTTCTACGGCTTTAGAAACTTCGCTCCCTGTTTCCGGAAGTGTATTACTCACACCAATAATGTCTGCACCGGATGCTGCCAGCTCTATAGCTATGCTCATCCCAATACCACTGCTGCATCCTGTGACTAAAGCAATTTTGTTATCTACCCTGAAATTTAGCATGCTAAAAATTTAAAAATAATGTAACCTGGACTGTGCTAAAATACAAAACCAGGTTACACAATTTGTGAAAGAATATTATTCTTTTGTAAATCTTATGTTGTGGCGCTGGTTATTTTCTGCAACCTGTAAAATATAAGTTCCTGCTGGCAACTTGTCTACATTTACGCTCATTGAATTTGCATTTACAGGTAATTGCATCAAAGTTTTTCCATCAATAGAAATCACACTGATCATTCCTTTCCCTGCCAACCCTGCTACACTTATTATACTTACAGCCGGGTTTGGATAAACAGAGATTTCTACATTGTTCCCTTGTTTTAAGATCACCACATCACTGTATGTGATCTTGCCATTTATATCAGAGATTTTCAGCCTGTAGTAAATCGTAGAAGCTGGCGATATTACCTGGTCAATATATGAATAAGTATTCCTTCCTGCCGCAGAAACAATTCCTGCAAGCGTAAAGTTTCTTCCATCTACACTTTTTTCTACTTCATATTTCAAAGTGCCTGCTTCGTTGGCCACATTCCAATTTACCTGGACACCCGTGGAAACGAATTTTGCATAGAGACCGAGAAGTTTTACGGGTAAGACTGTTCCTGTTTTACTTACAATAAATGGTGAGAAAGTAGAGAAGGTAGAAGTAGCAAAGTTGAGAGATTGATTACCGTTTCCTGAAGCAACCCCATACATAGATCCATCATATTGTGCAATACCAATTTCATTATCAGCGTAAGTAGAAAAAGTTGTTCCCTCCAGGCTATTGTCCCAATTCAATGTAAGGGTACAATCACCTGTACCATTTAGCTGACCTATTGTCCAGACTGCATCTACTATACCAGATTTCTGAGCAGGGGTAAGCTGTGTACCTGATGGAGTACCCGTAGAAGTAGCACCTTTAAATACACCTACTACATAATCTGCAGGAGCTACTGGCACAAGGATGGTAGGAAGATAATTTAAATTACTACCTACAGGGAAAGTATATGGTGATGAAATATTATCTACCCTTAAACCACCCACATCCACACCATTGGTTTGGGTGCTGATATATTTTGAAACGCTGAAAGGGCCACCCCCAATCGGTGTAGGAGTAAGCAACCTAACAGTATCAGTACTGCGTATAGTTAAAATGCCGGCATTGAGCGTAAGTGTACCATTTATTCTCAGGTTATAATTGGTAGTAGCAGCTGCGTTAAGCGTCAGGTTTCCCAGGGTCATACCTGATGGAGCAGAACTGCTGATTCCAAATGGGCTATTGCTGGTAGTATTTACGATGTAATTGGTACCAGACTGGTAAGATTTTGTACCTGTAACTATTACACTACCTGAAGTACTGTCAAATCCATTTGGGTTTGCAGAACTAAGTGTTGCACTGTCGCTGGAAAAAGTATAAGTTCCTGAGGTAGTAGCAGTTGCTGGTTGGGATAAATTTACATATCCTCCACCGCCACTAAAACCTACGACGTTTGTTCCCGGAGTGATACCGGGTCCTGATATTTTTAAACCATTATTGCCAGACAATATACCAGCACCACCTGCGAGGTAGTAACTACCCGCTACTACAGAACCATTGATATCAGTTGCAGACCCATTTACCCGGGAAGTAAAGCCGGCATCTCCAAGAAATTGAGCTGTATTGTTGAAAGAAATTGTACCAACAATATTTACTGAAGGACTGGTATTTGTAGGATTAGTACCTACGGTAATATTTTTTTGCAAAGTCACGTTACTACTATTTGCAACTGTAAAATTTGGAACATCAATAATTCCCGGTCCGGAAATAGTTTGCGCCGCATTTCCACCCATTATTAAAGTATTGGTACTTCCAGCTGCAGGAGCAGTGAGGCTTCCACTTACTACAAGATTTCCTAACACCGGTGTTTGACCGCTCGTGTGAGTAATAAATGTAGATCCGTTCTCAACCGTAAGGTTTTCTAATTTAAAAATAGTTCCATCACAAACAAAAGCAGTATTGTTTTGTACAAAGAAATTTCCAAACGCTTTGCTGTTTACATAAGATCCGTCGCCACGTGGTGCTCTTTGGTAGTAGTTACTTCCAGGAAGCATAAACACAGTAGGAGATGTAGAAGTTCCAGCAAAGGGACTTTTGTTTCCGTTTACGTTGAGGTTAGCACCAGTGTTAAAAACGACTCCACCTACAGTACTTTGAGTAGTGGCATTTCCAAAAGGATATGCTGATGTACTTACTGGGGTTGCATTGCTATTAAAAATACTACCAGATTGAAATTGAAGACCACCTGCAGCTATCGGACTGATACGACTTCCACCATCGCCTTCAATTGTAATGTTTCCCCCTACTACACCTGTGGCAGCAGCAGCAATAACTGTAACTATCGAGCCAGTTGATGCTGCAGGTACAATATTGTTTATTGTCAGATTGTTTCCAACCGGTACTACAAAATCAGGTGCAGTTGTACCATCGCCATTCACATTTATGGTTCCTGTACCAGTTGCGGCACGTTGCAAAACGACATTCGCAGCATTCTGGAGTTTAAGTTGAAAAATATTGCTGGTACCACTCACCTGTGCTGTTACTGTACCTGTGGTGGGTGTTGCCCCACCCACATTAGATCCGTCAAATATAAGGATGTCGTTTGTGGCACCAATTACCCTTGCGGTGCCACTTCCATCCAACATAGTATTAAAATTGCTAAGGTTGGTAAAGCTGGTTGCTGCTGTACCACCAACCCAATAATAAGTTGTCTGAGAAAATCCAGCCATTGCAAAAAACAAGGCTGCGATTAAAAAGGAAATTTGTTTCATGTTGTACTTTTATAGATATGTTTGGAAAAAGATTTTTATAATTTGATGAATTGATAAGTTGATTTTGTATTACCATTTGTTACCTGGATTGAATATGTTCCCGGTAAAAGTGTAGGTAGAAATGCTGTGAGTTTTTGTTCTGCTGCAATCTGTATTTCAGTAAAGGAAAAAACTTTTTTTCCCAGGCTATTTTGCACCGTTACCAAAAGTCTTTCGCTGCCGAAGCCCTTCAGGTCTACCTTTGCAACAGATGAAACAGGATTTGGAGCAATTAAAATAGAAGCAGATTCATTTGCAGAAAAATTTATAGTCTTGATATCTGAGATTTGTTTTCTTCCATCCGTATCTATTGACACAAGCCGGTAATAATTTTTCCCTGTTAATGGAGATGCATCTGTACCAGTATAGTTTTTTTCTGCATTTGTAAAGCCAGATGCAGGAACTGATTTAATGATTGTAAAATTAATTCCATCAGCAGAACGTTCTATGTCAAAACGGTCCGTGTTTATTTCTGATAAAGTTTTCCATTTCAGCGCTACTTCATTTTTAATTTGTGTTGCAGAAAAACCATCAAGCTTCACAGGTAAAACTGTGTTTTCTTCTATACTAAAATCAGAAAATAAAATAGATTCATCCCGTAGATCTGCCACCACATTCAGGCTGCGATAAATCCCCCATTTAGGCCTGATAAAATCATTATCCGGACGAATGGTTTTTATATTCATATTGGTGTAACTCAATAAAGTAACCCCATCACTCACTCTTTTTATTATCATGGAATAAACGCCGTTGGCACCTACAGTAATGAACTGTGTAGCTTCTACCCAAACACCTTCAAATGCTGAAAGATTCACAATTGCAACCTTCGAGGTATTATCGTGTATTAATTCCAGTTTGTTGGGGTTCCCTTTTCTTGGCGTTAGTGTAAATAAAGGATCTCCATCATTACCATTTACCGGTTTTATCTGGTGTATGTGTGTAAATGAAGTAGAAGGCTGAAAGCCAACGGGAATACGGAATCGCCATTTATATGTAATAGATTCTCCTAAAGTTCCTTTTAGGTTATTCGGGCTGGATTCGTAGGTTTTTATTTCTACCCTCTGCCTATCAGTTGCTGCGGTGCATCGGTCATTATCAGGCGTTACATGAATAAAGAACTGGAAGACAAATTTGTTTAACTCAGCATCAAAAACCTCTGTGATGTGCCTGCCAAAGGAAGGATGAATACACTCTGCAGATTCCACAGCACCGACCCCCGTTCCTGATCCAAATTTGCTGGTGATGAGCTCATAAGTATTTCCCGGACCATCTGCATTCAATATGACTGCCTGTGCTGTAGCCCCAGAATAAGAAAATAAACCAGCAATGGCGGCAGCGATGATCCGGGAAGTTATTCCACTCTGTATGCATATATATTTAAACATTGGTCAAGCTTATTGAATGAAAACTAATTGTGAAAATGTTTGCTGTGAGGAAGAATTTATTGAGACTGTATAATTTCCTTTTGACAATCCTGCCAGAGAAATTTTGTTTATGCCATTTATTAAAGCAATAATTTTCACTACCTGCCCGGCTGCATTTCTAAGCAGAATAGTTGCCGGCAAATCGGCCTGCTTTATTTCTACACAAAAAAAATCTTTTACGGGATTTGGATAAATATTAAAACTGTTGGCTCCCTTCAGGACAATTGTTTTAATGACAGAATAACTCACCTTTCCTTCTGCGCTGGTTTGTTTTATACGGTAACTAAAAGTGCCGTTGGCTGGAAGTACATCAGTATAGGTATAAATAGTTTTACCTGCAACTCCATTTGAAACCTGGCTATTAATTGTTTCAAAAATGCCAGCAACAGTTTTTCTTTGCAACTCATATTTATTAATGGAAATACTTTCCTCAGATTCCCATTTTAGCAAGGCATTTTTATTTTTTAGTATTGCAGTAAAAGAATTGTTGATCAGCGAAAGGACTGAAAAAGATTTACCGGCACCCACCATATTAGAATCCAATGGATAAGTTGTTGCTACTTCTGTTCCATTTATTTCTTCTGCACCAATATCATATATCGAAGACCTTGTTCTACTTAAGACATCCAGGTTGCCAAGAAGATTTGTATAAGTGGCCGAACTTATTGCAGCATCCTGCAAAACTGGAGGAGCACTTAATATGCCATTACTTCGTGCACCATAATTTAATGTTGCACTTTCAAAACCAGTTGCATCAGTCAGTCCGGCACCAGACGGCGCCTGGTATACATTCCCTTCTGCAGAATAGGTTAGGGTTGTATTAGATGCATCTTTAAAAGCTGCCTGGCCGGTAGTCATTTTCACTGCATTATTTGCTACCGTTATTCCGAGTGGCTGGAAACTATAAGCACCATTATTGTGGTAACCAATTACTATTCCTGCACCACCACTGCAGTTCACTATTGTATTGAATGCCACAATCGTGCTATCCGCCGGAAAATACCCTGAAGCTTTAGAGGCATCAGTTGTATCGTTAGTGCCAGATAAACCATTGTATAAAATGATCGGGCACCTGAGAGAAGTGAGTGAATTTCTGTTCCCCAATAATCCTTCAAAATAATTATTAAAAACTTTATGCCCTTTATCTATAACCCGTACACCATAAGACCTTGTAACAGTTGCATCTGTCACAATAAAGAAATTACCGTAAACGCTACAATACCGTCCATGCCTGAGCGTAAGACCGCCTGCTGAGTTTTTGAACGTATTGTAGCGATACGTGTTGAAATTTGATTTATTGGAAATGATCTCGGGTTCGGTTTGAATATTGGCTTCAAACAAGTTAAATTCTATTGTATTATAGCCATCTGTTCTGGAGGAATTACTATCTCCCACCCTGATGGTCTCTCCTCCATTGGCACCTAGAAAACTTCTTCCTCTAAAATAATTGGAATCTATTCTATGAAAAGTAGAAATAGCAGGAGCAGGATAAGTGGTGCTGCTGTACCATACTACTACAGTGGCTCTTGCATTGTATTTATTATTGAAAGTACAATGGTCTACTCTATTGTTGGTTCCATACAACCCGACCCATTCGTTTTCTACCGTGCTATCTGCAGAAGGCGTATTATAATTATCAATACGAATATTGGTAATCCTGCAATAACTACTAAGCAATGAACTGGAATATCGGAAACTAACAACAGCATTCGTAGAGGCATTGCCGTTGGCGAAAGTAAAACCATTCACCTCTGTTCTTATAGCCCTGAATTGAAGATAGGTTGTACCACGAAACTCAACACCACCAACAGTTTGAGCTTTTAATACGATCCATGGGGAAGTAGAAATACTGTTGTAATTCTGAAACCTGATTTGTCCCCAATCATAACTTCCATTTGCTACTATTACTGTATCCCCCGGCAGAGCAGCATTCATTCTTGTTTGCAAAGTTGCTTTATCAGAAACTGTATATACCGTGGCACAAACAGTTACCTGGCCACAAAGCAGCAGTACCAAAAAGATTAAAATATGTAAAGTCTTCTGTAACATTTTATTTGCTGAATGCCGGCGTACTTTTTATAAATGCCATGATCGCTTTATTTATTTCTGAGTTTTTTTCTTTGTCAAATTTTCCATGCAGTCCACCTGCCACCGTGATCAGCTCAGTTTGCACACTGGCTTTCTTCATTTTTTTGTAGAGGTTTACAGATTGCTGGTAAGGAACTGTAGGATCAGCATCTCCATGAATGATAAGAGTGGGAGGCGTATTTTTATTTACATAATTTATAGGAGAAACTGAAGCTGCAAAACCTTCATCTTTTGCCCTGCTACCCAGCCATAAATCAACAGATTTGCTATGCATTTTTTCACCATTCCCCCAGTTCCAGACATCTGTGATGCCATATTTATCAATGATAGCAGCAACTTTCACGTTCTTTACCTCGCCTTTGCAATCGCCATCAAAACGGGTATCATTACACAGCATACCACCCATTAGTGCAAGATGAGCTCCGGCACTTCCACCCATGATCACAATCTTATCGATGTCAATATTCAGGTCTTTTGCATTTTTTATCAGGTAGATGAGTGCACACCTGGTATCTTCTACGGCAGCAGGAGCAGATGCCTGACCTGACAACCGGTATTCAATATTTGCTACAGCAAAACCCGCTTTGAAAAAAGTATTAAATCCTGTTTGAGATTCCTTCACTCCGTGGTTCCAGCCACCGCCATGAATATTGATCACTACAGGTGTAGGTCCATTATCTTTTGCAGGCATATAAATGTCCATCTTCCCTTCCCAGTCTTTTGCTTTGGTGTAAACGACGTCCAGGTTTTTTGTAAAGCCTTCCGGTATATCCACTGGTTTATATTCTTTGGTTTCTTCCTGTGCAAAAATCACCAGGGAGGAAAGTAAAATCGTAACGAACAGAAATATTTTTTTCATGGTATAAACAGTTTTATATTTTAATTATAACCTGGGTTTTGTGTTATAACTAATTGTGTGTTTGTATCAATCTCTCTTTGTGGGATTGGTAATAACAATCGCTCAGGAGTTACATTGCTTTGTAGTTCTGCCAGCGTTGGCGTTGGTGGTATGTAAAGCCTGTAGTGACTAAAGTATTCATAGGCAAAATGAGCTTTCATTATATCGATTGCATTGACAGTAGTAAGTGTGGTGCCAAAGCGAACTATATCAAACCAGCGCTGGTTTTCAAAAGCAAATTCCAACCTGCGCTCCCTGCTCAATGCCCTCTCAAAAGCAGCTACAGTTGGCGTATTAGATGTAGTAAGTAAAGCTTCGCCCGCACGTGGACGTACTGCATTTATCAGATCAAGACTTGCTTGTGAATAGCCTTGTGCTTCTGCCAGCATCATTTGCACATCAGGGAACCTGATGATAGGCCAGTCGCTCTCTCCATCATCTTTTGTGCCTACCGGATTCAGGTATTTTTTTATATAAAGTTTTACTGAATTGCCCTGTGTAAATACACCGATTAAAACAGGCTTGCGTGTATTTCCATTCGTAAGTGTATCTATTTCTGAAGTGGGATAATTTAAGCCATCACCATCTCCGTTTATTACTGCAGACCCTGTACCTAATGGACCAAAATCATTTCCGAAGGGAGAACCCAATCCTAAGTTTCCTGCCTTGAAACGAACGGCCATTATGATCTCACTATTCATTTCGTTTGTAATAGAAAATACAGAAGAATAACTGGCCAAAACATTATGGTTACTATTGGAAATTACATCCTGTAATAAAGGAATGGCCTCTGCTTTTTTATTTTGTGTGAGCAATACTTTGGCCAACATACTCTTAGCTGCCCAAATGGTCATTCTCCCACGATCCACAGATGCTTGTTGGGCATAAGTTTGATTTTTTAGTGATGCTGCTGCAGTTCTCAGGTCTGCTTCTATAAACTTATACATGTCAGCTACTGTTGATCTATTGGTAGTTTTAGATTCAGCAAAACTCAAGGGTTTGTGTACAAGGAAAACGCCACCAAATAACCGTACCATTTTAAAATAATGATAAGCCCTGATGGTTAGCGCTTCTCCGGCAATCTGTTTGCGCTCACTATCAGTAACAGCTGCAACAGAGGCACCAAAGTTTATTGTTCCGGCGGCAGGATCATAAGTAACATTTAGTTTCTGGAGAAGGGTATTAATGTTTCTTATATTATTATACGTATTGGACCAATAATCAGCCAATGCCTGGTGGGTGGTGCTGGGGATAAACATATCCAGATCACTGATGTCCCTGTTGTTACTGTTGGTACTGCCGGGAACTCCCTGTTTGGTATTATCGCTCCTCAGTTCTGTAAATTGCCATTCAGTAATGAGGGGAGTTTGCATTCCATTATAACAACCTGTAAGTGCTGCGCTCACCTCGGCAAAATTGCTATAGAAGCTTGCGGAAGTAAGGTTGCTTTGAGGTAAAATATCTATTGTTTTTTTACACGCAATAAAGCTGATAGAAACAAGTGCGATAAAAATGATTTTGTATTTCATACAAATAAGTTTGGTAATGATTAGAAATTAAGGTCGAGTCCAAAAAGGAATGACTGAGGAATCGGGAAACTTCCTCTCTGGTATCCGTCAAGAAGAGGGCTCGCATATTGGCTGCTTTTGCTTCTACCTTCAGGGTTTATACCCCTGTATCCTTTAGCGGAATGGAAGTAAAGATTTTGAGCGCTGAAGTAGAGACGAATACCTTTTGCCCTTACTGCTTTTGCTAAATTGTCCGGCAGTTTTGCACCAAGAACAACTTCTCTAACTGCATAGTATGAGGCATCCTCTACAACATAATCAGTCAGCATCCAGTTGAAACCAAAAGTAGAATAAGGCGTTTGGCCATCTCCGGGAAACATAGGACTGACCCACCTGTTGGCAGCATAATTTTTGTTGTACCGTTTGGTTTCGTTGTAGTTGGCATCTCCATTGATCAACTGTCCGCCCTGGCTTCCCTGAACCAAAATACTCAGGTCCAAAAATTTGTAAGTAAATGTATTCGTAATTCCCCAGGTGAAGTCTGCATAAGGATTTCCTGTAACAACCCTGTCATCTGAATTGATTACATTATCTCCGTTTACATCCACAAGTTTTAAACCACCAGGTACAAATAAATTACTCAGGTTGCTGGTAAGACCTTTAGCTTTTGCTTCATCAATCTGAGCCTGTGAGAGCCATACACCATCTGTTTTATAACCGAAATATTCTACAATCGGGCTACCAACTTTTGTACGATATAATTCTGTTCTCTCTCCCTGGTTTAGCTGGAAAGCTTCCTGTCCAAATTCCAGGATCTTGTTTTCTGTATGTGAAAAGTTGATTGAGGTA
Source organism: Chitinophagales bacterium (assembly GCA_038208485.1). Classification (GTDB taxonomy): domain Bacteria; phylum Bacteroidota; class Bacteroidia; order Chitinophagales; family Chitinophagaceae; genus Ferruginibacter. Next base: position 26,455 of record JBBQYS010000009.1, read on the forward strand.
TTCCAGGTTACTGCTTTTCTTCTGATGTTAGTTGTATTCAAAGTAAGTTCAACACCATCATTCTGTAAGCGTCCCACATTATTGAATGCTCTTTGAATTCCTGTAAACAATTGCTGGTTTTGTAACAATAATAAACTATTGCTTCCTTTAGAGGTTTTTCCCCTATATACATCTACCGTAAATGAAATACGGTTTTTGAATGCACTGATATCCATACCAAGGTTAGAACTATAAGTAGTTTCCCAGCTAAGATCCTGGAAAGCCCCGTTTATTCTACTTAACCGCTGACCGCTGACCACAGCCCCTGTTGTAGCTCCAAATGAATATGGGGCAGGACCTAGCAAATCATAAGGAGAACCATAACTAATACCGTTGTTACCAACAGCACCATAACTCACCCTGAATTTGAGGTTGTTTATCTGCCTAATATTTTTAATAAAATTTTCCTGAGATGCAACCCATCCGGCAGATACCGCCGGGAAATAACCGTAACGATTTCCCTTAGCAAATAATGAACTTCCATCTGCCCTGAAGCTGGCACTCAATAAATACTTATTATCAAATCCGTAGTTAACCCTTCCCAGGTAACTCAGTAATCCAATATCTTCCTGTATGGTGTAAGTACCCTGAGGATTTCCATTGGCATCTACCGTAGGTGCCTGCACTTCAAGCGCTGTATTCAATGTCCTGATATTATCACTGGGAAAGTTTAATCCTACTGCCTGTGATAAATCTCTTTTAGTTTTCTGCGCAGTGTAACCGGCAAGTATAGAAAAATTATGCTTCTTTATTTTAGTGTTATAGTTCAGGGTATTTTCTGATAATAAATCTATGTACAGGTTGTTGTTATAAACTCCCCTGTTAGGATCACCCGCACGGTTGCTGTTTCTTTGAGCAAAGTCAAGTGACTTACTATAATTCGCATAAACACTGGCAAGGGTTTTAAAATCCAATCCAGGTAAAATTTTAATGGTCAGGTCTGCACTGGAAAGTACCCTATAATCATTTTGAGTTATCGTTCTTGTTTCTAATACGGTTTTAGGCGTATTGTTGGCTGTATTAAAAGGATCAGCTGGTATACCTGTATCCCAGAACGTTCCATCAGGCATTAACCCTGCATATGATCTACCATTAAAATGTCTTGCCTGTACGAAATCTCCTGCTTTGATATCTGCCCAAAGTGGCACCTGGCTTACGAAAGCTGCAGTTGCGGCTGTATGATACACCGGCAGGTAGGATTGAAACCGCCAAAAATCTGTAAACGTTGTACTTGGCCTTTCCCTGCTGATATAAGAAGGATTAATGTTAAGTGTTAGCGTTACTTTCCTGCCAAGATTCGCATCTATTTTTGCCCTGACATTATATTTATTATAGTCACTATGATAAATTGCTCCTTCTTCTTTGTTGTATCCGCCACTCAGGTAATACCTTAATGTTTTAGAGCCACCAGATACATTCAATTGAATATTTCTAACAACTGCATCCCTGATTGCTTCTCTCTGCCAGTCAGTAGCTACACCACCTAAAAGTGTATTCTCAATAACATAGGCAGCACGCTCGTTGTTGTTCAGAATAGGCGGTTGCACAGTTATGCCTGGATCCTGTGCTCTTAAAGAAGCTTCATAATACAAAAGGTTGGTGTATTCTGTTGTAGTCATCAGCGGATATAATTCGTAAGCTTTTTTTACGCCACTACTGGCTTTAAAAGTATATTTCGGCTTATCCGATTTTCCGCTTTTTGTCGTGATCAGTATCACACCATTTGCACCACGACTGCCATAAATAGATGCTGATGCTGCATCTTTCAAAACTTCTACTGATTGCACATCTGCCATGTTTACGAATGCAAGACCATCCGGCACAGGGTGGCCGTCAACAACCACAAGCGGACTTGCATTTGCATTGATGGAAGAAATTCCTCTTACCTGAACTTTAAGATCAGCACCTGCTTCTGAGGAAATATTTTGAATTTGTACACCAGCAAGTTTTCCCTGCAGTGCCTGGTCTACCCGGCTCACCGGAGCTTCATCCAGGTTTTCATTTTGAAATTTAGTAACCGCACCTGTTACCTGCGATCGTTTTTGGGTACCGTATCCAATCACTACTATTTCTTCATCTGTTTTAGCAGATGGTAAAAGTGAAACGTTGATCACTTTCTCATCTTCCAATATTACTGTTTGCCCGGCAAATCCCACATATGAGAAAATCAAAGTAGTTACGTCCTTACCAATAGTAATTGTATAAGTTCCATCGGCAGTTGTAGAAGCTCCACCTTTTTGGCCGTTGGCAAGAATATTTACGCCTTGCAAAGGTTCTTTGGTGGTTTCATTGGTCACCTTACCGGTGATGGTTCTTTTTTGTGCAGTTGCAGCCCCGGCTGCAAGCAGAAAGACAATGAAAAGGAAATAAATTTTGTTCATGGTTTATTATTTTAAAATAATTAGCTGTTAGTTCTATTCCTGGTACTTTATTTTTCAGTCTTGTTAATACATTAAAAAATCTCTTAGAGCCGGCCCTTTTTCTCCTGCTATTTTTTGCACAATAGAAACGCAATCCTTGCATTGATAATGTCTTGCACCCATCAGCAAAATCGGGTAAGCATCTTCTGTATCATACGGCTTGATCTGCTCGCCTTTCTTCCATGAAGCCGGATCTGCGAGGTAAGGCTTTATTGCTGCAAAAGCCTCCTGAAGCGAATGACCTGATGCAGTTTTCATAGTCCAAAAGTCTACGCCAACCTGCTCACTCATCTGTGCTATTTTAAAAAACGCTTCTAAGACAAAAGAGCTGTAATGCAGTGAAATGGTGCGTTCCAATTCCAACGGAAAAAATCCTTCAGCATTCATTTGCTTATCCAGCCTGCTGGCAGCATTTGCAATAATTTTTTTTGCCAGCTCTGCGCTATCAATGTATAATGCCAGCGAAAGTCTTTGTGCATCGTAAAATGCACCGTGGTTATTTTTTGCTTTCATTTCATCCATACCAACTTTACTGGTCTGCATCCAATGCAAAAATTCACTGCACCATTGTTTCATTTTCTGCTGGTCATCTTTAGTCCAGGCTTTAGAATTGCTGATCAGGTTAATACCATCTATCATGACAACAAAATGTCGGCTGTCTATCATTCCTGCACCACGCCCTTCATTTACACCTTTGATGGCCTGTCCATATTTCAGGTTGGGGTTCATTTTTGTAGCTTCATCCAGGAACCAAACCCTGAGTAGCTTTGCGGCATGGGTTGCATATTTTTCTTCTCCCGAATAATAATATGCCAAACCCAACAACTGCACATTGTTACAAACCTTTGGCATATACTCCTTGTCTTTGTACTCTTTTACTTCAGGGGTAGTCTGTCCATCTTTTCTTATGTAAGGAAGACCATCAGCTTTTGCAGGATCTGGCCAGTGATAAGGAGCAAGGCTCATGTAATCATGCTTGTCTCCGCTTGGCGGATCATTCTTTTTTTCCATCACACTCACCGGCCCAAAATCCAATGCCTTATCTGCATCTTTCAAGAGTTTTTTATAAGCCGGCTGCAGTGCAGTATTGTTGCGTATTTCTTCCTTATGCTCCTGCAGCGCTTTTGTACTCAGGGCAAAAACTTTTGGCTTCCCTTTTTGAGCAGAAAGCTTTCCGGCCGAGCAGCCAACCAGCAGATTTACCAATAAAATATAGACTATCAGTTTCATTTATATTATTATCTGATCAATTGAAAAATTGTTTGCAACTGTACTACACCTCCACTCACACCCCTTACTGCTACTGAATAAGAACCACTTTGAATTGTTGGGATTGAAATGTTCGTAGTAGCAAAGCCAACAGGCATAAAAATATTTCTGCGGGCAAGCAGTCTGCCATTCATATCATAGATCAGGATATCACCAAGTTCGGCTTTGGCAGAATAGATTCTCACCTGGATATTTCCACCACCCGTGTGGTATACATACAACTGTTGCAATGCGGGATCCGTAGCTGGCAATATTGTTAGACGACCTGCAGTATATGTAATACTATAATTCTGTGACACAGCATCACCAGGAGTTATGGTATAAATACCGGGTATAGAGTTTACATTGGCTGAGGTAGTTACCTGTGGTTGTGTTGCAAGATTCGCAGCAGTTTCATTTAAAACAAAACCAATATACGTCAGCGTAAAAGCAGGATTCTGTTGACCAAATAACCGGCTGGTATCCCTGACACCAATGATCAGCGGAGCTTTGGAAACAATAAGTGTACGTACTACATCAGTTGCCGGAAAAAATCCTGCGCTACCAGCCTGTGAAACGGTAATGGTAGTAGTTCCCGCACCGGTAATACTTATGATACCTGTAGAACTGATAGTAGCTACGGAAGTATTGCTGCTGTTGTAGGTTAAAGGAGTAGTTGCGTTTGTAGAAGTAGCACCGGCACTGAAATCTGCATTGCCATAAATCTTGGCCGGGATGGCTGCAAACGTTATTGTTTGGTTCGTTTTGGCTATCACTTTAAGTGTATCATTTACAAAACTGATCGCATAATTATTACTGGTAGCACCGGCTACTGTAATTGGATAATTTCCAGGAGCACTAGCCGTGACAGCAGTTGTAGATAAGGTAGCCGGCGTTAATAAATTTGCAGGCGTTTCTCCCAAAACAAAACCAGTGTAAGTAGCGGTTAAGGTTGGATTTGCTGTTTGCTCAAACTTTGATTTTTGATCAGCTTTAATTGTCAGCGCCGCTTTATTTACTGTCAAAGTACGTGTGATAGCTACCGTATCATATAAGCCACCATCACCATCCTGTGATGCAGTAATCTGAGAAGTTCCCGCACCAGTAATGTGAATATCATTGCCAATAATTGTAGCCACTGCAGGATCGCTACTTGTGTATACAATTGGATTTACCTGGTTAAGACTTGTTGCGCCGCCATTGAAGTCTGCGGCACCATAAGTTTTGGTTGGAATAGCATTAAAAGTAAAAGGATTAGTCGGCGCTTTTGCTCCGGCACTAAGTGCACCAAAAGTAGAGAGTGTTGCCATAGCGGTATTGGTGCTGTTGCTGCCAGTACCAATTGGAGGAGCAAAAGCAGTCCCGGTATTTCTGATTAAGCCAATTGAAGTATCTGGTAAAGTACCGAACGTACTTCCTTCCAATTGCGGAACCCAGGTAAGTTTTACTTCTGCATCGCCGGCACCAGCGGTACGGTTCACATTCCAAACTGCGTTTACCACTAATTGCTTTTGGGCTGCAGTAAATGGCGTTCCCTGTAATTGTCCGTTTAATGTTATGCCTTCAAAAACCCTCGCAGAAAAATCACTCGTAGTTGTTGGTGTCACTGTTACCGGTAAATAATAAGTTGGCGTACCAATCGGCAACACCGTAGCTACACTGATGCCATCTTTTAATAAAATTCCATGGGTACCCGTTCCTGTATTGTATGCCGTAGAAATATATTTAGTACTACCAAATGTTCCGGCAAGACTGCCACTGGCAAGCAGGTGTAAGGTATCAGCCGGCCGAATGGTATAAATTCCATTTACAGTAAAAACATTATTTACCAGGGCGCTTGCATTCGAAGTAGCTGCAGCATTAATTGTTACGTTTGCCAGGTTCAGGTTATCTGTACTTCCTGTGGAAATACCGAAGGGACTTACCGTAGCAGTGTCAATAGTGTAATTAATGTTATCCTGGTAACTCAGGTTTCCTGCAAGAATTACAGAACCGGTCAAGGGATCAAAACCATTTGTATTTGCGGTGCTTAAACTTGCACCAGCTGTGCTCACAGAAAGCGCCACAGCATTTGCAGTTGCAGTCATTGCTTTGCTGATATAAACACTATCAAGGGTAGATGATATATAGATGATATTTGTGCCAGCTGGAATACCGGCACCAGAAATTAACTTACCACGATCTGTGGCTTGTAGAATCATATTTCCGGTGATGATGTAAGAGCCGGAAATTGTGTTTCCAGTAGCCGCTATCGCAGCAATTGGAGTTATCGCTTTAAAATCACCGGCGCCTGTTAATTGATTTGTGGAAAAATTAATTTTCCCATACACTGTAGCCAGTCCGCTGATGATTGCATTTTTACTTAGCACTACATCACTTCCGGCAGATACCACAAAGCGTGGTACATTGATAGTTCCTGTACCTGATATCGTTTGTGTTGCACTGCCTGACATTACCAGTTCATTGGTACCTGTAGGATCCCCGGTGAGTGAACCATTTATAATCATATTTCCATTAATAACTGTTTGTCCGGTAGTATGTGTGATCATAGATGCACCTGCATTAATGGTCAGGTTGTTTATTCTATATAATGACCCATCCGCTGTAAGTACTGCCGCATTTTCTATACTCAGGTTACCAAGACTTCTACGGTTAAAGAATGAACCAAGATTTCCGGCATTTGGAGAACGAAGGTGGAAGGTGCTGTTTGGTTTAAAAAGTACAGGACTAAAGGTGGAACTACTCCCGAATGGAGAAGAACCACCTTCATAATAAAGGTCTGATCCATCTTCAAATGTTACCCAGTTTTCAGTAGCCTGGGCAGAGTTGCCAAAAGCATAAGTTGTGTTGGTAATATTTGTGGTGAACGATGAGCCGCTTTTAAATATCATGACACAATTGGGTGCAGCAATATTCTCAAAACGTACTTGTTGGTTTTGGGTCAATCTACATGTACCGCTGATCACGGCAGAATCAGTACTACCCAACATAGATAAACGGAGACTACCTACCGTAGAATTACAAATAAAACTACTTCCAGCCTCAATGGTAAAATCAGCACCGGGTGCTCCATTGATACTCATCGTAGAAGTTCCAGTACTTGTACGTTGCCAGCTCACGGTTACATTATTTCTAAAATGCATTTGGGCAAATGAGATCCCTGAATTAGCAAGCACATTTACTGGTCCGGTTGCAGGTGTGGCACCACCAACATTTGTACCATCGTAAATAAGTATGTCCGTAGTATTGGAAGACGTAGAACGGCCTGTACCACTACCATCCTGCATTGTATTCCAGTTGGTGCTACTATTAATACCTGCAGTAGATGCAGTACCACCAACCCAATAATATACGGTTTGTCCCAGGGCAATATTTCCCAGGAAAATGATGGTAAAGAAGCATAAAAGTTTTTTCATAATTAAAATTTTTCAACAGTAAAAAGTTTATGAGGCAACAACCTGATTTTTTTTAGAGGTGATGAACACAATGCAAAGCCAGCCGAGTGGAACTACCACGGCTGCCAGTATAAAAAATGATGTATAATTTGTTTTAGTAAGAAGGGGCACCAGCCAGGTAACGATAAGCGTACCCACTACTGCAGAAGTACCACCGAGGCCGGCAACTGTACCTACATTTTTTCCATGGAAATAATCTGAGGGAAGTGTTTGCAGGTTATTGATGAGAAACTGAAATCCAAATAATGTTACACTGATCAAAGCAATAGCTACTCCTGGTTGTTCTTTCAGGCTATCCAGGTAAATTGCTGTAAAGACTAACGAAGAAAGCATGATAACACTGCCAATACTGATGGCATTCTTCCGTGCTTTTACCGGGTCTATTCCCCTGCCTATCTGCCAGGAAGAAAAGAAACCACCCGCAAGCCCACCAATAGCAGCAAATAAAAATGGCACCCAGGCAAATGCACCTACCTGCTTGATATCAAATCCGAAATTTTCTTTCAGGAAAAAAGGAAGCCAGGTGACAAACATCCACCACACAGGATCTATAAAGAATCGGGAAGTAATGATGCCCCAGGTATTTTTAAATTGCAACAGATTCTTCCAGGAATATACCTGTGTAGAAGTAGCAGCAGGTTGTACATGTTCATTTGCTTTGATAATGTAAGCCCTTTCTTTATCGGTAATCCAGGGATGTTTATCGGGTGTATTTTTGTTTATGATTAGCCATGGCACAAGCCAAACCAGGCCTAGTACACCGATTCCAATAAAGGTTGCCTTCCAGCCAAAAGCGACGTAGAGATAAGCAATAAATGGTGCCGAGATCACAGAACCAAGGGAAGCACCGGCACCAAAAATTCCCTGGGCTATGGCTCTTTCTTTTGGAGGAAACCATTCGCCATTACTTTTGGCAGCACCCGGCCAGTTGCCGGCTTCACTCAATCCTAAAGTGAAACGGAAAAAATTAAATGTAGCCAGGGATCTTGCTACTGCATGTAATGCGATCGAGGCACTCCAACCAATAATGGAAATGGCAAAGCCGATTCGGGTACCTACTTTATCCATCAACTTTCCCATAGCTGTTTGGCCAATGGCATAAGCGATCATGAAAAAAGTCGTAATTATCTTCAGTGCATCTTTGCTATTTTCTTCTGTAATTCCAAAATCTTTATGGATAAATGGCCATAGGATATTGATGGCAGTACGATCAATATAATTGATGATCGTTGCCAGTGCAATCAAGCCTATAATGTACCACCTTAATCCTTTAACCTTCATAGCTGGTTTATTCTTTTGTAAGCTCTATGTTAGAAATCCCTTTTTCTGCTCCTGTTACTTTATTGTTGTTGTACACAATATTTCCTTTAGTGGTTCCATTACTGCCTTTCAACTGAATGTTGAAACCATAGCCCGGACCATTTACGTTGGAAACATTGTTTTTAAATACATTATCATTTCCCCATCCGTCAATGGCAACATGTACCTGGTAGCCATCTTTGAATACATCGTTCGCAGTATTCTCTCCTGTATTATTTTCAATGAGGTATTTATTTCCTTTTACATCTATCCAGCTATCAGCAGCATTTTCTCCACTAATACCTTTTGCATCAAACACATTATTGCGGATGATGCCACCTGTTGTCCCTTCTTTAATATCAATGCATTCAGCAGTTATATTTGGTCCGAGGTGACAATTTTCTACAATATTGTTATCGCATTTATCAGGCATGTTATTGGTATATTTTTTCCAGTTGCTTTTTGCAGAACCTATATAGATTCCTTCTCCGTAATCTGGTGTTTTAAGACCGGTATTTTCTACCCTTACATTGCGGATAATATTGTTGCTGCTGAATTTGCGGAGATGAATACCTTCCTCACCTACGTCGTGTACATAAATACCATCAATGATATTATTGCTGGCAGAATCTGCCATCAATCCTTTCAGGCCATTGGTGAGTGTAAATCCTTTCAGGTGCCAGTAATCTGATTCCAGGGAAAGTACATAACCTGTGGTAATGTCACCTGCATCAAGAATCGCTTTTTCGCTTCCGGAAAGCATGATAGGATTTTTAGATGTGCCGCTGGTGTAAGGCGGAATTTTAAATTTTCCTGAATAATTTCCATCTTCCATTTGTATGTCATCACCTGGCCTGGCTGTTGAAAGTGCTTTTTTCAATTGTGCTGCGGTACTCACTTTCACGATACGACCAGCCGGCACTTCATTACCAGAAGCCGGAGGGGTGGCATATGTATGCTGAGCTGCACAACTGAACAGGCAAAGGACAAAACAACTATATAGAAAATGTTTAATCATTACTACAAAACTTTATTGATTTAAAAAATCTTCCCGTGCCGGACTGAAGCAATCAATCAGCACCCCTGCTTCCAGGCATTTAGCACCATGCAACAGATTAGAAGGAATAAAAAATGCATCTCCTGCTTCCAGAATCTGTTTTTCTCCATCGATCTCTACTTCAAAAACACCACTTTCCACGTGTGTGATTTGGGTATGCACATGCTGGTGAATACTACCAACACCACCGGTCTCGAATGCAACTTTTACAACCATCAGCTTCTCATCATAAGCCATAATTTTTCTTTTTACTCCGGGAGCGACTGTTTCCCATGCAATGTCCTTATCGGTGATAAATACTTTCGCGGTCTCGCTTGTGTTCATTGTTTTTCGTTTTTTTACTAAATATGATAATTACATTTTCTTACCGTCGTACCAGATAGCATAAGGGCCTTTCCATGTAAGCCCCCCAGCAGTGGTATGATTAGAAGTTGTTGAAAAATCTTTTTTCATTTTTGCCAGTTGTAATTTTTTACCACCCGTGATAATCTCTACCAGCAGCTGGTCTGCATTATTTTCAATCATGGCGATAGAACTAATGCTGCTGTAAGCATCTTTGGAAAATTCATTTACAGAATCATAATCTCCATGTATCTCCAGCACATTTACAAACACAGGACTAGTATCTTTTCTCCTGATGATAAAAGCCGGCTCTCTCCTCAGGTTAAAATTCGGATCGTTTGCACCCGACCTGGTCAGGAATATTTTTGCAGAATCAGGCACCAGGGAACTAAGGGTATAAAACTTTGCCTGGTTCAAAAAAGTGAATTGAACCATTGGAGCTTTCACATCAGCTTCAGCTTCTTTCCATAAAAACTGGTAGCCGTTTTTACTTCCAAGGGTTTGCAAAGAGGTAGCAAAAGTCCTGTAAGGAAAAGAAGTGCTGATGAGCTGTCCATTGTATTGAAAAGGAAGATCATATTGATGAGCTGACTGTGAGTTAGCTTCAAAAATGTCAACCACCAATCTTTTACCACCAGGGATATTGATCAAAGCAACCTGCCGTTGCATAGCGATATTTGAATAGGCATGCTCATCTTTTGCGGCAATGACCAGTGCATCCGGGTTTGAAAAATTATTGTATAATTTATCTGAATGATATTTCTCTCCCTCTTCACCAATGCCATTGAAATGACTGGTTTCGTCCGCTACTAAAGTATTATGCGCAATAGTCTGCGCTGCGTACTTTGTATTTTCCGGAAGGTATCTTCCGCCATATTTTTGTTCAACGCCTATGAATCTTACAGAACCATAATCAGTAAGAATTTCATTACCATGATCAAATAAATTAATATTCAATTTATCAAAATGGCCATGCGATAAACCATGTGAAGTGTATTTAAAAATGAGACTTGTAAGGTCTTTGCCAGAACCGGCACGCAAAATGGAAACACCGCCTTCATCACCTTTTACACCATCTGTACTTTCCAGGGTTTTATAATTCATTTTTGCACCAGGCTTTGCAGCCAATGCTGCTGCTACTTCTGCACCGCCTCTGCTCACAATTACACGATCCTGTTTTTCTGCAACAGCAAGCCAGTTATTATTCGGACCATATACTTTCCAGAAAATATCAACCGCTGTCACCAATTCGTTGGATGTATAATCTTTTTCTTTCAACGCATCATTCAGCGGGAAAAATTGTCCGTTAATATTTGTTTGTTGCAGGCAGGTATTCAGTGCTTTGAAAAGTATGCGATCCCTGTGTTCAAATATTTTTATTCCTGGATTGGTATTGTTCACCGCATTGGCCAGTAATGCATAAGGCAGAATTGCATAGCGGGTGTAGTAAGGACCTTCAGTGTAATATCCATCGGGAGAAAATAAATTATCCATCTGCGCCAGGAAACCTTTTTTACCATCCTTGGTAGTTCCATAAAGCGCCATGTCAATGTAATCTTTATTATCTGTAGCAATGCCTATTGCACCAACACCTGCACATGCCCACACTGCATGGTTATGCAACAAGTTGAACCAATCTTTTAAATCCCTGGTTACGTAATCTACTTCAGGTTTAAAAGCGCCATCTTCTATTTGTTTTCTTTCGGCTGTTGTAAAACTATTGCGCACCATATCGTAAGCAAGACCGGAATACAACATCCAGTTCGCATCATTAAGTGCCTGCCAGAAAATACGACCGGGCGAACTGCTTGTCGCCTCAGGATGATTTTTTAATCCCGGGTTCATCGCCGCATATTTCTTTAAAATATTTTTTACGAAAAGAGCATATTTTGCGTCACCGGTTACATTATATAAAAGACCTGCATTGAACATAAGCATGTAGTTCGCTTTGTGCCTGTCGTGTGTGTAACCACCTGCGGGGTCTTTTGGGAAAGGGACATCAATGTCTTGTGTGAGTAGTGGGTCTATTTGATTTTTTAGCTCTCTAAAACTCTTCTGCAATACAGGATATTTTTCCAAGTTGGCCTTTACAAATGCAGCATCGGCCTTTGTGATAAAAGCTACAGGATGTTGCTGTGCAGTGCAAAACAAAGAAAATAATACAAAGCAAAAAATATAGAGCAATCGAATCATAATATTTTGTTGATGGTTAATGGTTGATGGCAACAACTCATAAACTTTAAAAAAAAACTGAATAATCATAATTGACAACTGGCAATTGACAATTTTTATCTTTTACACGAAATAAGTTCCACCGTTAATTTCCACGCAGGAACCTGTAATGAAGGAAGACTGGTCTCCGGCAAGATATGCTGCAAGGTCTCCAACTTCTTCTGCACGGCCTTCTCTCCTGAGTGGCGTACCTGCAGCCACATTTGTGCGCACTTCCGGTTTTGTAAATGTGTCATGAAATGCTGTATTAATCATGCCCGGAGAAACACAGTTGACACGAATACCTTTTGGTCCAAGTTCTTTTGCAAGCCCTTTGGTAAGGGTAAGTACAGCACCTTTTGCTGTAGCATAAGCCATAGCACCGGGGCCTCCGCCATCACGTGCAGCCTGCGACGAAAAATTTACAATTGATCCGCCTTCTGTCATGTGAGGAACAACAGCCTGTGAAACCAGGTAAACGGATTTTACATTTACATTCATAATGGCATCCCAGAATTCTTCATCTATTTCAGGCAGGGGTTTTCTTGCAATTAAACCACCGGCAACATTTACCAATACGTCTATCCTATTTCCAAATGCTTCAGTACAGGTAGCGATCAATCGATCAACCTCTGCTTTTTTTGTCATATCTGCTTTTACAGAAATGGCTTCTCCACCGGCATTTTTTATTAAGGAAATTGTTTCATCCGCCTGGGCATCATTACCAAAATAATTCACACAAACTTTAGCACCTGCTGCTGCTAACTTTAGGGAAACCTGGCGTCCGATGTCGCGGGCACCTCCTGTAACTATGGCAACTTTTCCTTTCATGTGGCTTGGTCGGTTTTTATAAAATTTTCTCCCGTAGCTGTTTCATTATCATGTGAGATAAAATTGTGTAGCAAGCAGGGGAACAAAACAGTTTTTAAACAATCTTCGACAATAGTAATTTTTAAAAACTATGAATCAGGTTTTTATACCATTTTAATTTATCTAAATTTTCTTGCGTTTCTTTAGTGAGGGAAATAGCGAATATTACATTTACATTAATAATTATTAAAATTTATGCACCGAGAACGTTACCGGAAACGTTTCCGGTATTACCGATTAGCTTTTTGTGGGTAGCTTTATAGCTTCGATTTATGCTCATGAAATTTTACTGATGACCAAACCTCCTACCATTAAGGATATAGCCAGGCAACTCAATGTATCTATATCAACAGTCTCCCGTGCTATGCGTGATGCAGGAGATGTAAATCCTGAAACAAGAAAGGCAGTGATGGCGCTCGCAGATGAATTGCATTACCAGCCCAACCGACTTGCGCTAAGCCTGAGAAAGCAATCCACTCATACAATTGGAGTCATCGTACCCAACCAGGATTATGTACTCTCCTCTATGGTAAAAGGCATAGATGAAATAGCGCTGGAAGCCGGTTATACTGTGATGGTTTGCCAGAGCAATGAATCATTTGGCAGAGAAATGGTGAACACAAGAAGACTGATGGAAAGCCTCGTTGATGGCTTCATTATTTCAGTAAGCAGCGAGACAAAGATCTTTGATCATTTTAAAAAGATCCAGGAAAAAAATATCCCTATGGTGGTATTCGATAGAGTAACACCACAGTTACAAGCCCCTAGTGTAAGAATTGATAATGAAGATGGCGGCTACATTGCTACAGAACATTTACTGGAACAGGGATATGAAAGAATTGCTATTCTTGCCGGGCCCAAAAATCTCGGCATTAGTAATATGCGCATGCAGGGTTACCTGAATGCCCTGAAAAAATATAAAATAAAAGTAGACCCTGCACTCATCATTCATTGTGACTTCAACCAGGACTATGCCTATTTTGCTACAGAAGAATTGCTGGCCATGAAAAAAAGACCTGATGCCATTTTTACGATCAGTGATCGTATGGCCATAGGTGCTTTTTTAGCCATTAAGAAAAAAGGGTTGAAAATGCCAGATGATATAGGATTGGTGGGCTTTAACAATGAACCGGTAGTAAGCCTGGTAACACCAACAATATCAAGTGTAGAACAGCCTATGGTGGAACTGGGAAAAGAAGCTGCAAAATTATTTTTGGAAACTATGCACAACAAAGAAGCGACCGGCCATACCGAGATCGTTTTGAAAACAAGGCTGGTGGTACGGGAATCATCGCAAAGAATATTTAAATAAATACCTTCTAATAATTTTTTAAACAATTACTGATGATGAAAAGAATTCTGATCGTTCTGTGTTTTATATCCCTGCAACAAGTAAAAGCACAAACTGTTTTCGTGCGTAATAATGCAGAATTGCAAGAAGCAAATATGAAGGCAAAACCGGGTGAGATTATAATTCTAAAAAACGGAAACTGGAAGGACGTCATCTTGAAATTAGATGCAACAGGCACTAAAGAAAAACCCATTACCTACAAAGCTGAAACTGCAGGAGAAGTAAAGATTACCGGCAATTCAAACCTGCTGATTGGTGGGACCTGGCTAGTGGTAGATGGATTATCATTTACCGAAGGATATACTTATGCCAGTGCGGTGATCCAATTTAAAACTGATAGCAAACACCTGGCAAATTATTGCCGTGTTACCAATACTGTGATAGATGATTTTAACCCGAAAAGAATGGAAGAAAATTACTGGATCGGCTTTTATGGCAAACACAACCGGGTAGACCATTGCAGTTTTATCAACAAAAAAAACATGGGGGTGCTCATTGCCATCATGCTGGATACAGAAGAAAGCCGTGAAAATTTTCACAGCATTGACCACAACTATTTTGGCGAAAGACCGCCATTGGCCAGCAATACCGGCGAGCTAATCCGTGTTGGCGTTTCTACTTATTGTGAATTTAACAGCAATACGCAGATCACGGACAATTATTTTTATCACTGCGATGGTGAGACAGAAATTATTTCACTAAAGTCTGGCGCTAACCTGGTGAAGAATAATTTATTTACAGAGTGCCAGGGAAGTGTAGTCTTCAGGCATGGTGATGATAATGTGGTTACGAATAATATTTTCCTGGGAAATAATAAACCGGGCACAGGCGGCATCAGGATCATCAACAAAGGACAATGGGTGGTGAATAATTTTTTCTATCAATGTCGTGGTATAGATTTTCGTTCGCCACTTTCTATAATGAATGGGGTTCCTAATTCGCCGAAGAACAGGTATGTGCCTGTAACAGATGCCGTGGTGGCCAACAATAGTTTTGTAGAATGTACGCCAATAAGTTTTGCAGAAGGCAGTGATGATGAAAGATCAGTTGCGCCAAACAATGTATTGTTTGCCAACAACCTTTTTTACAACACAAGAGATTCTTTAATTTATAATTCATTTGATGATATTTCTGGAATTCGGTTTGCCAATAATATTGTGAGTAAACAATATGAACAAAACCCCGCACAAGGATGGACAAAGGCTGGACTAAGTACTATAAAAATTAGTAAGCTTTTACTGCCCGTTCCAAACATTACAAAATATACTTACAGTGACTCTATCAGGAAGATCGCTTTAGCAAAAGGAATATCATCATTAAGCAGCACAGCCGGATTTAGCAGCAGCCAAAAAATATTAACCGCTAAAAGTACAATAGAAAAAACCTCAGGTGCTGTTTGGTATGCAAAAAAGAGAGCTATAAAGTATGCAGTGGAGAAAGTTATCTGTGCCAATGAAAAAGAGGTCTATGCCGCAATTTCCGGGTCTTCAAATTCGCCGGTATCTATTAGCCTTATTGGAACTGAATATAATTTCACAGAACCCTTGATCATAAAAAAGAAGATCTCATTATCTGCAAATAAAATGATGAAGATTTCGATTGGCATTTCAGAAAAAGGAAATGATTTCCTTTTCATGATTGCAGGAAATGGCATTTTAGAATTGAACAACATTAACGCTGATCTCTCTAACCTTAATGTTAAGCATTTTATCTCCGGAGACACCAGCGGAAGCAGCAACCACAGCAACCTTAAAATAACCAATTGCAATTTTGAGAACAATAAAGGGAGCTTTTATTTTGCGCCAAAAGAAAGTGTAAGTGATAGCATCATCGTCAGGAATACAGCAATCAAAAACTGGAAAGGAACTATTTTTTCTTTTAAAGAAGAAGATGATAAAAAAGGATATTACAATGTAGAGAAGCTAATCATTGAACAATGCAATTTAGAAAACATAAAAGGCCAACTGTTAACCATGCTGCGTACTGGAAATGATGAAAGCACCATGGGGCCTAACCTTTTATTCACTAATAATAAAATACTGAATTGTAAAAGCGAGGATAATAAACCATTCATTCATTTGTACGGCACACAGGTATCAAATATTACGAATAATAAATTTGCACAGTGCTGCGCTAATGGCGTGTTGATCAAATACGAAGACATAGTAAGAGCGCATCATTTACTGGATGGCAATATGTATACAAACTCCGGAATGATTGAAAGAAATGAGTTTGTGACAGATGGAAGCGAAACCATGGAATTAAAGTAAATCATATATTCTTGTGCAAGAGTAGCTACTCCGCAGCTTTTGCATAAGCTTCCAGCTTTCTTACCTGCAGGTTCATCTGGTGCTTTACTGTTTTTTCATAATCATTTTCTTTTTCGTTCACCTTGCTGATGAGTACCAGCATTTCCAATCCGAGCAAAAAGAAAAACCAAATAAACCACACGACCATCGCCACTTTCGACCGGGTGATGAGGCTATACATAACTTCCAGCTCATCCAGGAATCCTACTTTGGAACGGATTTCTTCTTCCAGTAATTCCCGGGCATTGAGTAAGGCAGATTCTTTTTCCGTTTTCTGCAACCGCAAAGTTGCGATCGTCTGCTCCAGCGGCGCTATCAGGTTTTGTTTAGGATTAGGCAGGTTGGTAATATTTACCGCAGTTGCATTTTTTACAGATTCCACAGACCTTGATCTGCCGGCAGAATCTGTAGTTGTGCTTCTTACAACAGTTGGTGTCGAAGAAGTATTTACAGACTTAATCGTTGGATTTTTTTCCAAATCAGAAATTAATCCCAGCCGCTCATTTTCTTTTAAATGAATGGCAGAATCTAATGATGCGATTTGCTGTCTCAATTCAAAAGTCTTGGCAGGCAAAGCTTCTGTAACTCTTTTTTGTATTGAATTTATTTTTTCAAGTTCGATATCTTCTTTAAAAATAATCTGGTCTATAATGATGGCCCCAATAATAGCCATCATCATGGCTATGATACCACGGGCCAGGTATAAGAAGAAAGTAGGATTTATAGAAAGTATGATCTGCCTTTCTATCTGTATGATAATGACAACGAGTATTACCGCTCCGGCGATAGATCCCCACAGGCTTCCATGCAAATACCTGTCAGTAAATACAAAACCGATAAACGACCAGATGATACAAACAATGATCATGGCAGAAGTATAGCGCTTCACTGCTTTTGCAGCTACTTCACTGGAGTTGCGGACAATGCCATAATTGTATCCCGTAAGAAAACAACCAAATTTAATCCACCAATTTCTCATGTTGATTCAGGGTTTAAAAGTTTTTCTTCATAATAGAGTGATGGGAAATAGCTGCAAGACCATTCTTAAAGCCACGGGTATAACTGAGTATTAATCCCTGCCCTACGCCCAGGTTCTTTGCTGCATCTACTTCTATTTCTTTGATCTGTTGTATGTGGCTTTCCGCAGTTTGTTTTTCCACCTGCAGTTCTTCTACAATATCAATCATACCGCTCCGGCTGCGGCTGGCAATGTGAAAATCGGTTTTGCGGATCAGGTCTTCGTAATGTGTTTTTACTTTTCTGATGGTACGCTCCAGGTCATTTTTAATGGCTGCAATATTTTCCTGCAGGTTGGTATTATCTGGATTCATCAAAGCATCATCGTAACCTTTGGTTTCGTAATTCTGTTCCAGGAACTGGTAGAGCAGGTAAATACCTTTCTCTTTTTGCTCATCATTTTTTCCGGCAGCACCTTCATTTTCAATAAATACATTTTCCGGAATTTCTGTGTTGTCAGACAGGGAGTTCCCGTTCTTCTTTTTACCGTTTAAAAAACTAAATAGTCCCATTGTAATAAATTAAAGGATGATGGTAGGAACAGCATATTTACTATGTCCTTTCTGGTTACATGTTTCGCAGAGCGTCACTAATAAATCGGTATCGTATTCCCAGGGTTGTTTATATTGATTGAATTGTTGTATAAAATGATATTGACGGTGATGCACCTGTAGGCCATCAGCACGATGGCAAACCACGCATTTATTTTGATCTCTTGCCAGTATTTGTGCTCTTTTTTTCTTCCATAAAGGATGAAGCAATGCTGCCCCAAAACTACCATGAGCAGGCAAGTCTTTTTCCTGTTGCCCATCTGCAGAACGGGTATACCGGCGATACATTTCGCCGGACGCAAATTGTTTGTAATAATATTTTGCAGGCAGGGATTGGTTCATGCGTTCGACAGATTCAGGATAAATCTAGCCTGAATAAAAATGAAAAAGAACCAAAATTTCGTTAAATGGTAAAATACTGATATGAGTGAAAGGAGATGAGGATATAGAAATCAACCTGATCATGAATTTATGCTCGCAAGCTCTTCTGGAACATAAATATAAATGCACCCCAATCTAGAAGTGCAACTATTTATTTACTGACTTTATTATTTAGCGCTCCTCACACACCTGAAGCCCGTATGCTCCAACCCAGTGTCGGGGCTGCTCTTCATACGTCGTGCATTTCTGTACCCGCTACAATAAGCATCATTGCAGAGAAAACTTCCGCCACGCAATGTTCGTTTGGGCGTGTACTGGTCCTGCGGATCATAACTTTTGTCGGGACCTTGAGGATTTACAGTATTTACATTTTGCAGGCTGGCATAATAACCTGCATTGTACCAATCACTATCAATTGATTTACCTGCCAAAATCATCTTGTAATCTAACAATATCATCTTCATCAGATGGCTGTGCTGCATCGGTATGCTGCCATATCTCGGCTACCATGCCCCAGCCTTCTCGCCCTATCAGCCTGTGCCTTTCTCCCTGCTGCAGTTTTATTTTATCTCCGGGATGCAATATGGTCATGTAAGATTCTTCATCAGTATGACTGGTAGCTACAGACACTTCGCCATATATACAGCGCCAAATTTCTGCACGGCGGTGATGGTACTGCCAGCTCAGTCTTTTTCCCGGAGCCACCATCAATATTTTAGGACTGAGCTTATCCGAAATCTTCAGTGATTCAAAATCTTCTTCCGGGAAAAAATGCCCGGCAAACTGCTCTGCCTGCATTTCATCTATTACATAAAAACCACCCCAGGGGCGACTTCTGTCTTCCTGTACAATGGTAAAATTCTGCTCAGCGAGTAAGGCTGCAGCTTTATCGAAAATAGGATCGTTGTTATGCATGGGGGCAAAGGTAGGGGAAGGGAAGAAAAAAATGTGAAGGGTG